>CAJUDT010000066.1 GCA_910585415.1 uncultured Flavonifractor sp.
CCCCATCGCCAAGGTCCTCAACGACAACTGGGGCATCAAGGACGGCCTCATGACCACCGTCCACTCCACCACCGCCACCCAGAAGACCGTGGACGGCCCCTCCAAGAAGGATTGGCGCGGCGGCCGTGCCGCTGCCGGCAACATTATTCCCTCTTCCACCGGCGCTGCCAAGGCCGTGGGCAAGGTTATTCCCGAGCTGAACAAGAAGCTGACCGGTATGTCCATGCGTGTGCCCACCCTGGACGTGTCCGTGGTGGACCTGACCGTGAACCTGGAGAAGCCCGCCACCTATGACGAGATCTGCGCCGCCATGAAGAAGGCTTCCGAGGGCGAGCTGAAGGGCGTTCTGGGCTACACCGAGGATGCCGTGGTTTCCTCCGACTTCCTGGGCGATCCCCGCACCTCTATCTTCGACAAGGGCGCCGGCATCCCCCTGACCGACACCTTCGTGAAGGTCGTCTCCTGGTACGACAACGAGTGGGGTTACTCCAACAAGGTGCTGGACCTCATCCGGCACATGAACGGTGTGGACCACAAGTAAAAAACCGCACTACCAGAACCCTGCCCATGCAGCGCTTGGGCGGGGTTCTTTTCTGCCCGTATCCCTTGGTACCCATGAAAGTCATTTTGACGCCACAGAAAAGTATATCGCCGACGCGGCTGAGAAACGGTATCAGTATATTCAACAGTGTCCGGTACAGCGGACTGTAAAACAAAAGCGCCTCTGCATTTATAGAGCAGAGGCGCTTTTTCCGCGTTATTACAGAATGAAGGAGCTCACCGTGGCCACAAGGCCGGAGAACACGATGGAAACGGTGGAGCAGAGCTTGATGAGGATGTTCAGAGAGGGGCCGGAGGTGTCCTTGAAGGGGTCGCCCACGGTGTCGCCGATGACGGCGGCCTTGTGGCAGTCGGAGCCCTTGCCGTCATGGTGCCCGGCCTCGATGTACTTCTTGGCGTTGTCCCAAGCGCCGCCCGCGTTGGACATGAACACGGCCACCACGAAGCCGGTAACCGTGACGCCGCCCAGCAGGCCCACCACGGCCTCGGGCCCCAGGATGAGGCCCAGAAGGACAGGCACCACGATGGCCAGCAGGGAGGGCACCACCATTTCCCGCAGAGCGCCCTTGGTACACAAATCCACGCAGGAGGCGTAATCCGGGTCTGTGGTTCCCTCCATGATGCCGGAAATCTCCCGAAACTGCCGCCGGACCTCCACCACGATGGATTGAGCGGCCCGCTGCACGCCGCTCATGGTCAGGGCGGCAAACACGAAGGTCAGCATAGCCCCCACGAAGATACCCACCAGCACGGCGGGGTTGGTCAGGGCCAAATCCAGCACGTAGTCCACCTTCGTCTTAACCACGTCCACATAGGATACCAGCAGGGCCAGGGCGGTCAGGGCGGCGGAGCCGATGGCAAAACCCTTGCCGGTGGCGGCGGTGGTGTTGCCCAGGGAGTCCAGAGCGTCGGTGCGGTTGCGGACCTCCTCGCCCAGGCCGCTCATTTCGGCGATGCCGCCTGCGTTGTCGGCCACGGGGCCATAGGCGTCGGTGGCCAGGGTGATGCCCAGGGTGGAGAGCATTCCCACTGCGGCGATTCCGATACCGTAGAGGCCCTTGGAGAAGAGCTCGGTGTAATTCTCCGCCCCGGTGGTCAGAGAGCCGCCCGCCGCTACAAAGGAGACGATGATAGCCACGCCGATAATCAGAATGGGGGCGGCGGTGGAGAGCATACCCAGAGAAATACCGCCGATGATGGTGGTGGCCGCGCCGGTCTCGGTGGCGGCGGCGAGACCCTGGGTGGGCTTATAGGTATCAGAGGTGTAGTACTCGGTAAAATAGCCGATGGCACACCCGGCAATCAGCCCGGCCACGATGGCGATGTAGGGACCCCAGGTGCCCATGATGTAGTAGGTCACCGGGGCGGCAATGACGGCGGCCAGCAGAGCGGCGGTATACGTACCCTTGCGCAGGGTGGCCAGCAGAGACTTTTGCGTGGCGTCCTCCTTGGTGCGGATGAGGAAGGTGCCCAGCACCGAGCACAGCACGCCCACCACCGCGATAATCAGCGGCAGGAGCATGGCGTTCCAGGTGAGGCCGTCGGCGGCATAGGCGGAGGCCCCCAGGGCAAAGGTGGCCAGAATGGAGCCCACATAGGACTCGTACAGGTCCGCGCCCATGCCGGCCACGTCGCCCACGTTGTCGCCCACGTTGTCGGCGATGGTGGCGGGGTTGCGGGGGTCGTCCTCAGGGATGCCGGCCTCCACCTTGCCCACCAGGTCGGCGCCCACGTCGGCGGCTTTGGTGAAGATGCCGCCGCCCACCCGGCCGAACAGGGCCATAAAGGAGGCCCCCATACCGAACATGACCATCGTCTGAGCGATATGCTCCGGGCCGTATCCGGCCACGTACTTCAAAATATGGAACCAGACAGACACATCCAGCAGGCCCAGGCCCACCACCGTAAAGCCCATGACCGCGCCGGAGGAGAAGGCCACATTGAGGCCCCGGTTGAGGCTCTCATGGGCGGCGTTGGCGGTGCGGGCGTTGGCGGAGGTGGCGATTTTCATGCCGATGAAGCCCGCCAGGGCGGAATAAATGCCGCCGGTCAAGAACGCAAAGGGGATGAACCAGTTATCCAGCAGCCGGACGCCCGCCAGCACCAGCAGGACGACAAAGACCACCACGAAAATTTTCGCAACCGTGGTATACTGCCGCCGCAGGTAGGCGTTTGCGCCGGAACGAATGGAGGCAGCCAGTTTCTGCATCCGCTCCGTACCCTCGGAGAACTTCATGACCTTCTGACATTGGACCCAGGCGAATACCAGCGCGACGCCGGCTCCCACTAAGCCGAGCCAAAACAGGTTTTCCAACAAGTTAACCAGCTCCTTCGTGTTGTTGTGAGCTCCATAAGCTGGAGCTTCCTTCCCTCTTGGATAGGTTAATTTTAACGCAAAGTGCGGCTTCATTGCAAGAGTTACTTCCAAAAGAAAAGTGCCAAATCCGAGGATTTGACACTTTGCACAAAAATAATATGAAAATCAGGAGCGTTTCCAGGCGTTTTTGCTAAACAGGACCAGGACCGGGAGAATTTCCAAGCGCCCGATAATCATGCACATGGAGAGCACAACTTTGGACAGGGGAGAGAAAGCGGAAAAATTACCCATGGGACCCACCATTTCCAAGCCCGGTCCGATGTTGCTGATGCAGGCCACCACGGCGGTAAAGGAGGTGCCAAAGGTGAAATTGTCCACCGCCACCGCCAGGGTGCCCAACAGGGTGATGAACATGTAGGCGGCAAAGAAGATATGGACCGAGCGCAGGGCGTCCTCTTCCACCACCCGGCCGTCCAGCTTAACCACGTTGACGGAGCGGGGGTGAATGACCTGCCGGATTTCCCGGCCGATGCACCGGAACAGGAGCAGGACGCGGGAGCACTTGAGCCCGCCGCCGGTGGACCCGGCGCAGGCCCCGATGAACATCAGCAGGACCAACAATACCCGGGAAAACTCCGGCCACAAATTAAAATCCACACTGGAGAAGCCGGTGGTGGAGATGATAGAGCCCACCTGAAAGGCGGCGTGCCGGAGGGCCTCACCAATGGTGGGATAGAGCCGCTGGGTGTTCAGGGTGATGAGGAAGATGCTCCCCGCCACCACGCAGAGGAAGAACCGCAGCTCGTCGCTGGCAAAGACCTGCCGCGCCTTGCCGCAGAGCAGAAGGAAGTACATGGAGAAATTAATGGAGAACAGGAGCATAAAGACGGTGATGATAATCTCCGCGGCGGGACTGCCGTAGGCGGCAATGGAGGTGTTCCGCACGGCGAAGCCGCCGGTGCCCGCCGTGGCGAAGGAGTTCACCAGACAGTCAAACCAGGGCATACCCGTCAGGCGCAGACACAGGACCTCAATGGCGGTGAGGGCGCAGTAGATGCCGTACAGGATCTTGGAGGACTGGCTGGTTTTGGGCACCAGCTTGCTGACGACGGGGCCGGGGCTCTCGGCCTTCATCAGGTGGAGGGTCCGGGCCCCCAGGCCGGGCAGCAGGGCAATGGCCAGAATCAGCACCCCCATGCCCCCCATCCAGTGGATGAAGGAGCGCCAAAACAGAATGTTGTGGGGAAGGGGCTCTATCTCCGTGAGAATAGAGGCCCCGGTGGTGGTGAAGCCGGAGACGGCCTCAAAAAAGCAGTCAACGTAGGTCTGAAAAAGCCCCAGCTCCGGCTGAATGCGTCCGCACAGGTAGAAGGGCAGGGCCCCGAAGACCCCCATCAGCAGCCAGATGAGGGCCACGGCGAAAAAGCCCTCTCGGGGAAAGAAGTGGTCGTCGCTCTGGATGTGGGCCAGAACCAGCCCCACCGCCGCCAGCAGAGGGATGGTCGCCAGGAAGGGCATGGGGTTGTCCCCATAGAAGAAGCCCACCAGCAGGGGGAGCACCATGGCGCAGGACTCCACCAAGAGCACCTTGCCCGTGAGCTTGAACACCAGCCGAAAATTCATTGCGCCGCCCCCATATCCAGCCGGGATTCCTCATAGATGTCGTTGATGTCCAAAATGCCGTGGTTCCGGGAGACGATGATAACGGTGTCCCCCTTCTGAATGGAGGAAGAGCCGTCGGGGATAATAACCCGGCCCTGGTGGACCAATACGGCGATGAGGATGCCCTTTTTCAGCTTCAAATCCTTCAGGGGTATGCCCAGATTGCGGGTGGTGTCGTTGACCTCGAACTCCATGGCCTCCGCGTGGCCCCCAGCGATGCGGTAGAGGGCGTTCATGACGCTCCCCTTGGAGTTCTGCATACCCCGGACCACCTGGAGGATGTGGTTGGCGGTGATGAGCTTGGGGGAAATGACACTGTCCAGGCCCACCGACTGGGCGATGCCCGCGTAATTCTCCCGGTTGCACTTGGCGACCACCTTTTTCAGGCCCTGCTGCATGGCGTACAGGGAGATGATGAGGTTGTCCTCGTCCCGGTCGGTGAGGGCGATGAAGGCGTCGGAGTTGACAACGTCCTCCTGCTCCAGCAGCTCCTGGTCGGTGCCATCCCCATGGAGGACCGTGGTGTGGGGGAGGACCTCTGACAGGTGAAGGCAGCGCTCCATGCTCTTCTCCACAATCTTAATCTTCATGCCCAGCCGCTCCAGAATGGTGGTCAGGTAGTGGGTGATGCGCCCGCCGCCGATGATAAAGACCTTCTTGACCTTGGGGGTATACCGCCCCAGGAGCTTGAAGAAATCGGTGAGGCCCGTGGGCTGGCCAATCAGGTACAGCCGGTCCTCCGCCTGGGGGACGAAGGAGCCGTCGGGGATGATAACCTGTTCCCCCCGCTCGGCGGCACAGAAGAGCATGGGCAGCTCCCGAATCTGCCTGGAGGAGGCGGACAGGGGATGGCCCACAAAGAAATCCTCCGGCTGCACCCGGAAGCCCATGAGCTCCACCCGGCCCCGGTAGAAGGTTTCAATGTTGGCGGCCGAGGGGAAGCGGAGCAGCCGGGCGATTTCTATCGCGGTGGCGTTTTCCGGGTTGATGACCATGTCGATGCCCAAGTCCTGCTTGAGGACCGACAGCTCCAGGGCATACTCCACACTGCGCACCCGTGCGATGGCGTACTGCGCCCCCAGGCGCTTGGCGGTGCGGCAGCAGATCATATTGACCTCGTCCAGGCTGGTGGCGGCGATAATCACGTCGGCAGCGCCGGCGCCGGCCTCCTTCAGGGCGGAGACGGTGGCGCCGTTGCCCTTGACGCACATGACGTCCAGAGCCTCAGAGGCACGGCGGAGGGCCTCGTCGTTGGTGTCTACAATGGTGACGTTGTGTTCCTCCTGGGAGAGGTGCTCGGCCAGGGTATAGCCCACCTTGCCGTCTCCCACGATGATGATATTCAAAACAGCTCATCCTTTCAGGGGCGGAAAGCCCCCCGCGTGTTGCACTGCATATCTTAAACCTTTTGGAAGCGTTATGCAAGGACTCCCGCACATTTTGTCGGGAGAATACAAACCTGCGAAAAACGATTGAACCGGCGGCGGGCCTGTGCTAGAATAGAATGGAAACCAAAGGAGTGAGGAACATCATGTATTGTCCAATATTGCTCCAGGGGGCTGAGGCCCTGTGAAGCGCGACCGGTCGGAGCTGCTGCTCCGGGAGCCCAATCTGTACAAAGCCTTTCTGATTCTGACCCTGCCGGTGTTCGGGGCCAACTTTATGAAGGCCTTCAACGAGCTGGTGGATACCTATTTTATCGGCCAGATGGCAAACTCTGTATCCGCGCAGGCGGGGGTGGCGCTGGCCTGGCCCCTGCTGAATATTTTTGCCTCCTTCCAGGTGGGCTTTGGCGTGGCCGGTGTGGCGGCGGTGAGCCAGCTCCTGGGGGCCGGACGGGAGGAACGGGCCAAGGAAAACGCCGGTGTGCTGACAGTGATTGCCCTCCTGTTCGGGGTGGGGCTCAACCTGCTGCTCTACCTGATTGCCCCGGGGGTCATGGGCCTCATGGGGGCGGAAGGGGGAGTACTGGAGTGCGCGGTGTCCTATGTGCGCACCCGCTCCTTTGAGCTGGTGTTCACCTTCCTGTTTTTCGCCTTCCAGGCCATCCGGCAGGCCAGAGGGGACACCTTGACGCCGGTGCTTCTGTCGGTGACGGCGGTGGTGTTGAACATCATCCTCACCGGTGTATTTGTCCAAGTCCTGGGCCTGGGGGTGTTCGGCGCGGCCCTGGCCACGGTGCTGGGGAATGTGGCGGTAGCGCCCTTCTGCCTGCTCCTGCTGTTCCACCCGGACCAGCCTATGCCTCTGGAGCTCCGTCACCTGCGGGTACATGGACCGGTGCTGTGGCGTCTGTGCCGCCTGGCCGCTCCAGCGGCCTCCAGTCAGGCCCTGAGCTCCCTGGGCTTCCTGGTGCTTCAGGGGATTATCCTCAGCTATGGAGACGAAATTTCCGCCGCCTTCTCCATTGGCAACAAGGTTTCCAATATGCTCCTGATGCCGGTTCTGGCGCTGGGTTCGGTGCTGGCGGCTTTTGTGGGGCAGAACATCGGCGCGGGCAACAGCGAGCGGGCCCGGCAGGCCTACCTTGTCAGCCGGAATACCGCCTTCCTCATGGCGGTGGCGGGGAGTTTGCTGCTCTACCCCCTGCGCTCATGGACGGTGGCGGCTCTGAGCAACGATGCCGCCACCCAGGCCGCCGCTCTGGAGTACCTGTTCTGGGTGCTGCTCACCCAGCCGCTGATGGCCCTGTTTCAGAACTATTTGGGGGTGTTCAACGGTTCGGGAAAGACCAGCTATGCCTTTTTGATGTCCACCTGCCGCCTGTGGGTAATCCGCCTGCCGATTCTCACCTTTTTCCGGCATTTTACGGCGGTGGGGGCCAGCGGCGTATGGTACGCAATGAACATCAGCAACCTTCTGATATTGCTCCTGGGTACGGTGCTGTACCGGCGGGTGGACTTCACCCCCTGCGCCGCCGCCGGGCTGGGGGAAGCCGGTGAGGAGGTAACGAACCAATGAGATGGATTGCCGCGTCCCAGCAGATGCGGGACCTGGACCGGGCCGCGATACACGAGGAGGGCATTCCCTCCACCGATTTGATGGAGCGGGCGGCGGAGGCCCTGGCGGAAACCGCGATGGAGCTGGCGGAGGAAGCCCGCGAGCCGGTGTCCGGCAAGGGGCTTTTCCTGCCGGAGGTCCGGGGAGAGGTCAGCATCATTACCCCGGAGGGAACAGCCGCCTGTACCTATACCAAGGGCCCGCCCGTCCCCGGAGAGCCCCTGCGGGCGGCGGTGTTCAGCGGCCCCGGCAACAACGGCGGCGACGGCGTGGCCTGCGCCCGGCTGCTGCTGGAGGCGGGGTACGCCGTCCGGTGCTTCCTGGTGGGGGCGCGGGACAAGCTGACCCCCGACACCCGCGCCATGGAGGCCAGATTGGTCCATGCGGGGGGGAAGCTGGAGCCCTATGACCCGGCGGACCCGGCCCAGACCGCTTGGGCGTTGAGCTGCCATGTTTTGGTGGACGCCATATTTGGCATTGGCCTGAATACAGACTTACAGGGGGACGCCCTGGCGGCGGTGGTCCTGATGAACCGCAGCGGCGTGCCGGTGGTTTCCGCCGATATCCCCAGCGGTGTGGAGGCCGACACCGGCCGCGTTCTGGGGGAGGCGGTCCGGGCGGCGGCGACTGTGACCTTCACCTGTGCCAAAGCGGGGCATTATGTGGGCAAGGGAGGCCTCCACACCGGGCGGCTCATCACAGCGCCAATTGGTATCCCGGACCATTTGACTGCCGGTATAAACTGCCTGGTCCAGGCGGTGGACGGGGGAGATATTCACCTCCCACACCGGGCCAGGGACGCCCACAAGGGGGATTTTGGCAAGGTTTATATCCTGGGGGGCAGTGTGGGCTATACCGGAGCTCCGGTCTTTGCGGCCCGTGCGGCTGTGCGCACCGGGGCGGGGCTGGTGGCCGTAGGGGTTCCGCAGCCCGCCTGGAGTGTCGTGGCCGCCAAGCTGGAGGAGGCCATGCCCCACCCCCTGCCCGCCGGGAAGGAGGGTCAGCTCTCCCTGGAGGCCGCGCAGGGCGCTCTGGAGCACAGCTCTGCCTGCGGCGTGTGCCTGATTGGGCCCGGCCTGGGCCGGGGGAACGGCGTCAGCGCCGTGGTCCGCCAGTTTTTGCGGGAGATGCGCCTTCCGGTGGTTCTGGATGCCGACGGCATAAATGCCCTGGAGGGACATATAGATGTACTGGACGCCCGGCAGGGCCTGTTTACCGTCCTCACCCCCCACGACGGGGAGTTCGCCCGGCTGGGCGGGGATTTGAGCGGCGGGGACCGGCTGGGGGCCGCCCGGACCTTTGCCCAGGAGCACGGGTGCTGTCTGGTGCTCAAGGGGCACTGCACCATTACGGCCTTTCCCGACGGCACGGCCTTCCTGAACACCACCGGCAATCCCGGTATGGCCAAGGGGGGCAGCGGGGACGTGCTGGCGGGGATGCTGGTGTCCCTGCTGGGCCAGGGCCTGCCCGCCCGGCAGGCGGTGCCCATGGCCGTGTGGCTCCACGGGGCGGCGGGGGACCGCTGCGCCCGGGAAAAGGGGGAGTATGGCATGACGCCCAGCGACATGGTGGAGGTCCTGCCCGAGCTGCTGAAGGAATTTGAGAATTAGGGGGGAAGCCTGTGCGCCGTCTGCGGATGTGCGTACCAATGATGCTGCTTGTCCTGCTCCTGTCCGCCTGCGGCGGGGCGGGGGAGGCAAAGGGAAGTCCTGCGGAAGAATTGGCCCTGGTCATCCGGGGGGAGTTTTTGGACATGACGGCCCTGGAGGCCGTGATGGAGGTCACCGCCGACTATGGACAGCGGGTGTACGAGTACACCATCCAGGTATCCTATGAGAAGGACGGAGAGACGGTGCTCACCCTCACCGCCCCGGCGGAGCTGGCGGGGATTACCGCCCGCATTCGGGACAAGGAGACGGCTTTGGAGTATGACGGGGTCCGCTGGGAAACCGGGGCCCTGAATGACAGCGGCATGAGTCCCGTGGACGCGATACCAGCCCTGCTCCGCTACGCCCAGAAGGGCTTTATGGCCGAGTGCGGCATGGAGACGGTGGAGGAAGCGGAGCTTCTGCGAATCGTCTGCCGGGACCCGGAGGGAACCGCCGGAGTGGGGCAGGAGTGCTCCCTGTGGTTCGACAGCGAAACCCACGCCCTGGTCCGGGGGGAGCTTTCTCAGGACGGTTTTACGGTGATTCAGTGCCGCTTTACGGAATTTGCACGGTCATAGAAAGAGAACCAAACACAAGGTCCCCGCCTGTAAGCAACGCAGGCGGGGACCTTGTATGCATTATAAGCTGTTGTATAAATTGATAATAAAAGGCTTCTTTATTTGGACAAACAGGACGTTATATACAAAATTTTTGTTGACTTTTGACCGCGCATAGGTTATTCTATAATTAGATAGGAAGGAAACGAGGTGTATTCCTATGTGGCATTCGTAAGGCGGTTATGTCTTTTAGTGTCTATGCCGTGTACATCAAAGAGCGGACACCAAAAGGCCTCAAAAATGTTGTTATTCATGGTGTAGTTGGTGTTATTTTTACGGTATTTGCATTCTACATGATACAACGCAGCACCGGGCTGCTGTAGTCAATCCTAAAAGAAAAGGCACCCCCGCCGGATTTCCGGCGGGGGTGTTCTGCGCGAGCTCATTGAAAGATATCGTCGTCCTGGTCCTGGGGTCCGCCGTGGATTTCGGTGACGCCAGAGTCCTCCGCGTCTGCCTGCATCTCGGCGGCCTGACGCTCGATTTCGTCCAGCTCGTCCAGGCGGCGGCGCAGGTCCTCCCGCTGCTGGGCGTCCATGCTGGAGATTTTCCCGTCCAGGGCCTCGTCCCGGCGGCGCTGGATGTCGTCCTGAACCTTCTGATGGAGCTCCTCGCTGTACCGGCCCGCCCGGTCCACGGCTTCCTCGCCGCGCTCGACCAGGACCTTGCCCAGCTTCCCGGCCTGCTCGGCCACCAGGACCACGGCCCCAACGCCGGCATAGGCCACGTCTACCAATGTCTTACCTAAATCTTCCCACATAATGATACTCCTTTACGATTTGGTGTGAGGTTGGATGGAACCGCTCCGGTCCCGCTTTCTGACCCTATTATATACGCTTTTGACCGGTTTGTCTTTCTAAATTTTATGAACACTGCATTAAAATCTGCTAAAAAGACTGGGGGGCGCGTTTCCGACTTGCCCAAGCGGCGGGTTTGCGGTATAATCAAGACCGCGAGACAATGGAAAAAAGGAGAACTGCTTTCATGGAGAACCGGGAGACGCGCACCTGGGCGGAGATTGACCTGCCCAGTCTGGCGCACAATTATCGTACCTTGCGGGCCCTGCTGCCCGCCGGATGCCGGTTTCTGGGGGTGGTCAAGGCGGACGCCTACGGCCACGGAGCCCTAGAGACTGCGCGGTGCCTGGAGGAATGGGGTGCGGACTGCCTGGCGGTGGCCTGCCTGGAGGAAGCCGCCCGGCTCCGTCAGGGGGGAATCGGCCTGCCCATTTTGATTTTGGGCGTCACACCGCCCAGCCGCTGGCGGGACCTGCTGGACCTGGACGTGACCCAGACCGTAGGGGACCTGGACAGCGCCAGAGCTCTTTCATCCGCGGCGGCAGGAGTGGGAAAACGGCTGCGGATTCATGTGAAAGCGGACACCGGCATGTCCCGTCTGGGCTTTCTCTGCGATGGGGCCCACCTGGAGCGGGCCGTGGAGGAAATTGCCGCCGCTGCCGCTCTGCCCGGCCTGGAGGCAGAGGGTATCTTTACCCACTTTGCCGCCGCCGACGGCGATGAGGACTATACCATGGGCCAGTTTACCCGCTTTCTGGACTTGCTGGACGGTCTGAAGGGGAGAGGCGTGGAATTTGCCTTGCGGCATTGCGCCAACAGCGCGGCTGTGTTATCCTATCCCTGTACCCATTTGGATATGGTGCGTCCGGGAATTGCCCTGTACGGCCACTACCCGGACCCGGCCTGCGAGGGGCTGGACGGACCGGGACTGGCCCCGGTGATGCGGCTGTTTACCCGCGTGGCGGCGGTGCGGACTCTGCCGGGGGGAACCTGCGTCAGCTACGGCTGTACGGCCCGGCTGGAGGAAGAGCGTACTTTAGCGGTGCTCCCCCTGGGCTATGCCGACGGCCTGAGCCGTCTGCTGTCCAATCGGGGCGGCGTGTGGCTGGGCGGACAGCGGTGCCCCATTGTGGGCCGGGTGTGTATGGATATGTGTATGGTGGACGTGACCGGTCTGGCGGTACGCCCCGGCGATGTGGCGGAGGTCTTTGGAACACAGGCGCCCATTGAGGAGGCCGCCGGACTGGTGGGAACCATTCAATATGAGCTCTTGTGTTCGGTGTCACCGCGGGTGCCGCGCATATATCGGAGGTAAGCGGCGGCGCACCCTTCGGGGGAGGGCGGCATAAACTGGTCCGGGGAGGAACCGGCCGGGCCGGCGGCGGGATAGAAGTCCCTGCGGGTTTTTTACGCAGGGATGTATAAATACCGCCGTCCTGTGGGAGAATCATAGTAACCGCGTTACATAGGTATAACCGGTGTGACGTTGGCAACTATTTTCCGGCGGAGTGTGAGCTTTTGTGGATAACAGCGTCAAACGTGGAGACATTTTTTATGCCGACCTGAGCCCTGTGGTGGGCAGCGAGCAGGGGGGTGTGCGTCCGGTGCTTATTGTGCAGAATGACACGGGCAACCGCCACAGCCCAACGGTAATCGCGGCGGCCATTACGTCCCAGACCGGCAAGGCCCGTCTGCCCACCCACATTGAGCTCTCGGCCAAAACTTACGGCCTGCCCAAGGATTCCGTGGTCCTGCTGGAGCAGATTAGGACCCTGGACAAGCGGCGGTTGAGAGAGCACATGGGGCGGCTGGACGAGACGCAGATGCAGCGGGTAGATAACGCCATCGCGGTGAGCTTCGGCCTGCATACGGATACCATGGTCTGAGCCTTTTTCTGGAATGGGAAGGGCGCAGAAGGGACTTCCATAGGGCTGCTGGGGCGGGTGTTTTTGACTTTGTGTCCAGCGGCAGAATACTTTCCGTAGAAAGTATATCGGAAAATACAGCGGGGCGGGGCCCGAAGGGGGTCCCGCCTGCGCGAAAGGAAGGTTGTACATATGAAACAGCGCAGTCGGTGGACCATCCGCCTGGCGGCGGCAGCTCTGGTGTGTGTGCCCCTGGTAGGGGCGGCGCTTGCGGCTGGGCAGCAGGGGAGTCAGGGGGACCCTCTGGTGACGCTCAGTTATCTGGAAAAAAAGGTGACCCCTGGGCTTTTGGAGCAGGTCGATGAGAGGATTTCCCAGCGGGAGGGGGAGCTGAGGGGGCAGCTGTCCGCCCTGGTGGACCAATACGTGAAAGAGGTTGAGGACAAGCTCCGCCTGTCCGGCGGGGGGAGTTCTGTACCTGCGGGGGATGGAAGCGGCGCTTATCAGGTGGTTACCTTGAGCGCCGGGCAGACCATTACCGGCAATGGGGCCTGCGAGTTTTTGTTGCGCACCGGGACGGCGGTGTGCGTGGCTGAGTCTGCTCCCGGGCTGGTGGATATGACAGGGGGCGGCACCCTGGCCGCCGGGGGGGCCTTGACGGCCAACCACCTCTATTTGGCGACGATTTCCGGGCGGGGGGTGAAGGCTTCTTCCGCTTCGGTGACGCTAATGGTACGTGGGGGGTATGTTATTACTTAATGGGGGGCTTGGTCTGGACCGGTTGCTTCTTCCTCGGTACTCCCTACGGGTCGCTCGCTGGTCCCGCCTCCGGCGGCCTACTTTCCAGCGAAGGAAAGTAGGCAAAGTT
>CAJUDT010000067.1 GCA_910585415.1 uncultured Flavonifractor sp.
GGGGATATCCGCCCGAGGGGCCGCACTGTGCGGCCGAAGTGTTGAGGGCGGAGACCAAAACGGCGGGTACCAACCAAAGGATTTGCAAGCCCCGTAACCCCCACCGCCGCCCCCCGACCCCGGGTCCGGGCCCGCAGGCCCGGCGATCTTTGGTTACTTTCCATCGCTGGAAAGTAACCCGCCGGAGGCGGGACCAGGTAACGAATCGTAGGGAGAACCGAGGAAGAGGCAGAAGCCCCCAACAAAGCCAGCACCAACCACCGAACCCCACCAGACTACCGAGGAAGAAGCAAACCAGAAAGACGAAAGGACCCCCCTATGTATCTTGATTTAGGCCAAACCACTGTTATCCCACACAAGGAAGTCATCGGCATTTTCGACCTGGACAACACCAGCTCCAGCATACGCACAAGAAAAACCCTGGAACAGGCCGAGCAGAGGGGAGAAATCACGAACCTCTCCGAGGACTTGCCGAAATCCTTTATCTTGTGCCAGGCTCCGCAAGGCCAACAGAGAATTTATCTGTCCCAGCTGTCCACGGCAACCCTGCGCAGCCGGGTAAAAAGCCTGTCCCGTTAAATAGGAAAACAACAGGGCTTCCCTGTTTCGATAAGCATCCGCAGATTGCGGTTTATGGAGGTTTCTATGGAAGAATTACACAACACCACCACTCAGGTGGACCACGAGTACGGAGCATCTGAAATTCAAGTCCTGGAGGGCCTGGAGGCCGTCCGAAAACGTCCCGGTATGTATATCGGCTCCACCTCGGAGAGCGGACTTCATCACCTTGTGTATGAAATTGTGGACAATGCCATCGACGAGGCCCTTGCCGGGCACTGCGACGATATCACCGTGCAGATTGACGAGGGAGATATCATCACGGTGGTGGACAACGGCCGCGGTATCCCCGTGGATATCCAGGAGCAGACCGGAAAACCCGCCCTGGAGGTTGTCTTTACCATTCTCCACGCCGGTGGAAAATTTGGCGGCGGGGGATATAAAGTCTCCGGCGGACTCCACGGTGTGGGCGCGAGCGTGGTCAACGCGCTGAGTGAATGGCTGGAGGTCCGGGTCCACAAGGATGGGAACATTTATGAGATGAAATTTTCTCGCGGCGAGGTCACGCAGCCAATGCGTATCGTTGGAGAGACGGACCGGCACGGCACCGAGGTGGTCTTTAAGCCAGACCCGGAGATGTTCGAGGTCACCGAATACAATTATGAAACCCTTCACACCCGTATGCGGGAAGAGGCATTCCTGAACGCAGGTGTGCGCATTCGCACCGTGGACCGGCGGGCCGGTCGGGAACAGTCCGACGAAATGCACTACGCCGGGGGGATTCGGGAGTTCGTTACCTGGCTGAACCGGGCCAAAACGCCCATTCATAACAATGTGGTCTACATGGCCGGGGAAAAAGAGGACGCTATGGCCGAGGTGGCCTTTCAGTACAACGACGGTTACAGTGAGACGATTATTTCCTTTGCCAACAACGTCCACACACCGGAGGGCGGTATGCACGAGGAGGGCTTTAAGCGGGCGCTGACTACCGTGCTGAACGCCTACGGGCGCAAGATGAAGATTTTGAAGGACGAGGAAAAAGTCTCCGGTGAGGACTGCCGGGAGGGGATTACCTGCGTCATTTCTGTCAAGCTCACCGACGCCCAGTTCGAGGGGCAGACCAAGGCCAAGCTGGGCAACAGCGAGATTCGTACCCTGGTGGCTGGGCTGGTCAGCGACAAGCTGGAGGAATTTTTGGAGGAAAATCCCGGTGTGGGGCGGGCCATTCTGGACAAGGCCCTGATGGCCAACCGGGCCAGAGAGGCCGCGCGGAAGGCCAGAGAGTCCATCCGCCGGAAAACCGCACTGGGCGGCGCGGCAATGCCTGACAAGCTCCGGGACTGCAATGAGAATAACCCCGAGCTCACGGAGCTCTATATCGTCGAGGGCGATTCCGCCGGGGGCTCCGCCACCCAGGGGCGGGATTCCAGATTTCAGGCCATTTTGCCGCTTTGGGGGAAAATGCTCAACGTGGAGAAAGCCAGGGCGGACAAGGTCTATGGGAATGACAAGCTCCAGCCGGTTATTACCGCCCTGGGGGCGGGGATTGGGGAGGATTTTGACCCCAATAAGCTGCGGTATCATAAAGTGATTATTATGGCGGATGCCGACGTGGACGGGTCCCACATTCGTACTCTTCTGCTGACCTTCTTCTTCCGGTTTATGCGGCCCCTCATTGAACAGGGGTACGTTTACGCGGCCGTGCCGCCCCTGTTTAAGCTCACCAGGGGGAAAACGACCCGGCTGGCTTTTTCGGAGGAGGAACGAGATGCCATTTCTGCGGAAATGCGGGGGGATAATCCTAACGCGAAAATCGAAATTAACCGGTTTAAGGGCTTGGGCGAGATGAACCCCCACGAGCTCTGGGAGACCACCATGGACCCGGGGCGGCGGACCTTGAAGCGCATTGAGCTGGACGATGCGGTTTTGGCCGACGCTACCTTCTCCGTGCTCATGGGCGAGAAGGTGGAGCCACGGAAGGAGTTCATTGAGAAAAACGCTAAGTATGCGGTGAATTTGGATTACTGATTGTTTTCTATTGATTGGATTATCCGCCTGACTGAATTTGAAACGCTAAATTACAACGTTAAAGTTGCGTTTATTTGCATCAAAACGGATATGAGGGATTGTGAGTTCGTGAGGGTTCCGAGAGACTCACTCAAAAATCTATAAGCTATAAAAATAAAGGAGCCTCTGAGTAGGGAGGAAATAAATGCAATGAGTAAAAAACCCCAATATGACCCGGAGGAAATTCGTTTCCCCGACCAAAAAATTGTCACGTCCGCGCTGGTGCCCGAGATGGAGCAGTCCTACATCGAGTATGCCATGAGCGTTATCAAAGGGCGGGCCCTGCCCGATGTGCGGGATGGGCTCAAGCCCGTGCACCGGCGCATCCTCTACGCGATGTATGAGGATAATCTGACCCACGACAAGCCCTTTAAGAAGTCCGCCACCTGCGTGGGCGACGTGCTGGGCCGTTATCACCCCCACGGGGACGCAAGCGTGTATGATGCCTTGGTCCGGCTGGCGCAGGACTTCTCTATGCGGTATCCGCTGGTGGATGGGCATGGAAACTTTGGCTCCGTGGATGGGGACCCCCCCGCCGCCTACCGGTACACCGAGGCGAGGTTGGACAAAATTTCCCAGGAAATGCTGCGGGACATCGAGAAGGATACCGTCAACTGGGACCCCAACTTTGACGAGAGCCGCAAAGAGCCTCGGGTACTCCCCAGCCGGTTCCCTAATTTGCTGGTCAATGGGTCCAGCGGCATTGCCGTGGGCATGGCCACCAATATTCCCCCCCACAATTTGAGGGAGGTCATTGATGCGGCTGTCTGCGTGCTGGACAACCCGGAGGCTACGTTGGACGACTTGATGGAGTTCGTCAAGGGGCCGGACTTTCCCACGCGGGGGATGATTATGGGCCGGGCGGGTATCCGGCAGGCCTACGCCACCGGGCGGGGACATATCCGGGTCCGGGCCCGGACTGAATTTGAGGAATTTGGGGCCAACCGTACCCGGATTATCGTGACCGAGATTCCCTATCAGGTCAACAAGCGGATGCTCATTAAAAATATGGCCGACCAGGTGGAGGACAAGCGGCTGGACGGTATCTCCGGTATTCGGGATGAGTCCGACCGGAACGGTATGCGCATTGTCATTGAGCTGAAAAAGGACGCCAACGCACAGGTGGTGCTCAACCGGCTCTTTGCGCAGACCCAGCTTCAGACTACCTTTGCCATCAATATGCTGGCCTTGGTGAATGACCAATCTCAGCCAAAAATCCTGTCGCTGCGGCATATTTTGGACGAATATCTTGCCTTCCAGGAGGAGGTTATTCTCCGGCGGACCAAGTTTGATTTGAAAAAGGCCCAGGACAGAGCCCATTTGCTGGAGGGTCTGCTCATTGCCCAGGACCACATTGACGAGGTGATTCAGATTCTCCGCTCCAGCTACGCCGACGGCAAAGAGCGGCTCATGGAGCGGTTCAGCCTGGACGATGTGCAGGCCCAGGCCATTTGCGATATGCGGCTGATTTCCCTCCAGGGGCTCAATCGGGAGAAGCTGGAGGCGGAATACAAGGAGCTTGAAGAGCGGATTGCCTACTTTAACCGGCTTCTGAGCGATGCGGGGCTGCTGCGGCAGGTGCTTAAGGATGAGCTCACCGAGATTCGCAACAAGTACGGCGACGACCGGGTGACGGAGATTGCCTTTGCGGAGGACGATTTGGACGTGGAGGACCTCATCGAGGAGGAGACTTGCGTCTTTACTCTGACGGCGGCGGGGTACATCAAGCGCACCCCCGTTTCGACCTACAGGGCCCAGCGGAGAGGCGGCAAGGGGATTACCGCCCAATCCTTGAAGGAAGAGGACTATGTGGAATCGGTCTTTACGGCCTCCACCCATGATTTTATTCTCTTCTTTACCAACAAGGGCCGGGTACACCGGAAAAAGGGTTATCAAATTGCCGAGGCGGGACGGACTGCCAAGGGGAGCTACATTGGGAACATTTTGCCGGTGGAGCAGGAGGAAAAGGTTACCGCCATGATTCACCTGCGGGAGTTCCCCGAGGACAAATATCTGACGATGGTGACTCGGAACGGCACGGTGAAGCGGATTCAGCTTTCGGCGATCAATACCGCACGCAAGGCCGGTATCCGGTGCATTACCCTGGACGAGGGAGACGATCTTATCTGCGTCCGGGAGACCGACGGAGAGCAGTGCATCCTGATTGCCACCCACGATGGTATGTCTATCGCCTTTTTGGAGACGCAGGTGCGGTGCATGGGCCGGGACGCTTACGGTGTGAAGGGCATTACCCTGCGGGCGGGGGATTATGTTATCGGCGCGGCTCGGGCCAAGTACGACCATCAGGTGCTTATGGTTACGGAAAACGGCTTTGGCAAGCGGACGCCTATGGATGAGTATATCCGCGCCGACGGTCCCCAGCGGCGGGGCGGCTTCGGCTTGAAAGGCTATCAGGTGACGGAAAAAACCGGACCGGTGGTGGGCGTCAAGGTGGTCAATGGGGAAGAGGATATCCTGGTCATTAACGACGCCGGTGTGATTATCCGTATGGCTGTGGCGGGTATCAGTGTCTATGGACGCTCCGCCCAGGGGGTTAAGCTCATGAATCTGGAGGAGGGCGTGAAGGTCATTTCCTTCGCCCGGACCGAGCATGAGGAGGACGAGGACGCGCAGGACGGCGAGGAGACGCCGGAGGCGTAATCTATGGGAAGTATGCTGTTTTCTACCATTGGCATGTTTACGCCAAAGGGCGTTATGGCCGTGGCGCTGGCGGTGTGCGTGGTGCTGGCGGTTGTCTCCACCAGGGCCGTGAAAAAGGACGCCGCCGCCCAGAAAAAGAGAAAGCAGGAGCGTTGGAAGCGTTCCCGGACGGCCGGAAAGACAAGCCCCAAACGGGACCAGCTGGATACCCTCTATCAAGCGGGTATCCTCACCCGTGAGGAATATGAAGAACAGAAATCAAGGAGGAATCCAAAATGAAGAAAATGACGCTTTTGCCCCGGCTGCTGTCGTTGGCGCTGGCGGCTATTCTGGTGCTGGGCGGGTGCAGCTCGGCCGGCGGGACAAAGAATACGCCTGCTCCGACGCCGGAGGCTACGCCGGCACCTACCGCCGCCCCTGAGGATGCGGCACCGAATTTCTACAAGTACAACACCTATTTGGATACACTCGATTACCTCTATGACAATTTGGGTTATCTGAACAGCTATTTCGGTGTGGTGGCCTTTCAGGAGGAGTTCGCCGTGCTGGACGGCGGCGAATATGGGGATATGCAGATGAGTGTTGGTATGGCCACCGGGGATGTGTTAGGCCGTATGGACGAGTGCTTGGAGCTGGCCGAAGAGGAGCCCAGCTATCCCGATATGGATGCCGCTATGAAAACTCTGATTCCCCTGGCCAAGAGCAATGAAGAGGCGCTTCTCGCCGTTGCCAGCTATGCCCGGAGCGGGGATTGGAGGGAGGACGGCCTGTCCAAGGCCGCGGAGCTCCATGCGGCGCTGCTGCCCACTGTGGAGCCCTTTATGGACGCTCTGGAGGCCGCTTCCGAGCAGCTGGATATTTTGGACAAATCCTTCCAGGATGGTGAGCTTGCCCGGATGCAGGAAAATGACGAGATGATCGCCTATTACACCAGCATTCTGCTCAGTGAAACGGAAGAATTTTATGAGCTGGCAACCGCCGAGGAGAACGTGGTGGACGGTCAGGTGATTGTTCAGAACATGGACGAGTTTTCCGCCGCCGCCGCCAAGGTTCAGGAGACGGGCGCGCTTCTGCTGGAGGCCCTGGAGGACAAGGGACAGCGGGGCAAGACCGCCAAGCTGGATTACATGAATGAGGACGATTTGAAGTTCCAGTACTATAAGAGCTATACCGTCCATGTAAACGGCATTGTGAGCTATGTAAGCGAGGCCCTGTCTCATGCCGGGAACGGAGAGGATATCTTGGGCAGCCTGGAGTTTGTGGAGATGAATTACTCCGATTTGGTGTCTGATTATAACGATTATATCGTGGGATAACAGAGAGTTTGCCTGGAATCGTCAAAAAAGGCCCCTGGAGCTGCAATAATCGCTCCAGGGGCCTTTATTTGTTGTTTATTTGTTCCGAACCTTATTTTTTATCCCACATTCCGTTCCATCCAGTCCCGGACGTCGTGCTGAAGCTCCGTTACCTGGCCCTCCAGCTTATAGGTGCGCTCAATGAGGTTGTTATGGATCTCTACCCGCTTTTCCAGCTGTTCCATCCGGTAGTTGGTCAGCTTCGCGGAGGCCAGTACGCCAGCCAGCGAACCGACCGCCGAACCGGCCAGACCAACGAGGGCTACAATGATTTCCGTCATGGGCTCACCTCTGGGTCAGGTTATAGAGCATCTGTACCACCTCTTCCTTGGTGGTCAGCGCCTTGTACCGCTTGCCGCCGGAGGGGTCGCCGGATACAATGCCCTCGCCCTCGGCCCAGGTTCGCGCCGGGGCGCTCCAGGCGTCAGGGTCCTTCTTGGCCTGGGTGGTGAGATAGACTTCCATCATTTTGTTGAATTGCTCCTGTGTCATGGTTTCTCTGTCCTCCTGTTTGCCTGCTTGGTTGGGTGCGTCGTAGCGGGGCCGGTAGCCGCCGCTTACGTACTTTAAGGCCCGCTTGCGGCGCATGACCGCGCCGCCGTTGGCCTCATTGCCAGTGCCGGTGTTGCCGTCAATGGTGGTGATATAGCCGCCCTCGACCGTTTCCACAATCCCTACATGCTCCGTCTTGACCTTCTTGCCGGAAAAATCAAAAAAGACGATGTCCCCCGGCTGAAACTCTGTTACCGACTGTCCTCGGCTCTTGTGGTAGTTCCACAGAGTTCCGCAGCTGGCCGTTTTGCCGCCGCCGTAGAACAGGTCGGAGGCCCCCGCCATGCGGAAGATATCCCACACAAAGGCGACGCACCAGTGGAGATTTTTGTTATTGACCGGCCCGCCATAATAGTGGGTATTAAATATGACGTTGTTGGAGTATGGGGGCTGCTCCGTTACTCCGATGTAGCTGGCCGCCAGCTTGAGAATCTCATTGGCTGCCGCCATCGTTATCCACCTCCGTTTTTGCTGCTTCCTTTTTTGCCGCCGCCGCGTCTATGCGGCCCTCGGTGCATATGTACGCTACGGTGGTACACAGGGCGGTTATGGTTCCCGCAACCGTCTGCACCTCGGAGGACTCCCCTCCCAGGGCTAAAAATATCCCGGTGGCTACACCCGCCAGGGCCAGCCATAATTTTCGGCTGGTCAGCTTGCGTATGATTTCGTTCATGCAATTCTGCTCCTTTCTGCTGCCGTTTTTCTGACCCCCTCTGCCCGTTGACAAAGTGGGGCCGTGTGGTATAATAGAGGCAGAAATGATACCGCTGTGGGGCGGAAAATCCGCACAATGCAGCGAATGTCACGTTGACCGCTTGGGTGCCAGCCGGGCGGTCAATCTGCGTTGTGTCCCCTCTGGCTGAGGGGCGCTCTGCTTATGCCACGGTTCCGCATGTTGTCCGGTTTCGCCGCCTGCCGCAGGCGGCTTTTGTTTCGATTGGCCGGGCTTCCGCGCCACCAGATACCGGCCTGACTTCTGCCTCCTTCTATCCCTCCCTAATTGCAGGGGGAAATGTGGGACGGATGCGTACAACTTTCCTGAAAAAAAGAAAGAGGTTAAGGCCTTTACCCCCCAGGCCCGTGCAATGGGCCTTGCTATTTTACCGGGTCCTGTGCTATGATTAAGGTTATCAACCAACCGATAAAAGGAGGAGCTTATGAGCGCGAAGGAAGAATTTATCCAGATTTATCAGGAAAATGTCCACCGGGAGGGCGCGGACGCGCTTCTGGACTATCTGGAGCACAAAAGCGACTTTTTTACGGCTCCGGCCTCGGCCCGGTACCATGGGTCCTATGCCGGGGGATTGTGCGACCATAGCGTGAACGTCTACCACTGCCTGGCGGCCTATTTGGAGCGGGAGCGGGTTCGGGAGCTCTATGGTTTGGAGGCCAGTGCGGAGAGTATCGCTATCGCCTCGCTGCTCCATGATGTGTGCAAAACCGGCTGCTATAAGTCCGGCACCCGCAATGTCAAGGGGCCGGACGGTAAGTGGCAGTCGGTGCCTACCTTTTTCTTTGAGGACCCCCTCCCCTATGGACATGGGGAGAAATCGGTGTACATTATTTCTGGGTTTATGCGATTAACCCGCGAGGAAGCTATGGCAATTCGCTGGCATATGGGCTTTTCCGGAACCGAGGACAGCCGTATGGTGGGGCAGGCCCTTCAGCAGTATCCCCTGGCCTTTGCCCTGTCGGTGGCCGACATGGAGGCTACTTATTTCCTGGAAAACGAGGACGGGCTTTGAGGCCCGGAAGAAATCAGGTGAATCCGTTTATGAAACCAACCAACGATTTGGGCCGGGACCGGGTGGGGCCCCTGCTGGTCCGATTGGCCCTCCCCGCCATTGCCGCCCAGCTGATTAACGCTCTGTATAATATCGTGGACCGTATATACATCGGACATATCCCGGATACCGGCGATTTGGCCCTTACGGGTCTGGGTATCTGCTTCCCGGTGCTGATGTTCCTGTCCGCTCTGTCGGCGCTGGTGGGTATGGGGGGCGGCTCCCGTGCGGCTATCCGTATGGGCGAGGGGCAGATGGAGAAGGCGAACGAAATTCTGGGGAACTGTGCCGCTTTGCTTTTGGTTATCTCCGCTGTGGTTACGGTGGTCTTTCAGATTTGGAAGGAGCCTATGCTTCTGCTCTTTGGCGCCAGTGAACGTACTATCGGGTATGCTACCGATTACCTGGGTATCTATCTGTGGGGTACCGTGTTTGTTCAATGCGCGCTGGGTTTGAATAACTTTATTACTACCCAAGGGTTTGCGGGCTTTTCTATGGCGACCGTTGTCCTCGGCGCGGTGACGAATATTATTTTGGACCCTATCTTTATCTTTGGTTTGCATATGGGCGTACGGGGCGCGGCGCTGGCTACGGTTTTGGCGCAGGGAGTGTCCGCAGTGTGGGTTCTCATCTTTCTTTTGGGCAGGCGGTCTAAGCTGCGGCTTCAGACCCGGTATTTGAGGATTCGTCCTTCCGTTTTGGCCCCGGTTGTCGCAATCGGTGTTTCTCCTTTTATTATGCAGTCCACCGAGAGTCTGGTGAATATCGCCCTGAACGCCTCGTTGAAACACTACGGCAGCGACTTGGACGTTGGGGCCATGACAATATGCAGCAGTGTTATGCAGGTCTTTTTTATGCCCTTTCATGGTCTGGCCCAGGGCGCACAGCCTATTATCGGATTTAACTACGGCGCGGGTCAGCTGGAGCGGGTCAAGGAGACGTTCCGCCTGCTCTTTCGCAGTGCTGTGACGCTCTCGGTGCTGGTCTGGGCGGCGGTGGAGCTCTTCCCTGGGGCGTTTGTGGCCCTGTTTAACGATAAGCCGGAGCTGGTGGAGGCTGGGGTGAAGGCTCTGCGGGTGTATATGGCCTGCGCGTTTATGATGGGTATTCAAAGTGCGTGCCAGCAGAGTTTCGTTGCCCTGGGTCAGGCTAAGATTTCCCTCTTTTTGGCCCTTTTGCGGAAGGTTATTCTGCTTATTCCCCTGATTTTTATCCTTCCGCTGATTTTTACTCAGAATCAGGTCTTTGCTGTATATCTGGCGGAGCCTGTGGCGGATTTCCTGGCGGCCGCCTGTACGGGAATGGTATTTCTTCGCCGGTTCCCCCGTATTCTGGAGGCCCGGCGGAGAGAGCTGGAGTCTCATTCTACGCAATAGGAGGACGCATGTATGGAGCATAAGGGAACGGTCCGAATTGAAACCGAACGGCTTGTGCTGCGGCGTTTTGCTGCTGACGACGGTCCGGCGGTGTTTCGTAACTGGACCCATGACCCGGAGGTTACAAAGTTTCTCCGCTGGCCGGCCCATGACAATGAGGGCGTTACACAGGCGGTTCTCGGCGAATGGATTGCCTCCTATCAGGACCCATCGTTTTATCAGTGGGCTATCCAGCTCAAGGAGCTGGGGGAGCCGATTGGAACGATCAGTGTTGTGGGAATGAATGAGCGGACCGGTATGGTCCATATCGGGTACTGCATTGGGCGGTTATGGTGGCATTTTGGCATTGTTACAGAGGCTTTTCGCGCTATTATTCCGTTTTTCTTTGATGAGGTCGGGGTCAACCGGATTGAGTCTCAGCACGACCCGGATAATCCCCGTTCCGGGGCCGTGATGAAGCAATGCGGTTTGCACTACGAGGGAACGTTGCGCCAGGCCGATTGGAGCAATCGAGGTATTGTGGACGCCTGTGTTTATGGTTTGCTCCGCACCGACTCGACCCCAAATCCATCAAGTAGAAGACGGTAGTCCGAAAGGCGGCATGTGGACCAGCCCCGCCAACGAAACTGCTCACAAGTCTTGCAAGGGGGATATCCGCCCGAGGGGCCAGTGGCCGCAGGCCCGGCGATTTTTGGTTACGTTCCATCGCTGGAAAGTAACCCGCCGGAGGCGGGACCAGGCAACGAAAATCGCCAGAGTAACGAGGAAGAAAGACCAACCTCCACAGTCGGTAGGTCAGCAATCAGAGCGCAGAGAGAAACACAAAACGCGCAAATCTAAAATATATGCAAATGATATAACAGTCTGTATTCATTAAAAAGAAGTACAGACTGTTTTTTTCGTCACATTCTCCCGAAACTGCTATTTACACCGGCTGGTTTTGGTAGTAATATATAAGTATGGGATGTATACCCTACTGACTGACAGAAATGATAAGGAGGTGCTCCAGTGAAACTGACCTTTTTCGGCGCGGCCAGAGCGGTCACCGGGAGCTGCCATTGCGTGGAGTGCGGGGGAAAAAAGATCCTCATAGACTGTGGACTCCAGCAGGGGCGGGACGAGCGCAATAACCAGGAATTGGACTTCAACCCCGGGTACATCGACGCGGTAATCGTCACCCACGCCCACATTGACCACTCCGGGCGCATTCCCCTGCTGGTAAAGCAGGGCTTCCAAGGCAATATCTATTGCACCCGGCTGACGGGCCAGCTTTTGTCCATCATGCTGCGGGACTCCGCCCACATCCAGGAGAGCGACGCCCAGTGGATGAACCAGAAGGGCCGCCGGGCCGGCGAGGAGCCGGTGGAGCCCCTCTATACCGTCGCGGATGCGGAGGAAGCTATCAAGCATATCGTCACCTGCGAGTACGGTACCCGGCTGCAAATTGAGGACGGCGTCAAGGCCCGCTTTATGGACGCGGGACATTTGCTGGGCTCGTCCTGCGTGGAGCTGTGGCTCACCGAGGGGCGGGAAACCCGCAAAATCGTCTTTTCCGGCGATATCGGCAATCCGCTTCAGCCCATTATTCGGGAGCCGGATGTTATTACGCAGGCGGACTATGTGGTGACGGAAAGTACTTACGGCGACCGTCTCCATGATATCTCCCAAAAGCCCGACTATACCTATGAGCTGGCTTTGATTATTGATGAGGTTTTGGCCCGTGGGGGAAATGTGGTCATCCCCTCCTTTGCCGTGGGCCGTACGCAGGAGCTGCTCTACTTTATCCGTGAGATGAAGGAACAGCGCCTGGTGGGGTCTGTCCCTAATTTTCAGGTCTATGTGGACTCCCCCCTTGCCGGTGAGGCGACCCGGATTTTTTCCGGGGACCTGCGGGGCTACCTGGATGATGCGGCCATCGAGGCCCTGAAGGAGGGGGCGTTGTTCCAGTTCCCCGGCCTCAATGTGGTGGAGAGCAGTGAGGAATCGAAGGCCCTCAACGAGGACCCGACGCCTAAGGTTATCATTTCGGCCTCCGGTATGTGCGATGCGGGCCGCGTGCGCCACCATTTGAAGCACAACCTCTGGCGGAAGGAATCTGCTATCGTCTTTGTGGGCTATCAGGCCGAGGGCAGCTTGGGACGGCGGCTCTTGAATGGCGTGGAATCTGTGAAGCTCTTCGGGGAGGAAATCGCGGTTCGGGCGCAGATTGTTCGGTTTAAGGGGTTGTCCTCCCATGCGGACCGAGATGGGTTGCTGCGCTGGATTGAGTCGTATCAGCCGAAGCCCTTGCAGACCTTCGTGGTTCATGGCAGCTGGGATTCTACGGAAAATTATGCCGCTACCCTGCGGGAGAGGGGCTTTACCGCCCACGCGCCGGACTATGAAGAGGTTTATGACCTTTTGGAAAACCGGATGCTCTCGGCGGGTATTCCCCTGCCGCCTAAGCCCGTTCTGGCTCCTGTGGTTTCGCCTGCCTACCGCCGCTTGGAGGAAGTGGGTCAACACCTTATGGAGGTCATTTCTCACAATCGCGGCGGGACCAACAAGGATTTGGGGAAATTTGCCGATCAGCTTCGGGCCCTTATCGAAAAGTGGGATCGCTGAGGATTTCCTTTTTGCTTCTTCCTCGGTAGTCTGGCTGTTTTTGTTGGCTGGTCCTGCCTCCGGCGGGTTACTTTCCAGCGATGGAAAGTAACCAAAGATCG
>CAJUDT010000068.1 GCA_910585415.1 uncultured Flavonifractor sp.
TGGTTACTTTCCATCGCTGGAAAGTAACCCGCCGGAGGCAGGACCAGAAAACGAATCGCAGAGAGTACCGAGGAAGAGGCAGAAGAGAAACCCAAAGCCCCCGCAAGCCCAAATCTAAAAGCGCTGCAAGTACCTCTGTACCGTCTCATTAGCGCTGGCGGACGCCTCCGCCTCATCCACACTGACCAACTCACCATGTTGCACCACGGGCCGTCCATTGACAAAGGTATAATCCACCGGCCCCTTCAAACCCACCGTGGCCAGCATAGACATGGGATCAAACTGCGCCCCCACCAGCTCCAGCCGGTCCAGCCGGACCATAAACAAGTCCGCCGCCATGCCAGGGGCAAGACAACCGATATCATCCCGCCCCAGCAGACGAGCCGAACCCCGTGTAGCAACCTTCAAAAGCTCATACCCGCTGGGGGCCTCCCGGCTCCAGGTGAGCCGGTGGAGCAGATAGGCCACCCGCAGCTCCTCCAGCAGGTTGGAACCGTCGTTGGAGGCCGAACCATCCACAGCCAGCCCCACCGGCACTCCCGCTCGAAGCATCTCAGGCACCTTACACACCCCAGACACCAGCTTCATATTAGAAATCGGACAATGAGCCACCCCAGTGCCCGTCTCAGCCAAATCCTGAAGCTCCCGGCTGGTAAAGTGAATCCCGTGGGCATACCACACATCAGGGCCTGTCCACCCCAATGTACGCATATAGGCCAAGGGACGCATCCCAAACCGCTCCAGGGTAAAATTTTCTTCATCCTTCGTCTCCGCCACATGGGTATGCAGCCGAACCCCCAGCGAACGGGCCAGAACCGCACTCTCCCGCAGCAAATCTCCCGACACCGAGAAGGGCGAGCAGGGCGCCAGAGCCACCTGCCGCATGGAAAACCGCTCTGGGTCATGCCACACCCGCACCAGCCGTTCGGAGTCCGTCATAATTTCATCAATGCTCTGGACCACCGAATCCGGCGGCAAGCCGCCGTCCTTCTGGGACAGGTCCATAGACCCTCGTGAGGCGTGAAAGCGCATTCCCACCGTCTCAGCGGCCCGGAACTGCGCCGCAATCAAATCCCCCGCCCGGTCGGGAAACACATAGTGGTGGTCAAAGCAGGTGGTACACCCATTTTTCAGCAGCTCCCCCATGCCCACCAGACTGGACCGGGAGACAACCTCCTCATCCAGGTCCTTCCACACGTCATAGAGCGTCACCAGCCAGGGGAAGAGCTCCATTTTCTGCACTTCCGGCAGGTTGCGGGAAAACAGCTGGTACAGATGGTGATGGGTGTTTATCAGACCGGGATAGACCACCATGGACGAGGCGTCTATGACCTGCTCCGCCTGACGCAGCTGGGGGCCGATGAACTCCACCACATTGTCCCGCAGGAAGAGGTTGCACCTTTCATATAGCGTATCGTTTTCATCGCAGGAGACAATATACCGGGCATTTTTAATGAGCAATGTGGACATCAAAAGTCCCCCTTCCTACAATCTGGAGAAGAAAACAGGGCGCAGAGGGCATGTTGCCTCTGCACCCTGGGCTCTGCTGGAGCATTGGCGGGGCCCAGGGCGGGTGGGCGCAGGCAATCGCTTCAGCAGGGCATCGGAATCCATATTCACGACGCTAAGACCGGACGTGCTCCCAGAGCCCGTGTTCCAAACCGCGGAACCCGGGCGCTTACTTCCGCCCCCGGCGGGAGCCCCGGCGCTCCGCCTGACGCAGCTCGGACAGCTTGGAGTCCGAGGAGGCCATGAACTGCTTTAACCGGTCCTCAAAGGTGGCGGGCTCCGCCGGCGCGGGCCTGCCCCGGAAGCCGCCGCCCTGGGGACGGCCTGCCCCCCTGCCCGCTCCCGCCGGACGGGGCGGCGGGTCCATCGCCTTCTTGATGGAAAGGTTGATGCGGCCGTTTTCGTCAATCCCAATGACCTTGACCTTGACCTCCTGCCCCTCCTTCAAGTGCTCCTTTACGTCGTTGACGTAAGAATAGGCAATCTCAGAGATGTGTACCAGCCCTGATTTCCCCTCCGGCAAGCCGACAAACGCGCCGAATTTTGTGATTCCTGTGACCTTTCCCTCAACTACCGAACCAACACCAAACTCCATCTGACCGAATGTTCCTCCTTCAAAATTTTGCAAGACCTACCCGTGTAACTAGGCCGCACTTCTCTTATGTAGCCGCTCCGGCCTAATCCGTGAAATAGAAGATGACCTCCCCCGGCTCCACCAGACCCAGCTTATCCCGGGCGATGTCTGCCTGACGGTCGGAGTCGCCGCTGTTTTCCACCGCGTCGGCCAGGTCGGCGTTGGTCTGCCGCTGAACCGTCACCTGCCGCTGCGCCTCCGCCAGGTCCGCCTGAGCCTGCTGAATCAGCCCCCGCAGGTTGAGCAGAGCGGTGGCCACGCCGATGAGCAGGGCCAGAACCACCAGCTTGGTCAGCAGCGATGCCTTCTGTGTTTTCATGGCTTCCGCCTCCTTGTGCCGCCTGGGCTCTGCGCCGCAGGTCCTCCATCTCACTTGGTATCGCTCTTATTTTATACCACTTGCACCGATAATGGAAGAACTTTTTTTGGGTTTTTCCGATTTTTTTACACAGGCGGGCCCCCGCCCGCAGCGGGAGGGTCACAATCCCCCACAAAAGAGCTGCCAAATCTGCCAAAAGATACCCCAATTTCAAGATGCCGCGGCTGAATAGTAAAAAATAACCAACCGCGCCCCCCAGGACGGAGAGCACCATATAAATGCGCACCTCCCCATTTCCGGCCCACACGGCATAGACGAACAGCCCCACCGTCACCGCCAGCCAGAAGAGCAGGTCCAGCACGCCCCCCAGCAGAGGGGACGGCAGGCGCACCCGCAGAATCCGAAAGGCGTCGTACAGCACCCCCACCGCCGCCCCCAGCAGCAGCGCGCCGCCCAACAGAGCCGCCTGCGCGGCGATTGAGACGGCCATCTCAGCGGAACAGCCGGGCGAGCAGGCCGCCCCGCTCCCGCCGGTCGTCCTCGTAGGTCAGGGAGTCGATCTCCCCCTCCACCTTCAAATCCCCTCCGTCCAGACTGAGCTTTTCAATGTGCAGGCCCTCTCCCCGGACCACCAGGGTACCCCGGCTGGTGTACATGACAATGGTATTTTCGTCAAAACTCTCCACCTCCTCCACCCCGGAAACGGCCAGCTGCTCCCGCTCCTCCAGGACAATATGATGGGCCGCATCCCGGACCCCCTTGACCTCTTCATACGGCATTCCAAATCCCCGCCTTTCCTGAACTGCATGACCCATTTATATGGGACAACGGGGACAAATAGTACTGCGGGACCGGGTATAGCGCCGGGCTTCCGGGGGCATACTGGCTCCATGACCCAATTGCTAGGAGGGATTGTTTTGTCCATTGCCTTTGAAGAGAGCCAAACCCGCGTCAACCTGCTCCGCGCCTTCGCCGGGGAGAGCCAGGCCCGGAACCGCTACACCTTTGCCGCCGGTCTGGCCAAAAAGGAAAAGCTCCCGGTGATTGAAGGGGTGTTCACCTTCACCGCCATGCAGGAGCAGACCCACGCCAAGATTTTTTACAACCAGCTCAAGGCCGTCTCCGGCCAGAACATCACCATTGACGGCTCCTACCCGGTGGAGCTGTGGACCGATGTGCTCCAGCACCTGCGCTCCGCCCAGCACAATGAGTTTCAGGAGTGGGAGCACGATTACAAGGGCTTTGCCAAGACCGCCAAGGAGGAAGGCTTCGAGCACGTCTCCCATATCTTTTCCCAGATTGCCGAGGTGGAGCGGACCCACGGGGAGCGCTTCCAGAAATTTGCCGACCTGCTGGAGGCGGGCAAGCTCTTTGTGTCCGATGTAAAGATTCAATGGATGTGCCTCCACTGCGGCTATGTGGCGGACGCCTCCATCGCGCCGGAAATCTGCCCGGTGTGCCGCCACCCGCAGGGGTGGTTTATCCGCATGGAGCTGGCCCCCTTCGCGTAAGCCGCTCTTTGTATGGCGTTCAGCTGGAGGGCTGGACGCCATTTTTTTGGCTGCTGGGACCGGGAATGATTGACACAGGCTTTTCTTTCCAGTATAATTAAAAAATCGAAGCATGGCAGGAAGGGTGACACAAGCGTGAAACAATTTTTCGGCATGAGCCAGAATGGAAATCTGGAGGAAGCCCTCCGCGGGCTCAATAAACCTCAATTTATTATGCTGCTGTCCAACAGCCGGCAGTTTGAAGCCCACGTAAAGGCATTGGAGAAGCATTTTCCCGGCGTGCCCAGCATCGGCTGCATCGGCATGAGCTATCAGACCAGAATCGTGGAGAACGGGGTGGGCGTCGTCGCCTTTCTCGACGGCGTCAGCGCCGTAGCCAACGTTCTGGAGCAGGTATCCACCATGCCGGTAAAGTACATACACCGCCTGGAACAGGATGTGCAGACGGTGGGCGCTTCCAGTCAGAATACCGTGTGTATCGACTTTTGTGCCGGGAACGACGCCTGTGTTTTGACCACCATCTATACCGTGCTGCAAAAGCGGGGCATCTCCCTCATGGGCGGAACCGGCGACCAGGGAAAGGTCTCCGCCAACGGGCAGATTTACGAGGACGCGGTGGCTTACGCCCTGGTGCGCAACCACGGCGGACGCATCAAGACCTATAAGGAGAACATTTACCACCAGCTGGGCGATTACCGGTTCATCGCCTCGGACACCGACCGGTCCAACTACATCCTGGGCTCCCTGAACGGGAAACCGGCCAAGCAGGTTTATAAGAGCATCCTCCATGTGACAGACGAGGAAATTTTGACCCGCACCTTCCAGAATCCCTTCGGCAAGCTCAACGGGGACGACACCTGCATCATCTCCATCAAGGAGGTCAAGGGCAACGCCCTGGCCTGCTTCCGGCAGGTCAACGACTCCGACGTGCTCCTTCTGCTGGAGCTGGGGGATTACCGCGCCATTGCACAGGACACCATCCGCCAGATTTGTCAGGATTTCCCCCGCCGCTCGGCTATCTTCTCGGTGAACTGCCTGTTCCGATACAAGCTCTTCTCTGAGCACGGCTATATGCAGGGCTATTTGCAGGATATGGCCGCTCTGGGCAGCCACGCGGGCTTTGTGGGCTATGGGGAGCACTACAACAACCGGTTTGTCAACCAGTCCATGACCTGCGTCGTATTTGAGTGAAGGAGGGAGCGGCTATGTTATTTTCGGGAAAAGACCGGCAGAAACCGTCGCATGTCCAGGAGAAGGCCAGCCTGTATCCAATCCTTCATGTGGCGGACAGCCTGCGGGACTATGAGAAGGATTTGGTCAAAAAAGAGGTCGCCTCTCTGCGGGAGCTGACTCTTGTGGGATCCTCCTTCTCCAGTGTCATGGAGGAAGCGGAGCGGTTTCAATCCAAGCTCCAGGAATTGGGGCATACCTTTGCCAACATCGACCAGACGGCGGAGCAGTTCGCCCGCGTGCGCAGCGATATCGCCCAATCGGTATCCCAGGCCCAGAAGCAAATGGAGGATTTGGGGCACACCTCTTTGGAGGTGCAGAAATCCTATGAGACTATGACCAAAACCTTTATCCAGCTGCAAGACGCCATCAAGGCCATTCAGCAGTGCATGGGCAAGATCGTGTCCATTGCGGACCAGACCAATATCCTGGCTATCAACGCCTCCATTGAGGCGGCACGGGCCGGGGTGGAGGGCCGCGGCTTCGCGGTGGTCGCCGCCCAGGTAAAGGAGCTGGCCAAGGAGATTAAGGTACTGACCAAAGAGGTGGACACCGGCATCTGCGACGTGGAAAACCGCGCCGGGGAGCTCAACGACAGTATCCACTCTTCTCAGGAGACGTTGGGGCAGGGCACAAGCATTGTGGCCCAGACCGACGAGTGCTTCCGTCAGATTACAGCGGCCGCCGAGGGTGCCGTGTCGGTCCAGTCGGAGATTTCCACCGTCATTGGAAGCTCTCAGCAGGATTTACAGTCCATCTGCCAATTTTTTGACCAGATTGAGGACCGGTATCAGCAGGTCGTGCATCACATCACCCAGGCCAGCCGCCTGGGCACCACCAAGAGCGCCATGTTTGAGGACATGGACAACATGATTGCGCAAATCCCGCCCATCATCAAGGACCTTGAGGGCGGCCGTTGACCGCCCCCTGTCCGGCATCCCCTAAAAACTGTACAAAAAAATTCCCGGAAAGGCGGCGCTGGTTCCACCTTCTCGGGAATTTTCTGTTCTGCTTGCGGCCCTCACGTCTGGCCTGTCCCGCCGCTGTGGGCAATGTGGGCCCGGAGGCACGCGAACGTCTCGGTGCTCATGTCGTGCTCCATCCGGCAGGCGTCGGCCCTGGCCGTCTCCGGCGGGACGCCCAGAGAAATCAGCCACTCCGACAGCAGGCAGTGCCGCTCATACACGCGCTGGGCAATGGCGCTGCCTGCGGGGGTGAGGTCCAGCCACCCCTCCTTGTCCATGGTGACATAGCCGTTTTCCCGCAGGCGGCTCATGGCCCGGCTGATGCTGGGCTTGGTGTAGTGGAGCAGACGGACCACATCAATGGAGCGCACCATACCCTTGTCCCGCTTGAGCATGAGAATGGCCTCCAAGTAGTCCTCCACAGATTCGTTGATGGTCATGTCCTCTCCCCCTGTCTCACTGGGTATTCAAATTGGTCAGGGCACACAGGAGCAGCTGTGCGCCGTGCCGGAGGTATTCCTCCCGGTTCAGGCCCACGGTGTCTAAAATGTACTCACCCCGTGCGTTGGCGGTGCGCACCATCCCCGCCAGGGCCGACCAGAAGAGCAATACGATTTCCTCTGGAGGCAGCTGGAGCCGCACAACCCCCTCTTCCACCCCGCGGGCCAGGAAGGCGCACAGCTCCTGGTCAATCTCCCGATTCACCCGCAGGATATCGCTCCGGCTCTTGGAGGACGCGCCGGCGGAGGCGGAAACGGCCCCGGTAGCCGCCTCATAGGCGGTGGGGTTTTCCTCACAAAAACGCACAATGGCCATGCAGAGGGCGTCGTAGGCCTCAAACCAGCTGGCGCGGCCCTCAATGGCGTCATGGATTTTCGTTTTCAGCAGCAGCATACCGCTGAGAAGAATGGCGTTGATGATCTCCTCCTTGCTCTGGAAGTAGACGTAGAGTGTGGCTTTGCTGTACTCGGCCTCCCGTGCGATGTCGTCCATGGTGGTCTTTTCCGTCCCCTTCTCCGTAAACAGCCGCTCGGCGGCGGCCAGGATGGAACCGCGATGAAATTCCGTCAGGGCCTGTTTTTTACTCATAGTTGCTCCCAGCCTTTCACTATAACTAAAACCAGTGGTTCAAAAAATAATATCACGTTCGCCTCCATTTGGCAAGGGGTTTTCTGGAAAATTTATACTTTCACAGCCCGTTGCAAACGGCGGCAGAGTGCGGTATAATGCACACAAACGCGGCTGGGGAGGGCGGAGGATGATACGGCGGCTGTTCTGGACGGCGGAGGCCCTGCTCTATGCCGCTTTCCTGACTCTGGATTTGCTGAACGTGGGGGCTGGATGGAGCAAGGGGCTCAAATATGCCTCCATTCTGCTGTGCTTTGCCTTTGCCCGGGCGGAGGCGGCGGATTGGGACGGGCGGCTGGTGGGTACGGCCCTAGGCTTTACCCTGGCGGCGGACTGGTTCCTGTTGGTGCTGGACCGATGGTATCTGGCGGGCGTGTGCGCCTTCTGTGTGGTGCAGGTCCTCTATCTGGCGCGGATTCACCGCCTGCTGGGCGGAGGGCTGCGGGGCACTCTGCTCCTGCGGGGCCTGCTGGTCCTGGGGGCAGAGGGAGCGCTTGTGGCGCTGGGTCTGTGGGAGCCTCTGACGGCCGTATCCACCCTCTACTTTATCCAGCTGGCGGTCAACGCCCTGGAGAGCCTCCGGCTGGGATGCCGGTATGCGGGGTTCGCCCTGGGGCTCTGGCTGTTCATCGGCTGCGACCTCTGCGTGGGCCTGCGCAACCTGTCTGCCTTTCTGCCTGGGGCGGGACAGGGCGGACTCTTTGCCTTTGCCCGGGTGGGCATGTGGCTGTTTTACCTGCCCTCGCAGGTGCTCATTGCATCCTCAGTGCGAAAGGAAGGATGACCATGCGCCCCTCCAAGCTGGCTGCGGTTTTGTGTACTGCGGCCCTGGCTCTGGCGGTTCTGTGCGGCTCCATTGCCGTGCCGGTTCTGTTCCGCCCCTTCTATTATGTTCAGATTGACGCCCTGGAGCTGCCCCAGAAAACCGGATGGTCCCATGAAACCATCCGGGCGGCTTACGACGAGGTGTTGGATTTCTGCGTGTTCAACCGCCCCTTTGGCACTGGGGACCTGGCCTGGTCCGAGTCCGGCCGGAGTCACTTCGCTGACGTGCAGAAGCTCTTTTGGCTGGACTTTGCGGTGTTGGGCGCCGCGCTGGCTGTCTCTGGGAGCCTGCTGGTCCTACGCCGCCGGGGAAGGCTGGTCTTTTGGCGTCCCCTGGGCCGGGGGCCCAGCTTTTGGGCGGGCGTGCTGGCGGCGGGACTGGTGCTGGTCATCGGCACTCTGGCCGCGCTGGATTTTGACCGGGCGTTTGTGGTGTTCCACGCCCTCTTTTTCCCGGGAAAAGATAATTGGATATTTGACCCCGCCGCCGACCAGATTATCTGGGTGATGCCAGAGGTCTTTTTCCGCAACTGCGCCCTGCTCATCGGCGCGCTGCTGCTGGCGGGCTGTGGGGCGCTGATTCTGTGGGACCTGCTCCGGGCCCGGCGGATGGATGCCCGATAAACTGCATACACCTTCAGGACGCCCCGGCCATAAGATGGTCTGGGCGTCCTTCTCTTTCCCTTCCGCACCAAAGGGCGGGGCGCTCATAGAATGAAACGAAGGGAGATTTCCCTTTCCATACTACATCTGGGAGGTATATCACCATGCCTGAAAAGGTCATGCCGGGCCCTGTGCAGGATACCGCCTGCATCCGCGAGGCCGTGTGCATACACACCAAGAAAATCTTTGACTCCTGCCGAGATAAGGACTGCATCGAGGACCTGCGCTTCTATCCTACGCAGCACTCTCAGGCGGCCATTGACCGGGCCCTGAGCATCAAGGCCGGAAAGGCCGAGCTGCTCTATGTGTACATCGACGTGGAACCCATCAGCTTCAACCGGGGATTTTATACGGTAGACGTGCGCTACTACTACCGGGTGACTGCCGACGCCTTTGTGGGCGCGGCCCGTCCGGTGGAGGTCACCGGCCTGTGTATCTTCGACAAGCGGGTCATCCTCTTCGGCGGCGAGGGCTCCGCTAAAATCTTCTCCTCGGACGCCGTCTTTGACGGCCCCGACGACCAGGCCCTGCGCACCACCAACATGCCTACGGCTGTGGTGGAGGCGGTGGATCCCCTCGTTCTGGGGATGAAGCTGGTGGACGTGTGCGAGTGCCGCCCCTGCTGTGAGTGCGACCTGTGCGAGATTCCCTCCTGCATCTGCGGTTGCTTCAACAGCGACCTGTGTTTCGGCGGCGACGGCAAGCGCATTTATGTCACCCTGGGCCAGTTCTCCCTGATCCGCCTGGAGCGGGATGCTCAGCTGCTGATGCCCGCCTACGACTACTGTATGCCTGAAAAGGAGTGCTCTTGCAGCGCCGGCTGCGGAGACGAGGACCCCTGCGAGATTTTCCGCCACGTGAAGTTCCCGGTGGAGGAATTTTTCCCCGCCAACGGCGGCGCCTCCGGCGGCTGCGATTGCTGCCGGGAGTTCAAGGGGTGCTGTAACTGACCCCGTCCGGGACGGCTCAATCGTGACCCCAAAGAGGCCCGCGCCAATCCGGCGCGGGCCTCAGCTTGCTCCGAATCCTTTGGTTGAGTTGGTTTTTTCGACAGGCTGAGCAGCCGGCATTTCGCACAACCACCAGCGGCAAGAAATGAACCATTGTCATTTCCCAAAAATTGCGGTATACTATCCCATTATCAAGCCATTGAAACGGAAGGGAGTTTCCCATGACCGACTATTTCCAATTATCCTGCCCGCCGGACAAGCTCCAGAGCATCAGCACCCTGGGGCTGGCACATCTGGGCGACGGGGTGTTTGAGCTGATGGTCCGCTCCTGGCTGTGCCTCCACGGCAAGGCCACCTCCAAGGGCCTGCACAAGGCTACGGTCCGCTATGTGGCCGCTCCGGCCCAGGCCAAGGCTGTGGCGGGCATCCTGCCCCTCCTGACCGAGGACGAGCGCGCCGTCTACCGCCGGGGCCGGAACACCAGCCCCCACAGCATCCCCCAAAACGCCAGCCGCGCCGACTACCAGTCCGCCACGGGCCTGGAGGCCCTCTTTGGGTGGCTCTACCTTCAGGGGCAGACCGGCCGGCTCAACCAGCTCTTTGACCACATGATGGAGGAACCAACATGCCATTAGATGCCCTGTGCCTCACCGCCGTGGCGGCAGAGCTCCGCCGGAGCCTCATTGGAGGCAAAATTGACAAGCTCTACCAGCCCGCTCGGGATCAGCTTTTGCTCTACATCCGGGGTCAGGGGGAGAATGTGCGCCTGCTGCTCTCCGCCGCCCCCGGCCACCCCAGGGCCCATCTGACCACCCTCAGCCGGGAGAACCCCGGCACGCCGCCTATGTTCTGTATGCTCCTGCGCAAGCACCTGTTGGGGGGACGCATTCTCTCTCTGGACCAGCCCCCCATGGAGCGCATTTTGGACTTCAAGCTGGAGACCATCGACGAGCTGGGGGACCGGGTGGAGCGCCATTTGATTCTGGAGGCCATGGGCCGCAGCGCCAACCTCATCCTGCTGGACGGCGCGGGGCGTATCATTGACTGTATCCGCCGGGTAGAAGGAGACTTGGCCTCCGGGCGGCGGCAGGTGCTCCCCGGCCTGTTCTACCGCCCTCCGGAGCCGCCGGACAAGCGGAATCCCCTCGCCTTAGACGGCAGCGCCCTCCGGCAAGCCCTGTCCAACCCCACGGGGCGGGAGGCGGACAGCTTATTGCTGGACACCTTTACCGGCCTCTCCCCTCTGGTGGCCCGTGAGCTGGCCTTCCGGGCGGGAGACAGCGGAGAACAGCTGGCCCAGGAGCTGGAAAAGCTCCTGGACGCCGTCCGCCGGGAGGATTTTACTCCCTGCGTGCTGGTGCGGGACGGAAAGCCGGTGGACTTCTCCTTCCGTCCCATCCTTCAGTACGGCCCCGAAACGGAACTTCAGGAGCGGGAGAGCTTTTCCGCCCTGCTGGACAGCTTTTATGAGGAACGGGAGCAGTCGGAGCGGGTGCGCCAGCGGGGGCAGGATTTGGTTCAGGCGGTCAAGCGGGCCTGCGACCGGACCCGCCGCAAGCTGGTCAATCAGGAAAAAGAGCTGGCCGCCACCCTGGACCGGGAGCGTAAGCGGGAGCTGGGAGACATCCTCACCAGCAATCTCCACGCCATGGAGAAGGGCATGAAGCTCCTGCGGACTATGGACTACTACGACCCGGCGTGCCGGGAGGTGGACATTCCTCTGGACCCCCTGCTGACCCCCCAGCAGAATGCCGCCAAATACTACAAGGAGTATAACAAGGCAAAAACGGCCCAGGATGTCTTGACCGTCCAGCTGGAAAAGGGCCGCGCTGAGCTGGCCTACCTGGAGAGCGTGTTGGAAAACCTCCGTCTGGCCGAGGGAGAGCGGGACCTGCAAGAGATTCGCCAGGAGCTCACAGAGACGGGCTACCTCCGCCGCCAGAGCAAGGCAAAGGAGAGAAGCAAGAAGGTCTCCGGCAAGCCCATGGAGTTCCGCTCCACGGCGGGACTGCGGATTTCTGTGGGGAAGAATAACAATCAAAACGACTTGCTGACCACAAAAATGGCCTACAAAAGCGACATCTGGCTGCATACCCAAAAAATTCACGGCTCCCATGTGATTCTCTGGCTGGAGGGAGGCGAGGCGGACTTGCAGAGCCTCACCGAGGCGGCCCAGCTGGCGGCCTGGTTCTCCCAGGGCCGGGAGGGCAGCCGGGTGCCGGTGGACTATACGCCGGTAAAGTACGTCAAGAAACCGGCGGGGGCCCGGCCGGGAATGGTGGTGTATACCACCTATCAGACCGCCCTGGTGGACCCGGACCCGGAGCTTGCAAAACGATTGAGGGTGAAATGATATGGAACCGAGAGAGTGCAATATTTTGGTGGTGGAGGATGACCCGGATATCAACCGCCTTCTGTGCCGGGTGCTAGAGGGGGCAGGGTACCCCTGCCGTCCGGCCTTTTCGGGCAGCGAGGCGGTGCTCTGGGCGGAGCAGTACAACTATGACTTGGTGTTGCTGGATTTGATGCTTCCGGGGCTCACCGGGGAGGAATTTATCGCCCAGATGCGCCGCCGCAAAACCATGCCGATTATCGTCCTCTCCGCCAAGGCGGGGCTGGAGGACCGGGTGAACGTGCTCCGGCTGGGGGCGGACGATTTTATCCCCAAGCCCTTCGATAACGTGGAGGTCCTGGCGCGGGTGGAGGCCCAGCTGAGGAGATACAAGCAGTTCGACCGGGAAGGCGGGGGCGCTGTGCTGGTCCACGGGGACCTGACCCTGGATAAGGAGGGGGTACACGTCACCGCCGCCGGACAGACGGTGGCCCTCACCGCCAGAGAGTTTCACATCCTGACCCTGCTGATGGAGCACCCCAAAAAGGTCTTTACCCGGGAACAGCTTTATGAGCAGGTCTGGGGCGGAGAGTATTTTGGGGACGACAACACCGTCAACGTACATATCTCCAACCTGCGCTCCAAGCTGGCCAAGGCCAGTCCCAAGGAATATATCAAGACCATCTGGGGCATCGGGTTCAAATTGGCGGATTGATAACCGGAACATAAAAGGGAGCGCCTGCCCTCCCTATGGGCAGGCGCCAGACTGTCGAAAAACCGTTTCTGCCAAAGGATTCGGAGGGAAAGATAGTGTGAAAGAAAACCGTCAGGGTTTTCTTTCGCGTCGGTATCACAAAATTTCGGAACTTGTGTAACAAGTGTAGAAATTTTCCTCAG
>CAJUDT010000069.1 GCA_910585415.1 uncultured Flavonifractor sp.
CTTTCGGACTACCATCTTCTACTTGATGGTTTTGGGGTTGAGTCGGTGCGGAGAGAAACCTGTTGGCTTTTGCTTTTTGCAAATAGTTCCGTTGTCTCGCAAATCTGAAAGCAAACATCTCAGCCGACTCAACCCCAAGACTATCTTGCAATAGCTTGCACCATCGTAGGGCGGCATTTCTACAGGCTGAAGACAGCGCAACTATTATCAGTCTTTGCCGACCGTATCCTTGCCCGAGGGGCCGCACTGTGCGGCCGAACCATAGAGGGCGGAGGCTAAAACGTGCGAGCTTCTACCAAAGGTCTTGCTATCCAACGAATCTCTGAGGCCGCCCCCCACCCCCGTTCCTTGAGGGAAGTGTCCAGAGAAACCGTAGGTTTCTTTGGTGATTCTTTGGTTACTTTCTAATCATTTAGAAAGTAACCCGCCGGAGGCTGGACCAGAAAACAAAACACAAAGAGAATCGAGGAAGAAGCTCCACCCCCGCAATAGTCAGAACCAGCCAGCCCCAAGCAGGGACCACCGAAAAAACGCAAAAGCTCTATCAAGCCTCAGCCACAACCACCTTTAAGGTCCCGCTGACCTCATACCCCAGCTTAACCTTCAAATCATACCCGCCGAAGGCCTTAATGGGTTCCTCCTGCACAATCTTACTTTTATTGACCGAAATCCCGTGCTGTGCATTCAGAGCGTCAGCAATCTCCTTTGAGGTGACTGCACCAAAGAGCCGTCCATTACTCCCGCCTTTGGCGACAATTTTAACGGAAATATCCTTCAATTTCGCGGCAATGGCCTCCGCCTCCGCCTTCTCGGCGGCCTCTTGTGCCTTTTTGGCCTTTTCCTGCATTTTCATGGTGTTGACATTCTCCGCTGTGGCCAGCACCGCCAGCTTCCGGGGAAGCAAAAAATTGCGGGCATATCCGTCGCTGGCCTCAATCATCTGACCCTTTTTGCCCTGGCCCCTTACGTCCTGCTGTAAAATTACTTTCATATGAAATCGTCCTTTCGTTATTCTTCTTCAAAATATTGGTCAATGGCCTGCAACAGCTGCCGTGTCACCTGTTCGATGTCCCGGCTGGGGACCTGCGCCCCCGCCGTCGCGCCGTTGCCGCCGCCGCCCAGCTTTTCCAGAATCACCTGTACATTGGTATCCCCCATGCTCCGGGCCGAAATAATCACCCGGTCCCCATCCGGGAAGAGCACAAAGGAGGTATCAATCCCCGAAATATTCAGCAGCTCATCCGCCGCCTGAGCAGCCGTGACCCGCCCCACCGTATGGTCCACCCGCGCCACAGCGATATCTTGCCGGTACATCCGGGCGGTTTGAATGATATCGTACCGGGCAATGGTCCCCTCCAAATCATTTTGGAAGAGCTTGCGCACATCGCCCGTATCCGCCCCGGAGCGCCGCAGAAACGCCGCCGCTTCAAAGGTCCGGCTCCCCGTGCGCATGGTAAAATGCTTGGTGTCCAGCACAATGCCCGCAAGAAGGGCCTCCGCCTCGGTTTTCAGCAGGTCGGCGGGCTCCAGCAGGTATTGCAGCAGCTCCGTCACCAGCTCACTGGCGGAAGAGGCGTAGGGCTCATGGAAATTCAAGGTAGCGTTGGCAATATACGAGGAAGCCCGGCGGTGGTGGTCGATTACCGCCACCTTATGGCACGCCTCCAGCAAATCCAGACTGACCACCTGTTCTGGCCGGTTGGTATCCACCACCACCAGCAAGGCGTTGGCGTCCGCCACCAAAATGGCATCCTGAATCGACAAAAACGTGTGCTCATACTCCGGCAGACGCCCCAGACGCTCGGCCATATCGCTGCCGGGGTTGGCGCCGGGCTCCTGAATAATATGCACTGGCGTGCCTTTTTTTCGGGCAATGGCACAGATACCTGCCGCCGCGCCTACGCAGTCCATGTCGGGATAGCGGTGCCCCATGACCAGCACCTGAGAGGCCGAGGCCGCCAGCTCCCCCAGGGCGTTGGCCATGACCCGGCTCTTGACCTTGGTACGCTTTTCCAGCTCCTTGGTACGTCCGCCGTAGAACTCAAAGTTGATCTTGTTTTTAATAACCGCCTGGTCGCCGCCCCGGGACAGGGCCATCTCCACCGACAGAGAGGCGTACTGAAACAGCTCATCCAAAGTCTCCGCGTCCCGGCCAATGCCGATGGACAGAGAGGCCGGAATGCCGTTGGGACTCAGGACTCCATGGACCGCGTCCAGCACGGAGAACTTCCCCTCCTGGAACTGGGCTAGATAGCCGTCCTCGAAGATAAAGAGGTAACGGTCCCGGTCGTACCGGCAGAACAGGCCCCGGGCGGGGGCTACCCACTGGTCCAGCCGCTGGTCAATCTCGCTGCGCATAGCGGAGCGGGCGTTGTCTGAGACGTTCTTCATCAGCTCCTCGTAGTTGTCCAGCATGAGGATAGCCACCACCGGCCGGGTGGCCCGGAAGGTATCCCGCAGGTTGGCCAGCTCCGTGACATCCACCCAATAGGTGGTAGCCAGATAGCCCCGCCCGCCGGAATCGTCGCTGCGGACCAGATGGCCAAAGACCATGAAGCGCTGATTGCCCACCGGCACCTCCGTAGGGCACTGGGTTTTGCCCTCCATCAGCCAGCGGGAGGAAAATTCCGGTACGGCGGCGGAGATTTTCGTGTCAAACAGATGGTCCCGCTCCCCGGTAATCTGTAAAAACCGGTCGTTGGACCAAATGACCTCGTCGTTCTCCGGCCGGAAGATGACCATAGGCAGCGGGGCGTTGACCATGGTATCCTTGGTGGCCGTATCCATGTTGCAGGTGACATTTTCGATGTATTGGATAATCTCCCGCTGGCGCAGGGCAGTACTGCGCCGGAAATAGAGATACAGCAGCACCACCACCGCCAGCTCCCCCGCCGCCAGGGGGAGGCTGAACAGCGCGGACAGAGCCGCAAAGGCCACCAGACACAAAAAATACAGCCGAAGGCTGGGTTCCAGCAGGCGGGACAGCTTATTTTTGCGCATAGGACACCTCCTGAAAGACGTAAAAATCGCTGTGATATTTTATTATATCAAATTACCCCTGCAAAAACAAGTTCTCCTTTGAAATTGTTCCCTCCAGGAAAATGCGGCGGAACCCGCCTGCTCCACAGAAAGGGCAAGAACGGCCTCATATTGCCGCTTAATCCCGGCCAAGGGGCTTTTCAAAAGGTTTGGGACACTGTCCCAACAAGCAAAAACAGATTTTCGGCGGACACACCGGAAGTCTGTTTAATGTACTGCTTGTCAAGTAGGTGAAGCCCCTGCAATGGAGGTTGAACGGTGGTTGATTCTGTGCTATACTTTTCTCGTATCAATCCGGCAAAAAGAAAGGTTGGATAATTAAAGATGGAACAATTCTTTGCAGACCTACAGCCCGCTATTGAGAAAGCGGTACGGCACGCAATGGAGAAGATTCGTCGGGAAATTGGGAAGGAGCACATTTACAGTGCGGCCTTGGTTACCGACAGCGACTGCATTACCCTTTTTTTGGCAGTGAATACCGAAGAGGCGCTGGCGAGGCGGGATGAAAAGGACCGGACGCCGGAGCGTCTGGCAAAATTTCGGGAGTACTGGCCTGAGGAACTGGTGGACCAGGTGGCGGATGGATCGTTCAGCCTGAACCGCTATCTCCCTGATGAGTGGGGCTACTCCGATGGGACTGACAGTGAACTCAATCAGATCAGCCAGCAGCTCTACGACCAGGAAGCGACCCTCTCCAATATGGACGATGACGCCTATGACGAAATCCAAGAACAGTTCCAGGAACAGTTTCTGGAGACAGTGGCATTGGCTTTTGAGACGCTGCGGGCAGAGGGTATCTTTGCCCCAGAGACCCTCTGCTTCATCTCAATGTCCGATGACGACCGAACACCGGACATTGAGGATGGTTCCGTCCAGCGGCTCAACACCCCGGAACAATATGAGCAGTTCCAGACATGGGTAAGATTTTTCAACGGATAAGCTCATAACGAAAGAACAGGAACACTTCTGAGAATAATTTTCAGCTTGTAAGGGGATTTCATCTTTTGGGTGAAATCCCCTTTGAAAAATTCCGCCATAAAAAGACTTATGAATCTTTTTATCAAGAAATAGTATGAGGAAGTGCCGCAAGGCAGAAATCTCCCCCTGACCCGGCGGGAAATCGGGGTCAGGGGGAGGTTCGGTTCAGTTTGCCTCCAGCAGGCGGCCCAGGGCGGCTAGGAAGTCCGCCGCCTCCTGCCGGGTAAAGGTGTCCTGGGGGAGGAAGAGCTTTCCGTTGAAGGCTACTGCGGGCATTACGCCCGTCTCGTAGCAGAAAGCCACCGCCGGGCGGGCCCACTGGGAAACCCGCACGTAGTCCAGCAGCTGGGCCGCAGCTCCGGTGTCGGTCAGGGTCAGGCCGCGAATCTGGGCAAAGCGGGCCAGAATCACAGCCGCCTGCTCCCGCGTGACCACCTGAGCGGGGAGAAAATTCCCCTGGCCGTCGCCGCTGACGATACCGCTTTCCGCAGCCCAGACGGCGGCTGGGTCCCCGCTCAAGTCCACAAAGGCCGTATCCACAGCCGGCTCCGGCCGGCCGGCCAGCTCATAGAGCATGGTGACGAACTCCAGGCGGTTGATGGGGCCCCGGCTGCTGCCCACGTAGAGGCTCCAGGTGCTCTCCCGCAGGGGGGCCAGCAGAGCCAGATTCTCCGCGTAGGAGGCCAGTACGGCGGGGATGGACCCGCCCCGCGCGGCAAAACGGACATCCGAGGCGGCGGTCCACAGGACCTGGGCCTCAGGGAAATTCGGGTCCGTCAGGCGGCTTGCGGGCACGGCCACCCGGAACCGCTGTTCGTTGGAGACGGGCTCCCCCTTCCAGGTGAGCTTTTGCACCCGGTAGCCGGGGAAATCGCCTGCGTAGAGCTCATAATCCATGCCGTAGAGGGCGTCGGCGTTCTCCCCGCCGGTGAAGTGGCCGCTCTCGTCCACACCGTACTGACCGGCGCAGTAGTCCAGCCAGCTCATCAGCTGGGCCCCGGTGAGCTCCACCAGACAGAGGGAATCACTGAGCTGGGGGTAGAGCGCATAACAGGCTTGCAGGCTCAGAGGGGCGGTGCGGGCGTCCCTGGGAAGCAGGGTATCCAGCGAGGACAGGCCCAGCTTCGCCGGGGACAGAAGGGCCGCGTCGGCCTCCGCCGCCCAGCACATGGAGCGGGCCACCAGGTCAAAGACCTCGGTCTGAACGTAGGGCGCGCCCTCGGCAGGGGACCATTCCCCGGCCAGGGTGCCGGTTTTCTGGGCGGCAATGCGGGCGAGGCTGTCGTAAGCTCCCGAGACTGCCGCGGAAAGGGCCGCGTCGTTGGGGTAGTCGTACAAATCCAGCAGGCCGGTTTCGGTGACGCTCAGGGCGCCATCCTCACCGACGCTCACCAGGGCGCGGGTCAGCGCGGTACCGCCGCTGCTGATACAGGGGACCTCCACACCGTCGGCGTTGGGGACGGCCCAGGCGTTGGGGGCGCCGGTGTGGGTGAGCACCAGGTCAATGCCCCGTGTCTGAGACACAAAGGCGGATATGTCCTCCGCGTCGCACACCACCACGGTCAGGTCGCGGGGACCGGCCTCATCCAGGGCCTTGGAGAGGTGCTCCGTCCACTCCTGGACGTAGGGATTGGAGCTGCTGTCCTCTTCGTGGCGGAAAGCGTACCCGTCCTGCCGCAGGGCGGGGAGCTTCTGGGCCGCGTCCAGTGCGCCGAGGCCCGCAAGGCCAACGCTCCAGCTCTGTCCGGCCAGCTCCACCGTCACGATACGGCAGGGCTCCAAAACCGGCTCCTGCGTCTCCGCGTCCAGGAAGTTGCCGGAGAGAAGAGCTGTCGGGGGGCTCCCCGTTTCGTCCTCCGCCGTCAGCTGGGCAAAGAACCGCTCCCGGTAGGCCGTTGGGGCCAGAAATTCACCCAGGCCGGGGACAAAGGCATCATAGCCGATGGTGCGGAACACCAGGGCCGCAGGGTCCCGGTCCGCATCCAAGTCCCACCCACTGAGCATACCGCCAAAAAGGGCGTCCCCGCTGTCCAGCAGCAGGGTTGCGGCCATTTGCTGGCGCTGTTCGGCCATAGCGGAGGAAACCTTGAGGTAATTGCTCTCGGTGGTGCGGCCGCTCACCGGGTCCTGCTCATAGAACTGACCGCCCAGGCCGCCGGTGCTGTAGATGGCCAGTACCTCCCGCACTTGGGCGGGGGCCTCCAGCTCCGCCGCAGCCGCGCCCGTGAGCATCAGGCCCAGACAGAGCGCCCCGGTCAGAGCCGCCCGAATGAATCCTCTCAGCTTCATATGATATCGCCTCACTTACCACCGCCCCAGGGGACGGGTATTGTTGATCGGCAGCGGCTATCCGCTGATGAGGCCCATTATACGGCTTTACCGGCCGTTATGCAATGGAAAAGGCTCCAATGTTGTAAAAAAGAAACATTTCGGCGGGGGGACGTCCCGGACAGACGGTCGAAAACCGCTTCGGCCAAAGGATTCGGAGGGAAAGATAGTGTGAAAGAAAACCGTCAGGGTTTTCTTTCGCGTCGGAATCACAAAATTTCGGAACTTGTGTAACAAGTGTAGAAATTTTCCTCAGCTTGGCGGGAAAGTCCGCAGGACTTTTTCGACAAGCTGACCGGGCCGTCCCCTTTTGGGAGGACGGCCCGGAAGATGGTGGTTTTTGGCGTATCAGACGCTTTGCAGGAAGCGCAGGAAGGCGGTGCGGCCCTCTTCGGTGCGCTTGTATACACCGGCGTGCTCCAGCACTTGGGCAAAGACCAGACCGGTTTCCTTTTGGACGATGTCCAGGGCGTTGTCCGGCGTGATGGAGTACCGGCCCCGGAACCCATCGGCCCAGGCGGCGTGCTTGGCGGTGCGTTCGTCGGCTTGCAGGCCGGCCCCCTTGGCCAGGGCTTCTGCCACGGCGGCAAGTTCCTCTTTCAGGCGGGCGGGGAGGACCGCAAGGCCCATGACCTCAATCAGGCCGATGTTCTCCTTTTTGATGTGGTGGAGCTCCGCGTGGGGGTGGTAGAGGCCCAAGGGGTGCTCCTCGGTGGTCAGGTTGTTGCGCAGAACCAAATCCAGCTCGAAGGCATCCCCTCTCCGCCGGGCGATGGGGGTGATGGTGTTGTGAGGCTCTCCGCCGGTTTCGGCCAGGATGACGGCGCTCTCGTCGGTGTAGCCCCGCCACACACCCAGGATTTTGTCCGCCAGGGCGGACAGGCGCTCCGGGTCCTGGGCCGTCAGCCGGAGGACCGACATGGGCCATTTGACAATGCCCGCCGACACGTCCCCGAAGCCGGGGAAGGTGAAGGGGACCTCCACCGGGGCCTTCTCCATGGCAAAGGTGTACCGGCCCCCCTGGAAATGGTCGTGGGCCAGGATGGAGCCGCCGACGATGGGCAGGTCGGCGTTGGAGCCCACAAAATAGTGGGGGAACTGGCCCACAAAGTCCAGGAGCTTTTCAAAGCAGGCCCGGTCAATCTTCATCGGCACATGCCGGCTGTTCAGGCAGATGCAGTGCTCGTTGTAGTACACATAGGGGGAGTACTGCAAAAACCAGGGGGAGCCGTTGATGGTGATGGGGACAATCCGGTGGTTCTGCCGGGCAGGGTGGTTGACCCGGCCGGCGTAGCCCTCGTTCTCGGCGCACAGCTGGCACCGGGGGTAGGCGGAGGCGGGCAGGTTCTTGGCGGCGGCGATGGCCTTGGGGTCCTTCTCCGGCTTGGACAGGTTGATGGTGATGTCCAAATCCCCGTACTCGGTGGGGGCTTTCCATTGCATGTCCTTGGCAATGCGGTCCCGGCGGATGTAGTTGGTGTCCTGACTGAACTTGTAATACCAGTCGGTGGCTTTCTGAGGATTTTCGGCATAGAGCGCCTGGAACTTCTCAATCACCTGGGCCGGGCGGGGGGTCAGACGGCCCATGAGCTCGGTGTCAAAGAGGTCACGGTACACCACGGAGCGCTCCGTCAGCACGCCCCGCTGATAGGCGTCGTCCAGCAGCTCATCCAGCACGGGGGCCAGCTCAATTTCTCCGGGGAATTTCTGCTCGGGGTCGGTATAGCTGTCCAGCTTCAGGGCGTCCAGGATGGTGTTGACCGCCCAGACGCATTCGCTCTCGTCAATCAGGCCCGTACGCAGGGCATAGGCGGCCAGCTTGGAGACGGCTTCATCAATCATGTCGGTTCCCTCCTTTGTTTATGCGGCAACCACGCATCCGCCCTGGGGCCGGATGTGGAGCACATGGCACTTGCCGGGGCCCAGCAGGGCCTCCATGCCGGTTTTGAACGTCTCCAGATCCCCGGTGGGGACCCAGGCCTGGATGGTGCCGGCGAAGCCGCCGCCGTGGACCCGGACTGCACCGGTATCCAAAAGACGCTCCGCCTCCGCCAGCGCCAGGGGGATGGCCTGCTGTCTGGTGTTATGGACAGACCAGGTATTTTGCAGATGGAGGGCAGAGGACAGCCCGGACTGCTGCACCAGGGTCAGGAAGAAGTCAAAGTCCCCGTTTTTGAGGACTGCGGCCTCCAGCGCCGCTGTGCGGTCGTCGTCGTAGAAGTGCATGGCCCGGAGCACCGCCCGGTCGCCGCAGGTTTGGCGCAGGGCGGGGATGGCGGCGCGGAAGTCCGTCACAGATACATCCCGCAGGACGGTTTTGCCAAAATAGGCCGCGACGGCCTTCATCTCGCGGGTGATGTCGGAGTAATCCTCCGTTAAGTACTTGGTGCTGTGGTCCGAGCCGGTGTCCACAATGCACAGGACATAGCCCGAGCGGGTGAAGTCGTAGTCGATTCGGTCCACAATGGGGTTGGCCGGGTCGGCGAAGTCGATGGCCACCGCGCCCCCCACCGAAGAACCCATTTGGTCCATCAGGCCACTGAGCTTGCCAAAGTAGACGTTTTCCGCGAATTGGCCGATTTTGGCGATGGTGATGGGGTCCAGTGCGCCGCCGCAGCAGAAATGATTCAAAATATTGCCCAAGAGGACCTCATAAGCGGCGGAGGAGGACAGGCCGGAGCCGGAGAGGACGTCGGACACCGCGTACACATCCACGCCGGTGAGGGTGTGGCCCAGCTCTGTGATTTTCGCGGCCACCCCCCGCACCAGGGCAGCGGAGGTATTCTCTTCCTCTTTCCGGGGCTGGAGCTGGTCCAGGGAAATTTCCAGGGTGGGGTAGCCCTCCGAGCGGATACGAATGCGGTTCGTGCCGTTGGGGGCGGCGCAGGCCAGCATGTCCAGGTCCACACTGCCGCAGAGGACGCGGCCATGCTGGTGGTCGGTGTGGTTGCCGCCGATCTCCGTGCGGCCGGGGCCGCTGAACAGGGCGGCGGGAGCGTCCTGGGCAGGGGAGAAAGCCGCCTGGAAGGAGCGCGCCACATGGAGGGCCCGGTCACGGGCCGCTTTGAGGCTGGCCTCGCTTCCGTCCAGGGCGTACAGGGGGGCCAGGGCGGAGTCGCACTCCCCGGAGGCCACCGCGGAAAGGAGCTGTTTACAGGTACGCATGGTTATCACCTCTTTATAAAGTCGAAACGAGTATAGCACGTTTGGCGGGATTTGCAATGGGCTGCGGATAAACTGTCAAGTTTCGGGTTCCAGCTGCTGGGCTGTGGTGAAGCGGTAGACGATTTGCTGGTGGTACTCGGCCCCCGCCCGGAGGACGGGGGAGGGGAACGCGGGGTGGTGGGGGGAGTCGGGGAAATACTGGGGCTCTAGGGCGAAGCCCCAGCGGTCATCATAGGGGGCTCCCCCCTTTCCGGCGGGACAGCCGGAGAGGAAATTGCCGGTGTAGAGCTGAAGGCCGGGGAGGGTTGTGGAGAGCTCCAGCAGGATTCCGGTGTCCGGGGACCAGGCGCGGGCGGCAGGGCGAAGGGTGGAATCCCAAGCCCGGAGGGCCCAGTTGTGGTCGAAGCCCTTGGCCTGTAAGAGCTGAGGGAAGGGGGAATTGATGTGGAGGCCAATGGGCTGCGGGGTGCGCAGGTCCATGGGAGTATCCGCCACAGGGGCCAGCGCACCGGTGGGGATGGAGTCCGGGCCGGAGGGGGTGTAGTGGTCTGCGAAAAGCTGGATGTACTGGCCCAGCACCGGGCCGCTCTGGTGGCCGGAGAGATTGAAATAGGTATGGCCGGTCAAATTACACAGGGTGTCCCGGTCAGCGCGGGCCCGGAGATCCAGGGTCAGAGCGCCGTCTTGGAGGGTGTATGCGGCCTGGACGGTCAGTGTGCCGGGGTAGCCCTCCTGGCCGTCGGGGCTGGTGAGGGAGAGGGTGAGTGCGTTCTCCGAAGCGCTCTCGACGGTCCAAAGCTGCCGGTCAAAGCCCAGAAGGCCCCCGTGGAGGTGGTTGGGGCCGTCGTTGGTGGGAAGCGGGTATTCCGTGCCGTTCAGCATGAAGGTACTGCCGCCGATGCGGTTGGCGTACCGGCCCACCAGCGCGCCCAGGCACCCGTCCAGGGTCTGGTAGGCGGCCAGGGTGTCAAAGCCCAGAACCACGTCCACCGGACAGCCCCGGCGGTCGGGTATGGTAAGAGATTGAACTGCGCCGCCGTAGGTGAGGATTCGGCAGGACAGAGGGCCGCTGGTCAGGGTATAGGCGTCCACCGGCTGGCCGTCGGGCATACGGCCAAAAGGAGTTTGATTCATGTGCATCCGCTCCTACTTTTTATATGTTATATGCGGGAGAGATCATAGGGGGTGGTCTGATAGACGTAGTAGTTGAGCCAGTTGGTATAGAGCAGCTGCCCCGCGCTGCGCCAGCGGACCACCGGGACCCGGCTGGGGTCATTTTCAGGGAAATAGTGGGCAGGTACCGCGATGTTCAGGCCCTTGTCCACATCCCGGCGGTATTCTCGAAGCAGGGTGTCCGGGTCATACTCCGGGTGGCCGGTGATGAAAAACTGCCGGCTGTCCTGGGTCTTGACTGCGTATACCCCCGCCTCCGATGAGGTGGAGAGCAGCTCCAAAGCCTGCGCGGCCCGGATATCGGCCTCTAAAACCTCGGTATAACGGGAGTGGGGGGCGTGGAACACATCGTCAAAGCCCCGGAAGAGAGGGGAGTTGGGCTTGAGAACCCGGTGTTCGTAGACACCGAAGAGCTTTTGGGGGAGGGTCCGCTTTTCGATGCCGTGGTGGAAGTACAGCCCCGCCTGAGCCCCCCAGCAGATGTGGAGGGTGGAGTGGACATGGGTGCGGCTCCAGGCCATAATGTCACACAGCTCCGGCCAGTAGTCCACTTGGTCGAACTCCAGGTTTTCCACCGGGGCCCCTGTGATAATCATGCCGTCAAAACGGCGGTCCCGGACCTGGTCGAAGGTGGTATAGAAGGCCTCCAAATGGTCCTCGTCGGTGTGCTGGGAAGAATAGCTGGCAGTACGCAGCAGCTCCACTTGGATTTGCACCGGCGTGTTGGAGAGCTTGCGGAGGATTTGTGTCTCGGTGACAATCTTGGTGGGCATCAGGTTCAAAATGAGCATGTTCAGCGGGCGGATATCCTGATGCAGTGCGCGGTGCTCGGTCATGACAAAGATGTTTTCACTCTCCAGCACGGCGGTGGCGGGCAGAGAGTCGGGAATCTTGATGGGCATGGCAGTCCCTCCGGTTTTCTTCCTATATTTAAGATGAGTACAGGGTATCATATTTGCGTGGATTTCGCAACCGGACTTTGCGGCAAACAGGGGCTTTCAAAAAAACACGAAGAAAATCGAAAAAAGGTGTTGACAAATCCGGTTTCATTTGGTATATTAATCGAGCGCCTCACGAAAGGCAAGTGCTTCCAGGGTGATGAGCCCTTAGCTCCGCACATCGACCTTGCGGTTCAGATGAAAAAGAGCGAAAAAAAGCACTTGACAAATGAGAGAGCGCGTGGTATCATAAACGAGTTCGCGTCACTGACGAGGACGGGGCGAGGAAAAGGACTTAGGTTCTGGAGCGGCCGGGAGGTCGGGCGAAAGAGCTGAAAAAAGTACTTGACAAGCCGAACTGAGTATGGTACAATAAAGACCCGGTTGTGCAAGCCTGAACGGGTAAGCAGCAACGAGGGAGCGTGCACCTTGTAAATTAAACAACGTGAAAGAAACACGAAGCACCAGAAAAGGACGAGAAGTCCTTTCTGAAACAAGCAATTGTTTGGAAAGGCTCTTGACAAATTTCTTTGAAGCTAAGATAGGCTTCAATAAAGTGATTTAAGCGGTTTAGGCCGTTTGGATACCATTTTATTGAGAGTTTGATCCTGGCTCAGGATGAACGCTGGCGGCGTGCTTAACACATGCAAGTCGAACGGGGTGCCTTTGAAAGAGGATTCGTCCAATTGAGAAGGTTACCTAGTGGCGGACGGGTGAGTAACGCGTGAGTAACCTGCCTTGGAGTGGGGAATAACACATCGAAAGATGTGCTAATACCGCATAATGCAGTTGGGCCGCATGGCTCTGACTGCCAAAGATTTATCGCTCTGAGATGGACTCGCGTCTGATTAGCTGGTTGGCGGGGTA
>CAJUDT010000070.1 GCA_910585415.1 uncultured Flavonifractor sp.
GGTGCATCCCGGCGGCACGGCCCATCTGGGCCACCCGGCAGATGGATTCCTCCACCTCCTTGGCGGCTACCAGCATCAGGTCGGCCAGCTCGTCAATGACCACCACAATCTGAGGGAGCTTTTCCATTTCTCCGGTTTTAGCCGCCTGGGCGTTGTAGCTGGTCAAATCCCGCACGCCCACCTCGGAGAAGGAGCGGTAGCGCTTCATCATCTCAGTAACCGCCCACTGGAGGGCTCCGGCGGCTTTCTTGGGGTCGGTGACCACCGGTATAAGCAGGTGGGGGATGCCGTTGTAGATACTCAGCTCCACCATTTTCGGGTCCACCATAATGAGGCGGACTTCCTCCGGGGTGGCCTTGTAGAGCAGGGAGATAATCAGAGAGTTGGTACACACCGACTTACCGGAGCCGGTGGTACCGGCAATGAGCAGGTGGGGCAGCTTGGCAATATTGCCCACAATCTCATTGCCCCCGATGTCCTTGCCCACGGCGAAGGCCACCTTGGAGGGAGCGTCCCGGAATTTTCGGGAGCTGATGACCTCATGTATCTGCACCGGGGAGACCAGTTTGTTGGGGACCTCGATGCCCACCATGGAGATTTTATCGGGAATGGGGGCGATGCGCACCCCTGTGGCCCCCAGGGCCAGGGCGATATCGTCGGACAAGTTCGTCAGCTTGTTCAGCCGCACCCCCTGGTCCAGCTCCACCTCGTACCGGGTGACCGAGGGCCCGCGGGTGACGGCGGTAATGGCCGCGTCGATGCCAAAGGAGCGGATGGCGTCCGACAGGCGGGCTTGATTGGCTTGGAGCTCCCCGGCCACGTCTCCGGACAGGGCGCTCCCCTCGGTGAGCAGGGACACGGGGGGGTACTGGTAGGCCGGTACCCCGTCCTCCATGGTCCGGGCGATATCCTCGGCCACCTCCTGGGCGGCCTGCTGCGTCTCCTGGGCCAGCTGGGCCTTTTTGCTCCGGGGAACGGCGGGCTCCCGCTCGATTTCGATGGGGGGAGGCGCGGGCTTGGACTCCGGCTCGGCTGGGATGTCCTCCCGGACAGGCTCGGGTCCCTCCGGCCCCAAATCCAGAACTGTGGACACCACAGAGGCCGCCGCCGGGACTTCCTCCGGCTGGACAGCAGTTTGATTCACGTCCATTCCACCGCTGGGGCCCGCCTCTGGCGCGGTGTCCGCCTCGGCGTGGGATTTCAGCACCTGATCGGGCGTGGGCACCCGGGGCCTGCGGTCAAAGAGCTTCTCCTTCTTGGGAACGGGAGTCCGGGGCGCGGGAGCGGCCTCGGGGCCGTCGTCTACGGGTATGTCAATCACCGGCTTCTGCCGCGGACGGGCAGAGGCGCGGACCTCAGGCTCCTCCCGGCGGTGCTTCTGGGGCCGGGGCTCGGGGAGCTCTTCTTCTTCGTACTCCGCCCAGCGGTAATCCCGCACGGCGTCGATGATATCCACCACTGTCATATTAAACGCCGCCATCACCAGCACCGCCCCCGCCAGCACAAAGACGATGCCCGCCCCCACCGGGCTGAACAGGGAGCTCAGAGCCAGCGCCAGAGCGCCGCTGACAACTCCTCCGCTCTCCATGGCCTGTCCCTGGCCCCACAGCAGGCCGGGCAGCTCCATCCCCCAGGCGTACTCCCCCTTACTCAGGAAGAGGTGGAGCAGGCTTCCGGCCAGCACGGGGGCCGTCAGGGCGCACCATACCCGCAGGCGCACCGGCCTCCCCCGGTGAAAGGTGAGGATGCCCGCGCTGACCAGCAGCATGGGGGGCAGCAGCCAGAAGCCGTACCCAATCAGCCCCCGGACCAGACCGCAGAACACGTCAATGAACAGCGCCTCAATATGAAAATAGCCAAAGGCGGAGAAGATGGCCAGCAGCAGGCACACCAGCGCCCCCACCTCCCGCCGGACGGGCTTGGGAGCGGGGGCTTTGCTTCGGGCGCCGCGGGAGGCCGTCCGTGTACCGGTGGAAGCAGTCCGCCTGCCCCCGGCGGATTTCTTTTGTGTGGCAGCCATGTTGATGTATCAGTCCTTTCGTGGAGTGGGAGAATCAGAGCTTTAAGACAGCCGTCTTGACGACGCCCGCAATCAGGGAGCCCAGGCCAATGGCCCAGCAGTAATAGGCAAACTTTCCAAACTTCCCCTGGTCGGAGAGGGTCTTGACCAGCCGGATGGCAAAATACCCCACCACGGCGGACACCGCCACCCCTGTCAGATACATGGGCAGCTCCTCCATGGGAAAGCCCACCTCCACCGCGTCCTTGATTTCCAAAATATTGGCCCCCAGGACGGCGGGCAGGGACATCAGGAAGGAGAAGCGCACCGCAAAGGCCCGGTCAAAGCCCCGGAGCATTCCCACCGAGATGGTGGTTCCCGAGCGGGAGAGGCCGGGGATAACCGCCAGCGCCTGTCCGCAGCCCACCAGCAGGGCGTCGGTGAGGGTGGCGTTCCGGGCGTTTTTGCGCCCCTGGGCCAGCCGGTCGGAGAAGAAGAGGATACAGCCGGTGGCCAGCAGGGCACAGGAAACCATCAGGCTGTTGGAAAAGAACTGGTCCACCGCGTCCTTCAAAAAGACCATGACAAAGAGGGGGAGCGTCGCCACCACAATGAGCATGACCAGCCGCCGGGCGGCGGGGGGCGTCTCCTGCCGCTCCTTCCGTCCGGCCAGTGCGGCCAGACCCAGGAAAAACTCCCGAATCATCTCCAGTACATCCCGCCAGTAGACCACGCACACCGACAAAAGGGTGCCGAAGTGCAGGAGCACCGAGAAGAGCATGTATCGGGACTCCACATCCTCCATGCCAAAAAACGTCTGGAACAGCGCCAGATGGCCGGAGCTGGAGATGGGGAGAAATTCCGCCACCCCCTGGATTAAGCCCATAAAAACTGCCATTAGATACGTCATAGCCTTCGCCTCCATGTAATCAGGTGGACACGTTGATTTATATTATCATATCTGCGTGGATATTTCCAACATTTTCGGCAAATCTTCAAAACAGTACGGACGATTCCGGTAAATTGCACGGTTCCCCTTTACTTTTTCCGGGAAGGATGGTACAATAGCGTCAACGAAAAATCTGATTTTTGAAATGATATAGGGAGGTTATAAGTATGAGCTTCAAAATTATCGTGGACAGCTGCTGCGATCTGACGCCCGCCCAGCTCCGAGAGGGGTGTTTCCTCCGTGTGCCGCTGACCATCCATGTGGGAGACGCGTCCATCGTCGATGACGCCACCTTCAATCAGGCGGACCTCTTGTGGAAAATGCGGGAGAGCGAGAGCGCCCCCCAGACCGCCTGCCCCTCCCCCGCCCAGTACCTGGACGCCTTCGACTGCGGGGCGGAGGACCTCTACGTGGTCACCCTCTCGGCTCTGCTGTCCGGCTCCCATAATTCCGCGGCACAGGCCCGGCTCATGTGGCTGGAGGACCATCCGGAGGCCCACGTACACATATTCAACTCCTGCTCCGCCTCCGCCGGGCAGGTGGCCCTGGCGATGCAGCTGCGGGATTTGGCCGCCGGCGGCCTCCCCTTTGACGAGGTGGTCCGGCAGGCCGCTCAGTTCACCAGCGGCATGGAGACTTATTTTGTTTTAGAGACTTTGGACAACCTGCGGAAAAACGGCCGTCTGACCAAGCTGCAATCCATCGTCACCAGCACACTGAAAATCAAGCTGCTCATGGGAGCCACCCGGGAGGGAGAAATCTGCAAGAAGGGGCAGGCCCTCTCGGTCAAGCAGGCCCTGTCCAAAATGGCGGACCTGATGGCCAACGACGCTAAGCATGTGGGCCGGCGGCTGGCCATCGCCCACTGCAACTGTCTGGACCGGGCGTTCTATCTGAAGGACCTGGTCCTGGAGCGGTGCCGCTTCGGTGAAATCGTCATCAGCGACACCTGCGGCGTATCCACCGTGTACGCCAACGACGGCGGCGTGGTGGCGTCCTACTGACCGGCCTGCTTCCCGGGTTTTAATAACAGGGTGGAAATTTCTGATTGATTTTTCCACTCTGTTATTGTTTTTCGCGGACCTTGACCTGTAATTCCGTCACGTACTCGTCCTCCTGGTTGGTGTCGTGGGCGTCCACCCGGTAGAGCTCCAGGGGAGCTCCGTCCAGGGTCCGCCCGGCGGACTCCACCCCGGCGCGGAGGGTGTGCCAGTGCTCCTCCAGCCGGTCGTAGCTCCCCCGGTAGAAGAGCCGGGCGTACTCCCCCGCTGGAAGGGCCCCGTCGCAGGGCAACCCCGGCTCCGTCAGGAAGAACACCCGGGAAAAGTGGTTGTACACCCCCCGCTTGAGGCTTTCCCCGTCCACCGCAGCCCCCATGCACTGGTCCCCGATTACTTTAATGTAATCCTGGTGGCGGCTCTCCAGCTTTTTCAGCAGAAAATCAATCTCTCCCTCCAGAATGATATCCTCCCGGAGAAAGACGCAGGGGCGGGCCTCCTCCTGGAGGAACTCCACCGGACCGCAGACCGCCTTGGCATAGTGCTCCAGGCGCTCCCGCCGCCGCCGGGCCTCCTGCCGGGCCCCCTCCAGCGCCCGGATGCGCCCGTTCAAGGCGTCCTCCTCCCGGTCCAGAAGGGCTAGGGTTTCCTCCACCGTCCGGGCCTCCAGGTACCCCCGGATTTCCCCGGTGGGCAGGTCCAGGTCCCGCAGGGAGCGGATGATATTCAACGTCACCACGTCCTGAATGCCGTACATGCGGTAGCGGTTCTCCCCCCGGACGGGGTGGAGCAGGCCCCGCTCCTCGTAGTAGCGCAGGGTGTCCGGGCACAGGCCGAAGAGCTGGGCCAGCTCGTGAATGCGGTAATATTCTCTCATTGCCGAAACTTCCTCTTGACTCTCGTATGGTACGAGGGTTTATGATACCTCCAGGAATAGGAGGTCATACCATTGAAGCTCGTACATCGTTTTTTCAAATTCGTCGTCCCCTCCATTGTGTCCATGTGGATTTTCTCCCTGTACACCATGGTGGACGGGATGTTTGTGGCCTGGGGCGTGGGGGAACACGCCCTGGCCGCCGTAAATCTCTCCATGCCCTTTACCTCCCTGGTGTTCACCTTGGGCATTCTGCTGGCTACCGGTACCTCCACCGTCCTCTCCATCGCCCTGGGTCAGGGGGATTTGGAGCGGGCGCGGAATTATTTTAACCAAAACCTCTGGGTCACCGGCGGGGCCAGTGTGCTGCTGGGTATCGCCGTGCTGCTGAACCTGGAGCGGGTGGCCCTCTTCCTGGGGGCCACCCCGGCCACCCTGGACTATGTCAAGGAGTATGTGGGCGCCATCGCCTGCTTTGCGGCCTGCTTCACCATCTCCTATAATCTGGAGGTCCAGGTGAAAGCCAACGGCGCTCCCCAGGTGAGCACCATCGGCGTACTCTCCTGCGCCTTGATGAACGTGGGGCTGGACGCCCTGTTCGTGCTGGTGTTCCGCTGGGGAGTGTGGGGGGCCGCTCTGGCCACCGGACTGGCCCAGGCCACCTCTGTGGCGGTATTCTTCCTCTATTTTCTCACCCACCGGGAGCGCCTGCGGCTGGGCCGGTTCCGGCCGGATCTCCGAATCTACCGCCGGATTCTCCCCCTGGGCCTCTCCGACGGGCTCAGTGAGTGTTCCAACGGCATCATTATCTTTCTCTTCAACCAGACCATACTTCGGGTCATTGGAGAGGACGCGGTGGTGAGCTATACCATCATCAGCTATGTAAACACCCTGGTCCTCATGACCATGATCGGCGCGGCCCAGGGGATACAGCCCCTGGTGAGCTTCCACCTGGGGGCGGGGGAACGGCCGGTCTGCCACACCTTCCTGCGCTATGGGCTGACCCTGGTGGCCCTGTGCTCCGGGGTGTCCTTTGCCGCCGTGTGGCTGGGGGCCCCGGCGGTGGTGGGGCTCTTCCTTCCGGGGGAGGGGGCGCTGTTTGCCTACTCCGTCAGCGCCCTGCGGCGATACGCCCCGGTGTTCCTGGTGATGGGCTTCAACGTACTGCTGGCGGGCTTCTTTACCGCCGTGGAGCGGCCAATCGCCTCTTTTACCATCTCCTTCAGCCGGGGGCTGGTCCTGCTGGCCGGGTGTCTGGCGCTCCTGTCCTCCCGCTTTGGGGAGGCGGGCATCTGGATTTCCCCCCTGGTGTGCGAGGTCCTGTGTCTGGGGCTGACGGCAGGGTTTTCCCTCCACTATGTCCGCTCCCTCCGCCGAATCCCCGAACAGGCGTAGAAAATCCAACGGCGCGGAGCCTCCATCCGGGCAGGCTCCGCGCCGCTTGTTTCGGGCTTCAGGGCCCCGGCTCAGGCGCGGCCCAGGACATACCGTTCCACGGCCAGCCCCACGCCGCCCGCTTCGTTGCTGGCGGTGAGGTACTTCGCGGCCCCCTTGGCCCCCTCTGAGGCGTTGGCCACGGCAAAGGACCACCCGGCCCAGCGGAGCAGGGCTTCATCGTTGCCCGCGTCCCCGAAGGCCATGACCTGTTCCGGACCCAGGTTCAGACGGCGGCACAGCTCGGCCACCGCCGCCGCCTTGTTGACCCCTGGGGCAATGAGCTCCATGTTGGCCCCAAAGGCGCTGTCCACGTCCACAGGGCCCAGGGTCCGCAGTTCCTCCACCAACGCCGCCCGCTGTCCGGCGGGCACGGAAAAGATGTGTATCTTCTCCGTGGGCCGTTCCTCCAGGGCGTCGTTCAGGTCCGCCACAAAGCGGCAGCGGCGGCGGAGCACCTCCCCATATTCCGGGCTGGGGGAGCTGGCAATCACCTGTTCGGCCCGCTCCTGCTGAATATAGCTGTCCCCCTGGGCGTACACCTCAAAGGGCAGGCCCCGCTTCAGCAGAAGGGTGGTCATGGCCCGCCGCTGCTCCGCCGGAATGCCGGTGTGCCAGAGCCATTCCCCCTGCGTCAGGTCCAGGGCGGAGGCCCCGTTGGCCGTCACCGCCCAGCTGATGCAGCCCAGCTGCTCCGCCGCCTCCTGCACCTGGGACCAGGCCCGGCCGGTGGTGATGGCCACAGCAATCCCCCGTTCCGCCGCCGCCCGCAGGGCGGTGATGTTCCGGGGCGGGATGGTCACATGGTCGTCCTGAAAGGTGGTGCCGTCCATGTCCATGGTAATGAGCTGAATTTCCAAAATACTGCTCCTTCTTTTGTGGGATTATGGTCTTTTGAGCTTTACGGCCCGGCGGACCTGCCCGGCAATGCCCTCCGGCGTCAGGCCGAAGGCCGCCAGCACGTCCTGGGCCTTGCCGGAGCGGCCGAACTGGTCGTATACCCCGTGGCGCACCACCGGCGTGGGGCAGTGCTCGCACAGGAACTCGGCCACGGCGGAGCCCAGACCGCCAATGACGTTGTGCTCCTCGGTGGTGACGATGCAGCGGGTCTCCAGCGCGGCCTTGAGGACCAGCTCGTGGTCCAGCGGCTTGATGGTGTGCATATCAATGAGCCGGACGGAGATTCCCTCCGCCGCCAGTGTCTCCGCCGCCTGGAGGGACATCTGAACCATCATGCCGGTGGCAATGACCGTCACATCGCTCCCCTCCCGCAGGAGGGTGCCCTTGCCCCAGTGAAATTCGTAGCCCGGCAGGCTGTCGGTGACGCAGTCCACCGCCAGCCGCCCCAGCCGGAGATATGCGGGGCCGTCGTACCGCACCAGGGCCCGGACCGCGTGGCGCATCTCGTTGGCGTCACAGGGGGACAGGACGGCCATATTGGGAATGGCCCGCATAAGGGCATAGTCCTCAATACACTGGTGGGTGGCCCCGTCCTCTCCCACCGAGAGGCCCCCATGGGAGCCCACAATTTTCACGTTCAGCCGGGGATAGGCCACACTGTTGCGAATCTGCTCATAGGCCCGGCCGGTGGCGAACATGGCAAAGCTGTTGGTAAAGGGCATCTTGCCGCAGGCGGCCAGTCCGGCGGCCACGCCGGTCATATTGGCCTCGGCAATGCCCATATTATAGAAGCGCTCCGGAAAGGCCTTGGCGAACATGGCCGATTGGGTGGAGCCGGACAGGTCCGCGTCCAGCACTACCAGATTGGGATACTCCTTCCCCAGCTCGGCCAAGGTCTGCCCATAGGCTACCCGTGTGGCGATTTTTTCACTCATGACTTCCCCTCCAATTCCGCCAGGGCCGCGGCCAGCTCGGCACGGGCCCGCTCGTACTGCTCGTCGTTGGGGGCCTTGCCGTGCCAGCCCGCGTCGTGCTCCATGAAGGCCACCCCCTTGCCCTTGACCGTCTTGGCCAGGAGCACCGTGGGCTTCCCCTTGCACGCCGCCGCCTGGGCAAAGGCGTCCTCCAGGGCGTTGAAGTCGTGGCCGTCCACATGGATGGCGTTCCAGTTAAACGCCTCAAATTTCTTGTCCAGGGGCTCGGAGGGCATCACGTCGGCGGTGGCGCCGTCAATCTGGAGCCCGTTCACATCCACAATGGCACAGAGGTTGTCCAGGTGGTACTTGGCCGCGGCCATCGCGGCCTCCCACACCTGGCCCTCTTCAATCTCGCCGTCCCCCAGGAGGGTGTATACGCGCCAATCAGCGCCGTCGGCCTTGCCCGCCAGGGCCATGCCCACGGCGGCGGAAATTCCCTGGCCCAGGCTGCCGGTGGACATGTCCACGCCGGGGGTCTCCCCCATCTCCGGGTGGCCGGAGAGCCGCCCGTCAATGCGGCGGAACTGCTCCAGCTCCTCCACCGGGAAGAAGCCCCGCAGGGCCAGCATGGGGTATAGGGCAGGGGTACAGTGCCCCTTGGAGAGGACGAAGCGGTCCCGCCCCGGGTCCTGGGGCTTGGCGGGGTCCACGCGCATCACGCGGAAATAGAGGGTAGTTACGATATCCATGGCGGAGAGCGAGCCGCCGATGTGCCCGGACGCGGCCCGGTGTACCATGTCCATGCCCAGCAGGCGGGCCTTGGCCGCTGTGACAGCCAGCTCGTGAGAGGCAGTATGATCCATTCCATTCACCTTTCTGTCGATTCATTCGTTTCCAGTGTTCCTTATACTTATTAGTATACCCCACCCGGCCCGCCGTTGCAACCATTCCGGCACAAAAAATCCGGCGGATTTTGGCGAAAGGCTTCAAGATACTGGAAGAAATCCAGGAAGCGCGGCGGGCAGATTCCCGCTTGGCAGAGGGGTTTGGAGGGCCTCCGGCAGAATTTGATTCATTTTAATAAATTTTCAGTTGTCATGGGCGGCGATTTAAGGTATAATGAACAACAGCAGTTGCGCGGCTGTGCTGGGCAGCCGCTGGATCTGAACTTAAAAGTAAGGAGAGGTACACGAATATGAGCTATTCCGCACAAAATATCCGCAATATCTGCCTGCTGGGCCACGGCGGCAACGGAAAGACTTCCCTGGCCGAGAGTATGCTTTACCTCACCGGCGGCACCGAGCGCCTGGGCAAGACCCCCGACGGCAACACCACCTGCGACTACGACCCGGAGGAAACCCGCCGTCAGATCTCCATCGGCACGGCGGTGGCCCCGGTGGAGTACAACGGGTGCAAAATCAACGTGCTGGACACGCCGGGCTACTTCGATTTCGTGGGCGAGGTCATTGAGGCCGTCCAGGTGGCCGACGCGGCGGTGATCGTGTGCTCCGCCAAGGCGGGCATGAGCGTGGGCGCGGAGAAGGCCTGGAAGCTGTGCGAGGGGCGCAAGCTCCCCCGTGTGCTCTACATCTCCAAGACCGACGAGGAAAACTCCGACTTTAACGCGGCCTTTGACACCCTCCGGGGCCGGTTCGGCAAGAATGTGGCTCCCGTCGTGGCCCCCATCTGGGACGACAGCAAGAAGGTCATCGGCATCATTGACGTGCTCCACAAGCGGGCCTTCAAGGTGGGCCCCAAGGGGGAGCGGGTGGAAATCGACATCCCGGAGGATAAGCAGAGCGTCGTGGATGAGCTCTATGACGCCCTGAAGGAGTCCGTAGCCGAGACCAGCGAGGAACTCATGGAAAAGTTCTTCGAGGGAGAGGATTTCTCCTATGCCGAGATGATTCAGGGCCTGCGCACGGGCATTAAGGATTTATCCCTGTTCCCCGTGGTCTGCGGCTCCGCCCTGTCCGGTCTGGGCACCCGGATGCTCCTGGACCTGATTGTGGAGCTCCTCCCCAGCCCCCTGGACGGCCGGCCCCTCATGGGCGAGAACGCCGAGGGAGAGTTGGACGAGTTCGTCTCCGCTCCCGGCGCGCTGCCCACCGCCCTGGTGTTCAAGACGGTGGCCGACCAGTATGGCAAATACTCCTATATCAAAGTCATTTCCGGCAGCATCAAGCCGGATATGCAGCTGGTGGACTCCCGCACCGGTTCCACGGAGAAGATTGGACGCCTGTACGTCATGAAGGGCAAGAAGGCCGACGAGGTCAAGGAGCTCCAGTGCGGCGACATCGGCGCCATCGGCAAAATGGACAAGGTCAAGACCGGAGATACTCTGGCCGACCCCCGCAAGGTGGTCAAGCTGGAGGCGCTGCCCTTCCCCGAGCCCTGCTACTCCGTGGCCATCTCCCCCAAGACCAAGGGGCAGGAGGACAAGGTGGCCGGCGGCCTCACCCGGCTCAACGACGAGGATTTGACCTTCACCTGGGTCAACAACGGCGAAACCCGGCAGATGGTGGTTTCCGGCACCGGCGACATGCAGATGGACGTGCTCCTGTCCCGGCTGAAGAGCCGCTTCGGCGTGGACGCGGAGCTCTCCGAGCCCCGTGTGGCCTATCGGGAGAAGATCCGCAAAAAGGTAGAAGTTCAGGGCCGTCACAAGAAGCAGTCCGGCGGTCACGGCCAGTTCGGCGACGTTAAGATTCGCTTCGAGCCCGGCGAGAACGAGGAGCTGGAGTTCTGCGAGGAAGTTTTCGGCGGCTCGGTGCCCAAGAACTTCTTCCCCGCTGTAGAGAAGGGCCTGCGGGAGGCCGTGCAGCACGGCGTGTTGGCGGGCTACCCGGTGGTGAACCTGAAGGCCACCCTGTTCGACGGGTCCTACCATCCGGTGGATTCCTCGGAAATGGCCTTTAAGACAGCCGCCCAGCTGGCCTATAAGGCTGGTCTGCCCGACGCCAGCCCCATCCTGCTGGAGCCCATCGGCGAGCTGAAGGTCACCATCCCCGACAGCTACATGGGCGATGTCATTGGCGATTTGAATAAGCGCCGGGGCCGCGTCATGGGCATGAACCCCGACGGAGACGGAAACCAGATTGTAGAGGCCGAGGTCCCTATGGCTGAGATGAGCCGCTACGCCATCGACCTGCGCTCCATGACCCAGGGCCGGGGTGCGTTTACCTTCCGTTTCGTCCGTTATGAGGACGCTCCCCCCGCCGCCCAGGAAAAGGCCATTGAGGCCGCTAAGGCGCTCCAGGATGAGTAAGCCTCCGCGTTCCGTATAAGAGCAAACAGCTCCCCCGGCTGTCCATCCAGGCAGCCGGGGGAGCTTGCGTGTCCGATATTTGGTCTTGTCTAAGGGGGACACCGCCGGCGGTTAGGCTTTTTCCTCCAGCAGCTTGGTGAGCTCCGACATAAAGGTGTTGATGTCCTTAAACTGCCGGTACACCGAGGCAAAGCGCACATAGGCCACCTCGTCCACCCCCCGAAGCCGGTCCATGACCAGTTCGCCGATTCTGGCGGTGGGAATTTCCCGGTCCATCTCGTTTTGAAGGCTCTGCTCAATCTCGTTGGCAATGCGGTCCAGCTCGGCCAGGGACACCGGACGCTTCTCGCAGGCCCGGAGCATTCCGTTGAGCAGCTTGGTCTTGTCAAAAGTCTGACGGCTGGCGTCCTTCTTGATGACCACCAGGGGCAGGCTCTCCACAGTTTCATAGGTGGTAAATCGCTTATGGCATTCCAGGCACTCCCGGCGGCGGCGGATACTGGTCCCCTCGTCGGCAGGGCGGGAGTCCACCACCTTACTCTCTGGATGGGTACAGTAGGGGCATCTCATGACCGGCTTACCTCCTAAAGCAATGATTAAAACTGATACGACAGGTTCAGTATACCACAAAATCCTATCCAATGACAAAATCATACCATATAATCGGTTTTTGCAAAAAATATCAGACCCTTGGGAGAAAATGCTTGACATGGCTTTGGGGTTGTGGTATAGTAATACACGCTTGATGAAGGGCCGGATTTGGAGAGATGTCCGAGCGGTTGAAGGAACCGGTCTTGAAAACCGGCGATGTGCGAGCATCCGTGGGTTCGAATCCCACTCTCTCCGCCATTTTGTGTGCTGGAGGGCTCCCACAGCGCGGCGCTCTTTTTCATAGTGACAACTGAATCAATATAAAATGTTTGGACATGGAGAAGTACCCAAGTGGCCGAAGGGGCTCCCCTGCTAAGGGAGTAGACGGTGTTGAGCCGTGCGAGGGTTCAAATCCCTCCTTCTCCGCCAACAGCAAAGCCTTGTGCCCCAGTGGGTACAAGGCTTTTTTGTTGCTCATTGGCAGTGCTGTACCCCTATATTTACCCCTAACA
>CAJUDT010000071.1:0-7774 GCA_910585415.1 uncultured Flavonifractor sp.
GCCGAAGTGTTGAGGGCGGAGGCTTAAACGGCGGGTAACAGCCAAAGGGCTTGCAGGCCCCGTAATCTCCACCGCCGCCCCCCGACCCCGGGTCCGGGCCCGCAGGCCCGGCGATCTTTGCCTACTTTCCATCGCTGGAAAGTAGGCCGCCGGAGGCGGGACCAGCAAACGACCCGTAGGGAGTAACGAGGAAGAGGCAGAAAGAAAACAGCCCCCCACAAGCCCACCAGCTCCAAACAACGACAAAGCCAAAAACCGAAAAGGATGAAGATATTATGTTAATGTTCCGAAACGATTACTCCTACGGAGCCCACCCCAAAGTCCTGGAAGCCCTCTGCAAGACCAATTTAGAGGGCAACACCGGCTACGGCGACGACGCCTATACGGAAAGAGCAAAATCCCTCATCCGTGAATTGTGCGCCTGCCCGGAGGCCATGGTGGAGTTTTTAATCGGCGGCACCCAAACCAACGTCACCGCCTGCGCCTTTCTCCTAAAACCCTGGGAGGCAGTAATCTCCCCCGTCACCGGCCACCTCAACGGCCACGAGGTCGGCGCTTTTGAGGCCACCGGTCACAAAATCCTCCCCGTGGAGGTAGGCAGCGACGGCAAACTCTTCCCTGAAATGCTCCCTCCCCTGCTGGAGCACCACAAGGACCCCCACCTCACCAAGCCCGCCCTGGTCTACATCTCCAACGCCACCGAAAACGGCACCGTCTACACCAAGGCCGAGCTCACCGCCCTCTACAATTTCTGCCGCGCCAACGACCTGCTCTTATTCGTGGACGGAGCCCGGCTGGGAGCCGCCCTCACCAGCAGCGAAAATGACCTGACCCTGTCCGAGTTCGCCCACCTCACCGACGCCTTTTACCTGGGCGGCACCAAAAACGGCGCCCTCTTCGGTGAGGCCCTGGTCATTACCCGCCCCGAGCTGACCCGCGATTTCTTCCGCATGAAGAAGCGCATGGGGGCCGTCATGGAAAAGGGCTGGCTTCAGGGCGCGCAATTCCTGGCCCTGCTGGAGGACGGCCTCTATTTCGACATGGCCCGCCACGCCAACCAGCTGGCCGCCCGCCTTCAGGAGGGCATCAAGGCCCTGGGCCTCCCCCTGATGGCCGAGTCCTCCACCAACCAGATTTTCCCCATTGTAGAAAACGGCCTGCGGCCCAAGCTGGAGCAGGTATGCGCCTTCGAGGACTGGTGTCCCCACGACGGCACCCACACCGTCATCCGCTTCGTCACCTGCTTCCACACCACACAGGAGGATGTGGACAACCTCCTGTCCGAGCTGAAGAAGCTGCTCTGAGCGCCGCCATTCGGCCCCTGTCAGAATTTCTTCAAAAATCTTTCACGTTCCGTTCACAGCCCGTTCACCATTTCCGCCGGGAGATGGAGTATCATCTTTCTTGTCAGGATGAAGCGACATAAACCTACTCCTCTCTCTTTTCTCTCTCAAAAGAACCGGGGTCTGCCTCCAACGGGCAGGCCCCGGTTCTTTTTTCTACAGCAGCCGCGCCATATCCTCCGGCAGAGGGAGCGACCATGCCATATCCTCCCCGGTGACCGGGTGGCGCAGGGCCAGACGGGCGGAGTGCAGGGCGGGCCGGGGAATCAACTCCGGGTCCTCCACCCCGTAGAGAAAGTCCCCCGTCAGCGGACAGCCCAGGTGGGCCATATGCACCCGAATCTGATGGGTGCGTCCGGTGTCCAGCTCCAGCTCCACCAGAGCGCGGCCTGAGCCGGTCCCCAGGACCCGGTAATGGGTCCGGGCCCGCTGCCCTGCCGGGTCCACCCGGCGCTCCATCAGCGAACCGGGCGCCGGTCCAATGGGGGCGTCTATCACACCGGCGGCGGGCTCCGGCGCCCCCTGGCACACGGCCAGGTACCACCGGCGGAACTGGGGCGTATGCAGCTGGCCCTTGAGCCCCTCCTGTGCGTGGGGGTGCTTGGCCACCACCAGCAGGCCGGAGGTCCCTCGGTCCAGCCGGTGGACCGGGTGGAAATCCGCCAGAATCCCCTTGGTTTTGTAATAATAGGCGATAAAATTCCCCAACGTATCGGAATAATGGCCCGGTCCCGGGTGGCAGGGCACGCCGGGGGCCTTGTTGACGACCAGCAAATCCTGGTCCTCGTACACAATATCCAGCGGGCCGGGGACGGGGACCATGCCGCTGCGGAGGCTCCCATCGGCCACCCGGACGGAGAGGACCTGTCCTTCCGCCGCCCGTCGGTTGGTATGCACCCGCACTCCGTCCAGTAAAATGCCGTCCTCCAGCCATTTGACCCGCCGGATAACCGTACCGGACAGGCCCAGACTCCGGCGGAGCAGAGTATCGACCGTTTCCCCCGCCTGTCCGGCCGAGACGGTGAGGCTCAGACGGCGGGGCGGCTGCTGTTCCACAGGGAAGCCCCCTTTCCAGTGAACACAATTTGTATTGCAGAGCGGAAATATTCCAAATTGTTTCCAATTTGCCCGCCAAATTTTTCGTAAGAACAGTATAACAAGTTTCCTGCCACTTTTCAAACGTGGAAATTTGTAGTATAATAGCGCCACACAGCTTTTTAACGTATTGGAAGCGAGGTGTCCGCTTATGGCGGAAAAACTGGGGCTTTATATCCACATTCCTTTCTGCCGCAGCAAATGCGATTACTGCGACTTCTACTCCCTGTCCGGCCGGGAGACCCGGATGGACGACTATCAAAAAGCGCTGCTGGTCCACATGGGGGAGACGGCCCCCCAGGCCCGGAGCTATTCGGTGGACACCGTCTATTTCGGCGGCGGCACGCCCAGCTTTTACGGAGAAAAGCGCCTGCGGGCGCTGCTCAAGAGCATCGGGAAGCGCTTTGAGCTGGCCAAGGACGCGGAGATTACCGTGGAGTGCAACCCGGACAGTGTGGACAAGCAGATGCTCACCCAGCTCCGCCGCGCGGGCTTCAACCGCATTTCTCTGGGGGTACAATCGGCCTGCGACCGGGAGCTGGCCCAGCTCCACCGGCCCCACACCTTCGCCCAGGCCCAGGAGGCCGCCGCCGCCGCGCGGGCGGCCAAGTTCAAAAATCTGAGCCTGGATTTAATCTACGGTCTCCCCGGCCAGGATATGGCCGGCTGGCAGGACACTGTGGAACAGGCCCTTGCGCTGGAGCCGGAGCATTTGAGCTGCTACGGCCTCAAGGTGGAGCCCGGCACCCCCCTGGACGACCGGGTGGTTCGGGGGGAGCGCCTCCCCGGTGACGACGCTCAGGCGGACATGTACCTGTGGATGGTGGACCGTCTGGCCCAGGCGGGGTATCTGCAATATGAGATTTCCAACTTCGCCCGGCCGGGGTTCCAGTCCCGGCACAATCTGAAATACTGGATGGGACGGCCCTACATCGGCTTCGGACCTGGGGCCCACTCGGATTTCGGCGGGCGGCGGTACTCCTTTGTACGGGATTTGGAGGACTACATCTCCGGCATTCTGGAGGGGGGCCGGGTCATTGACCAATCGGAGCTCATTCCCCAGCGGGAGCGGGGGGGAGAATACCTCATGCTCCGCCTGCGCACCACCCGGGGTGTGGAGGAATGGGAATACCGCCGGGAATATTTTATGAATTTCGACTCCATCGAGCAGAAGCTGGAGGAATATGAGCGCCAGGGCTGGGCGGAGCGCCACGACCGCCGGTGGAATCTGACCCCCAAGGGATTTCTGGTGTCCAACCAGCTCATTTGCGATTTGCTGGGCCTCCAGGAGGAGGACTGCCTGCAAAAGCCCCCGCCCCGCCTGAAGCAGGGCCGGGAGGACGGGGCGGAATAACGCCCCTCTGCGGCGGCGGATTGTGTGCGTAAGGAGGAATGTACCATGTCGGAGGCATTGGACCGGATTCGTTCCCGCATTGAGGCCCTGGGAATGGGGTTTCAATTGATAAAACCCATCCAGACAAAGGGAAACGGGGTGGAGCGGGAGACGTGGCTTTTGGACTATGAGGGCGCTCAATTCGTGTTTGTACCCGGTCAAAAGCAGGTCACCCTGGGGTGGGATACGGGTACATGTCCTCTGGGCCCTGGCGTGCTGGAGGGCCTGCGGAAGGAATTTTCCCTGGGCCACGACTATTATTATATGGACATGATGGAGGACCTCAAGGGCGAATATCAGGAGCAGATTGCAGAAGCGGAACAGGACGGCGGCTCCCCCGCCGCAGACCGGCTCCGCGCCGCGCTGGCGGAGGAATTGGAGGCCCTGGAGGACGAAGCGCGGGAACGGGGGCTCGACAGCTGGGACCATCATATGGACCTATGGAACAGGCGCCTCTCCCAGTGCCTATCGCCGCTCCGTACCGCCGACATCGGGGACATGCTCGTGGAGGCAGACAGCCGTTCTTTGGATGAGGACGCGCCCTCCCTGGATGAGGCCGTCCGCTCCCTGAAGAAGGGCCCCTTTACACTGGCCACCGAGGATGAGTGGGAATACCTCTGCAACGGCGGCGCACGCACCTTGTTCCGGTGGGGCGACACCCTGGAGGGCGTTCTGTCCGAAATCTATGCCGTGGGCGCCGTTGGTCAGGATGAAAACCCGGAAAGCATTTTGGAGCGGCCAAACGCATTGGGTTTGTTCATCGCCTACGATTCCTATCAAAATGAGATCATCGACAACACTGCGTATACCAAAGGGGGCGACGGCGGGTGCTCCCTCTGCGGCGGGGATGGGGCCATTTTCGTCCTGCCCTGCTATACGGCCTTTTACCGCCACCCGGCGGGCAGTCACTGCGGCATATCCAGTCAATACCACTGCTACCGGCGCATTCTTCGGCTTCCGTAACCAATACCGCCCGGCCCGCCGGGCTTGGGAGGCAAATCGAAATTCTTTCAGGAGTGAGTCACTATGAGCAAACAGCCCCGTTTTCCCTTTGACCTGACGGGCTACGCCTGCTTTTCCCTCATCAACTGCCCGGCAGAGCAGGCCATTCAGCTGTTGAAGGAGTACCCCGGCCTCTGTGCTCCGGAGAACCGGGTTTCCTTTTCCTTTCAAGTCGCCGCCCTGCCGGAGCATCCGGCCTGGACCCTTGTGCGCTGGCCCCAGCCGGGGAGATTTTACGATTTGATGAATCTGACCCTGTGGCTGATGGGATACCGCGCCGGATTGGGCGGGGAGAATCCCATTTTTGCCGCCCTTCCGCCCGCAGAACGGGCGGCGGAGGGCCCCCTTCTGGCCCGGCCGGACTATGACAACCAGTTCGGAGACTCCATGCTGGGCTACTGGCAGGATTGGAGCTTTGCGTACACCATCCCGGGAGAATCCCTCCGCTGGATTGGGGAAGACGTGTTCCCCCAGGAGTATTTTTTCAATGGCCGCGGCTATTCCTCCACCGGTGTACAGCTGGATTGGCTGAAGGACCTGGAGCGTATTCCCGCTTGGGTGGAGTGCGAAATTCCAATGGAGCAATAAGGCGTTTGCGCGCTGTTCTGAACGGGGAGCTGCCCTCAAGGGGGTAGCTCCCCTTAAAAATTTTTCATTTTCCTCTTTACAATATCGCTTTAGTGTGGTAATATACGAAAGCGCTAACGCATTACTTTACCGCATGGAGGAACGATGCTATGAAACGGAAATTGCTTGCACTGATACTGGCCCTCGGGCTGATGGGCTCCCTGGCCGCCTGCTCCGGCGGCGCTCCCGGCGGCGCTGCCGCCACACCCGCACCGGCGGGCACCCCTGCCGCCCAGACCGGCGCGCCGGAGGCCGGCGGGGACCAGCAGGCCGATGACAGCGACCTGGCCTACGTCAAGGACAAGGGCACCCTCATTGTGGGTATGACCGACTTTGCCCCCATGGACTACAAGGCCGAGGGCAGCGATGAATGGATTGGCTTCGATGCCGACATGGCCAAGGCCTTTGCCGAGAGCCTGGGGGTCCAGGTGGAGTTCCTGGAGCTGGGCAACTGGGACACCAAGGCCATCGAGCTGGAGACCCGCGCCATCGACGTGGTGTGGAACGGCATGACCCTCACCGAGGAGGTCCGCAGCCTCATGAGCGTCTCGGAGCCCTACTGCCTCAACGGTCAGGTGGTGGTCCTCCCCAAGGACAAGGCGGCGGACTACACCACGGTTGAGAGCCTTTCGGATTTGAGCTTTGCTGTGGAGAACGGCTCCGCCGGGGCCGAGCAGCTGGACGAGCTGAACATCTCCTACACCGCCACCCAGAATCAGGCGGCGGCGCTGATGGAGGTGGCCTCCGGGGCCTCGGACGCCTGCGTGATTGACCTGCTCATGGCCGGGGCCATGATTGGCGAGGGCACCAGCTATCCCGACCTGACCTACACCGTGCAGCTCAACAGCGAGGAATACGGTGTGGGCTTCCGGCAGGGCTCCGATATGACCGACGCCTTTAACAACTTCTGGAAGGAGGCCTATGCCGCCGGAACTGTGATGGAGACTGCCACCACCTACGGCGTACAGGAGTCCGTCCTGGAACCATAATACCCGCCGGGAACACTGGGCAGAGGACTAAAGGCGGTCCTCTGCCCTTCCCCGGTCTGAAAGAGGGAACGTCATGCTCACTACGGTCACACTCACCCTGCTGGAGGGGCTGCTCACCACTCTGGAGCTCTTCGCGCTGACCCTGCTGCTGGCCCTGCCCCTGGGGCTGGTCATCAGCTTCGGCTCCATGAGTACCTTCGCCCCGCTGCGGTACCTGATGAAAACCATCGTTTGGGTCATTCGGGGCACGCCGCTGATGATTCAGATTTTGATTATTTTCTACGGTCCCGGCCTGCTCTTCGGCCTGCCCCTGCTGCCCCGGTTCACCGCTGCGCTGGTGTCCTTCGCCATCAATTACGCCTGCTATTTCTCCGAAATCTACCGGGGCGGCATTCAGTCGGTGCCCCAGGGACAGTATGAGGCGGGACAGGTTCTGGGTATGACGCGGTCCCAGATTTTTTTCCGCATCACCCTTTTGCAGGTTATCAAGCGTATCGTCCCCCCCATGTCCAACGAGTTCATCACTCTGGTGAAGGACACCGCCCTGGTGCGGGTGATTTCGGTGTATGAAATTATCTGGATGGGAGAGACGTTCATCAAAAAGGGGATGATCTGGCCCCTGTTCTATACCGCCGTGTTCTATCTGGTGGTCAACGGCATTCTGACCCTGCTCTTCGGCTGGGTGGAACAGAAGCTGGACTACTTCAAGTAAGGAGGGGCCCCCATGCCTGTTTTGGAGGTACATAACATCGAAAAGCACTTCGGCGCCACCCGCGTGCTGGAGGATATCACCTTCTCCCTGGAGGAAGGACAGGCCCTGGCGATCATCGGCTCCTCGGGCTCCGGCAAAACCACCCTTCTGCGGTGTCTGAACTTCCTGGAGCGGCCGGACCAGGGGCGCATCTGCGTCCAGGGGGAAACCCTCTTTGACGCCGCCGACCCCGCCACCCAGCGGGAAGATGAGGTCCGCCGGAAACGGCTCCATTTTGGGCTGGTGTTTCAGTCCTTCAACCTCTTTCCCCAGTACACCGCCTTGGAAAACGTCACCCTGGCCCGGCAGCTGCTGGCCAAGGAGGACCCCCAGTTCAAGGGAAATAAGAAGCGGATTCTGGAGGAAATCGACGCCCAGGGCCGGGCTCTGCTGGAGCAGATGGGGCTGGCCGACCGGGCGGGGCACTACCCCCACCAGCTCTCCGGCGGGCAGCAGCAGCGGGTGGCCATTGCCCGCGCTCTGGCTCTGAGCCCGGATATTCTGTGCTTTGACGAGCCCACCTCCGCCCTGGACCCGGAGCTCACCGGGGAGGTTTTGAAGGTCATCCGCACCC
>CAJUDT010000071.1:7784-12267 GCA_910585415.1 uncultured Flavonifractor sp.
CGGCGGACCACGATGGTCATTGTCACCCATGAAATGGCCTTCGCCCGGGACGTGGCCGACCAGGTGATTTTTATGGACGGCGGCGTTATCGTGGAGCAGGGAGACGCCCGGCAGGTAATCGAGCACCCCCAAGAGGAACGCACAAGACAGTTTTTGTCCCGATACGCAGAGAACTGAGGTTCAGACTGTCGAAAAACCGCTTTGACCAGAGGATTCGGCGGGAAAGTCCGCAGGACTTTTTCGACAAGCTGCCAAAAGAACTTTCATCGCGATCCCGGCCCGGCGCTGTCCTTCGGCTTTGCGCCCGGTGACGAAACCGCTCTTTTTTTGAAAAACGGATAGCTAAAATGGCAAAAGCGTGGTATCATGAATACCACGCTTTGTTATTTAAGGAGAGAGTGTCATGGAAGAACTTTTTTTGCCCGTCCTGTCACACTTCCAGAACGGGAATTTCTGGACGGCCAGCGGCGGACGGATGCAGTGCCGGGTGGACCCCGGCGAGGAAACCCTCACCGCCCAAGTGTGGGAGGGCCCCTGGAACCAGGGGGACAGCATCATGGAGGAAACCCGCGACTTTCCCCTCACCGACGGGGGGTTGGAGGAACTGCGGGCCTGGCTTCTGGCCTGGACGGCGGAGATGAACGCCCGCCCGCCCCGCACGTTGGCCGAAAACCTCCGGCGCCGGGACGCGGTCCGGGCCCAGCGGGCGGAGGCCGCCCCGGAAGAATAAGGATTACATGCGGGAGGCATTATGAGCATTTATTTTTACGGCTGTGTGACCATGGACGGGTATCTTGCGGACAAGGACCACGGTTTGGACTGGCTTGAGCAGACCGGAATGGCGGCGGAAACCAGCTACCCGGAATTTTACCCCACGATGGACGTAACCCTGATGGGCCGCAGGACCTTTCAGGAGCTGGAGCGCTCCGGGGATGCCTCGTCGGTCTACCCCACCACGGAAAACTATGTGTTCACCCACACAGCGCTCTCCCAGCCGGGCTTTACCGCCGTCAGCGGCGACGTGGCCGGCTTCGCGGCAAGCCTGGGCCCTGAGAAACAGATCTGGGTGGTCGGCGGAAACACCCTGCTGGCTCCCCTGCTGGACCGGGATATGGTGGACCATATCATCCTCCAGGTGGCCCCCGTGCTGCTGGGGGGCGGTATCCCGCTGTTCACCCAGGGCGAGGCCCTGAGGCGCTTCCATTTGGAGGAAGTCCGGCAGTACGGCCCCTTTGCGGAGCTCCGTTACCGGCGGGCAGAGGGCCCCGGCCTGCCATAAAAGCACCCCTCGCACCCCTCCGGCATAAGCTGTACGGGAGGGATGCAGCCTATGGAAATCACCGAGCATATTTTGACCCAAAACGACTGCTATAAGGCCGGACGGACCATCACCCCCAAGGGCATCATGGTCCACTCGATGGGCGTGGCCCAACCCAAGGTGGAGGTCTTTCTGGACACCTGGAATAAGCCCAATGTAAACATGTGCGTCCACGCCTTCGTTCACCGGGGCGGCGTGGTGGAGACGCTCCCCTGGAACTGGCGGGGGTGGCACGCGGGCTCGCCCCCCGGCGGCGGCATTTCGGCCAACAATACTCACATTGCCTTTGAAATCCTGGAGCCCGCCGGGCACACCTACGAGGGCGGGACCATGGTGGGGTACGATGTGGAGAAAAACGCGGCCTATTTCGCCGCCGTTTACCGCAACGCGGTGGAGCTGTGCGCCTATCTGTGCCGCCGGTACGGGTTCGACCCCATGACCGATATCCTGGACCACCATGAGGGCTGCCTTCGGGATATCGCCACCAACCATGCCGACGTGTCCCACTGGTTCCCCAAGCACGGGAAGAGCATGGATACCCTCCGGGCCGATGTCAAGGCGGAGCTGGAGGGGGGTGAGTCCATGACGCAGGAGCAGTTTAACGCCCTCTTTGCGGCCTACGCCCAGGGCGTGGCTGGCCAGCCGGTCGAGGAATGGGCCCAGGATGCCTGGAGCAAGGCGGTGGCCGCCGGTCTGTTCGACGGCACCAAGCCCCAGGCCCCGCTGACGCGGGAGCAGGCCGCGCTGGTGCTGGAGCGGCTGGGTCTGCTGAACAACCAGTGAGCGACGGGGACCCTGCCAGACTGCGGCAGGGTCCCCATTTTAATGGAATGATGTGCTGTTTTGGGCCGGTTACGCGCTTACTCCAGCACCGCGCCCTTGGCGGCGGAGGTGACCAGCTTGGCGTAACGGGCCAGATAGCCGGTTTTGATTTTGGGCTCCGGACAGGTCCAGGCGGCTTTCCGGGCGGCAAGCACGGCCTCGTCTACCAGTATGTCAATTTTGCAGCTTGGAATGTCAATGGCGATTGGGTCCCCTTCCTCCACCAGGGCGATGGGTCCGCCCAAGGCGGCTTCCGGGGAGACATGTCCAATGGAGGCCCCGCGGGTGGCCCCGGAGAAGCGGCCGTCGGTGATGAGGGCTACCTCCTTGTCCAGGCCCATGCCCGCAATGGCGGAGGTGGGATTGAGCATCTCCCGCATACCGGGCCCGCCCTTGGGGCCCTCGTAGCGGATGACGACCACATCTCCGGCCTTGATGTTTCCGGCATAGATGGCGGAAATGGCGTCGTCCTCGGAGTCAAAGACCCGGGCGGGGCCGGTGTGGACCATCATTTCCTCCGCCACGGCGGACTGTTTGACCACACAGCCGTCGGGGGCCAGATTGCCGGTAAGGACCGCAATGCCGCCGTAGGGAGAGTAGGGGTTGTCGATGGGCCGAATGAGGGTTTCATCCAGATTGACCACGCCCTCCAGGTTTTCGGCCACGGTCTTTCCGGTGCAGGTCAGCAAGGAGGTATCCAGCAGGTCCCGTTTGGTGAGCTCCTTCATGACGGCATAGACACCGCCGGCCCGCTCCAGGTCCTCCATGTAGGTATCCCCGGCGGGGGCCAGATGGCAGAGGTTGGGAGTTTTGCGGGAAATGCCGTTGGCGTCGGCCAGAGAGAGGTTTATGCCGCACTCGTGGGCGATGGCGGGCAGGTGCAGCATAGAGTTGGTGGAGCACCCCAAGGCCATGTCCACGGCCTCGGCGTTGTGGAATGCGGCCTGGGTCATGATGTCCCGGGGGCGAATGTTTTGTTTTACCAGCTCCATAATCTGCATTCCGGTGTGCTTGGCCAGCCGCAGGCGGGCGGACATGACGGCAGGGATGGTGCCGTTTCCCCGCAGAGCCATACCGATGGCCTCGGTGAGGCAGTTCATGGAGTTCGCGGTGTACATGCCGGAGCAGGAGCCGCAGGTGGGGCAGGCGCTGCGCTCGTATTCCTCCACGCCCTCCTCGTCCAGCTTACCGGCGTGGTAGGCGCCCACGGCCTCAAACATATGGCTCAGGCAGGTGCGTCGGCCATTGGTCATGGTTCCGGCCAGCATGGGTCCGCCGGAACAGAAGATTGCGGGGATGTTCAGCCGGGCGGCGGCCATTAAGAGACCGGGAACGTTTTTATCACAGTTAGGAATCATTACCAGGCCGTCAAATTGATGGGCCATTGCCATAGCCTCGGTGGAGTCGGCAATGAGCTCACGGGTCACCAGGGAGTATTTCATACCTACGTGGCCCATTGCGATGCCGTCGCAGACGGCGATGGCAGGAAACATAATGGGGGTTCCCCCGGCCATGCGGACGCCCGCCTTGACGGCCTGCGTGATTTTATCCAGATTCATATGACCGGGGACGATTTCGTTTTGCGATGAGACAATGCCAATTAAGGGCCGGTCCAGTTCTTCTTTTGTGTAGCCCAAAGCATAGAATAAGGAGCGGTTGGGGGCGCGCTCCACACCCTTCGTCACGTTGTCGCTGCGCATAGGCGGTGTCTCCTTATGTTTATTTTTTGCTTGTCTTGTGGTGCCTGTGTTTTCTGTTGTTATGATATATCCTGGAGGGGGGCTTGTCAATGGCTTGCAGCGGCTTTCGGAGGTGGTTTGATGTTCCTGGGTGCCTCTTCCTCGGTACTCTCTGCGTTTCGTTTCCTGGTCCCGCCTCCGGCGGCCTACTTTCCAGCGAAGGAAAGTAGGCAAAGTTCGCCGGGCTGCGGCCCGGACCCGGGGTCGGGGGCGGCGGAATAGGTACGGGGCTTGCAAGCCCTTTGGTTGCTACCCGCCGTTTTAGCCTCCGCCCTCAATACTTCGGCCATTGGCCCCTCGGGCGGATATCCCCCTTGCAAGACTTGAAAGCAGTTGCCCTGCCTTCGGCTGTACTCATGCCGCCTTTCGGACTGCCATCTTCTACAAGATAGATTTGGGGTTGAGTCGGTGCGGAAATGTTGGCGGAAGTTTTCCACATTTCACGGAAGTATGTGCAAAACTGAAAGCTCTGAAAGCATTGAACGCGCACTAAAAGCACGAAAAGCGCTAGAAACAAGGAAGAAAACACCCGCCGCCTCAACCCCAAGTCCATCATGTAGAGGTTGGCAGTCCGAAAGGCGGCATGTGGACCAGCCCCGCCAAC
>CAJUDT010000072.1 GCA_910585415.1 uncultured Flavonifractor sp.
GCCAATGGCCGAAGTATTGAGGGCGGAGGCTAAAACGGCGGGTAACAGCCAAAGGGCTTGCAGGCCCCGTATCTCCACCGCCGCCCCCCGACCCCGGGTCCGGGCCCGCAGGCCCGGTGATCTTTGGTTACTTTCCATCACTGGAAAGTAACCCGCCGGAGGCGGGACCAGCTAACGAAACGTAGGGAGAACCGAGGAAGAGGCAGAAGCCCCCGAAAAAGCCAGCACCACCACCGAACACCACCAGAGTAACGAGGAAGAAGCAAAAAGCCCCCCAACCCCCCACCCCCCAGCAAATCCCCAGAAAGGAGAACCCCCAATGATATCATTGAACTACCGGGACGCCCGTCCCATCTATGAGCAGGTAAAGGAAGGCCTCCGCCACCTGATGGTGACGGGAGGGCTCCAGGCGGGCGATAAGCTCCCCTCTGTGCGCTCCCTGGCCACCTCTCTGGCCATCAATCCCAACACCATCCAGCGGGCCTATGAATCCTTGGAGTCAGAGGGCTACCTCTATACCGTCGCGGGCAAGGGCTCCTTTGCCTCCCCACAGGCGGAGGTGGACCCCGCCCGCCGGGAAGCCCTGCTCATTCAGTTCGACGCCTCCGCCGCGGAGCTGCTCTTTTTGGGCATGACCGCTGCGGAGCTGGCCCAGCGCCTGCGTCAGGCCGGACAGAGCCACCCCGTCAGAGAGGAAGGTGCACAATGATTGCAGTCAAGGACGTTGTCAAAACCTTTGAGGGCTTCCGTGCCCTGGACGGCCTGTCCATGTCGGTGCCAGACGGCTCCATTTATGGTCTGGTGGGCCCCAACGGCGCAGGAAAATCCACCATCCTCCGCCACATCACCGGCGTTTACCGGCCCGACTCCGGGGATGTTCTGGTGGGGGGCCTGCCCGTCTACGAAAACCCCGCCGTCAAAGCCCGCATTGCCGGAATCCCCGACGACCTCTACTACTTCCTCTCCGATTCCACCCGGGACATGATGCGCTTCTACAAGGGCTTTTACCCCCGTTTCGATATGGCCCGGTATCAGGCCCTGAAAGACATCTTCTCCACCGTGGACGAACGGCGGAGCATCCGCCGCCTCTCCAAGGGAATGCAGAAGCAAAGCGCCTTTTGGCTGGCCCTGTGCTGCCGGCCGGATTTGCTGGTTCTGGATGAGCCCGTGGACGGCCTGGACCCCGTCATGCGGCGGCAGGTGTGGAGCCTCCTGCTCAGTGATGTGGCCGAGTACGGCACCACGGTGCTGGTTTCCTCCCACAACCTGCGGGAGCTGGAGGATGTGTGCGACCATGTGGGCATCCTCTCCAAGGGAAAGGTCCTGGTGGAGCGGAGCCTCTCCGACCTTCAGGCCAACGTGGTCAAAATGCAGGTGGTATTTCAGGAGCGGGAGTTACCCAAGCTCCCGGAGGATATGGAGGTCCTCAACATTACCCAGGTGGGACGGATTCACACACTCATTATTCGGGGGGGCGCGGTGGAGGTCACCAACCGTCTGGCGGTCTATGCCCCCATTCTCCTGGAGGCCCTGCCCCTGACCCTGGAGGAAATCTTTATCTATGAGCTGGGAGGTGAGGACTATGCTGTCCGTGAAATCGTGCTTTAATCCAACCCTGTTCTGCAAAAACCTCATGCGCTTTTGGCCCATCTGGGCCCTGTATGGGGCAATGTGGCTTCTGGCCCTCCCCCTGAGCATCTTCAATGTGGAGTACTGGGGCGGAAAGTGGAACATGGACAACGCCCAGCGGATTCCCCTGAGCCTGCTGGAAAGCGGCGGGCTGATGTCTGCGGCGGTCTTTGGCGTGCTGTGCGCTATGGCGGTGTTCTCCTACCTCTACAACAACCGCTCCGTGGGGATGCTCCACGCCTTGCCCATCCGGCGGAGGGATTTGTTCTGCACCAACTTTTTGGCGGGCCTCTCCTTTCTGATTCTGCCCAATCTGGCGGTGTTCCTCCTGTCCCTGCTGGCGGAGGCCCTAAATGGGGCGGTGGATTTCGGGAGCCTGTGCATGTGGCTGGTGGTACAGAGCTTGCTGTGCTTCTTCTTCTACGCCTTCGCGGTGTTCTGCGCCATGTTTACCGGGCATCTGCTGGCCCTGCCCGCCTTTTATGGGATTTTGAACATACTGGCCTCGGCCCTCATGTTCCTGATTCAGGATCTGGCCCAGGAGTTCATTTTTGGGTTCGACAGCCTCAGCCGTCTGGAGAACACCGCCCTGCTGTTCACCCCCGTGATGAAGCTGGCCACCACCATGCAGGTGCGCCAGCTGGACGGACGGGGAGCCGCGTTCTACGGCCTGCACATGGTTCTGCTGTACGCCTTTGTGGGGGTGGTGCTGACCGCGCTGGCCCTGCTGGTTTATGAAAAGCGCCATCTGGAGACGGCGGGAGATGTGGTGACCGTCCCTTGGGTGAAGCCAATCTTCAAATACGGCGTGGCCTTCTGCGCGGCCATTGCCTTTGGAACCTTCCTGTACCGGGTGCTGAATGTGCCCGATGGGCCCTGGACTCTGCTGGTTCTGCTGCTGCTCTGCGGCGGGGTGGGGTATTTTGCCGCGGAGATGCTCCTGAAAAAGAGCTTTCGGGTCATTCGGGAGAGCTGGAAGGGCTGTATTGCCGTGCTGGTCTGCCTGACGGCGGCGGTGTGCGTGATGGAGTTCGACCTGGTGGGCTTTGAGCGGAAGGTCCCCGACCCGGCACGGGTGGCCTCCGCCCGCGTCTCCTATTCCACCGAGCCCTATGACAACATCTCGGACGCAAATGTGACCTTGAGTGGGGAGCGGGAGCTGACTCTGTTGGCCCAGGTCCATCAGGCGGCGGTGGACAGCAAGGATACCCCGTGGGATTTCCTCTATACCGACATGGACGGAGTCAATATTCAGACCCATTCCGCAGTCTATCTGAACATTGAATACACCATGGAGGACGGCTCGGTGATACGCCGCAGGTATGAACATCTGCCGGTCCAGGCGGAGGACAAGGACAACCCGAACTCCCTCACCGCCCTGCTGACCGCTCTGGTCAACCAGCCGGACGTGGTGGAGCGGAGCTATTTCTCATCTGGCATATGGAAAATCGCGGAGGACATCCGGCTGGTGGACGCGGAGGTCACCTCCATGTACAACGAAGAGGACCCCGAGAAGATGTATGACTCGGTGGTCGTCCCCGCCGGCGCCCTGCCCCGGCTGGAAGAGGCCATCCACGCGGACATTGCCGCCGGACGGCTGGGCGTGCGGTACCTGATGAGCGATTGGGAGCGGATGAATAACTGTTATCTCAGCGATTTGTGCCTGAGTTTCCGGGTAAATCTGAGGTTCGAGAGCTCAGAGCAGAACCATATCAGCAGCACCGATGTGCGCATCGCCCTGGAGGCCAGCGCCACCGAGACCTTGAAGGTCCTGGAGGACTGCGGGGTGATTACCGATACCGTCTACCCCGTCACCCACATGGAGGACCATCAGCGGCAGGCGGAGGAACCGTATCCGGGACCCAACACCGAGGCCGTGGAGCCAGAGACGGAAGGGTACTCGGAAGTTGAGCAGTAAGAGTTTGCGGAACGGCAACAGGGGCCCGCGCCAACCGGCGCGGGCCCCTGGTTTGTCTATTCGGATGGGCTGTGGTTCCTCCGAATGAACAGGAGGACCAAATCAAAGACCGTCTCCGTGAGAAGAGCTGGCAGAAGGGAGCTCATTTGGTGGAAGAAGCAGTACCCCAGCAAAGCTATCGTAACAGCCACATAGGCCCCCTGGATGAGCACGTTTTGAGGGGTAAAGGTCCGCTCCGCCAAATGGGTGCGCAGGAGAAGAATCAACGTGGCGGCAATGTACAGGGCCGGGGCGAGCAGCATGGGGAGCGTCATTGAGAAGGTCTTTGCCACATACTCCCGCAGCATCTGATTGAGATGGGGGTGTGCCAGGATAAGCGCGGCGTACGCAAGGTAGAGCGCAAGATTTGCGGCTTTTTTTATGACTGAGTCCCGCCTCCTTTTCTCCGGGCTGGCGCGGTTCGGGGCGTCCCGCTCCAGGGTCGTGCGGCCTGCTTCTCTGGTTTGATTCTATCATACCCGCAGGAGGTTTGCAACCGGGAAGTGAGAGGGCCCGCGCCGGTTGGCGCGGGCCCTACCTTATATGCTAGTTCTGCTAAACTATTTTTGCAAGTACATCTCTTCGCATATGGCACAAGTTGCGGATTCGTTTCCTGTTACATATTTGTAAACATGCTCTTTTATTTCTTTTTCAAATTCATACTGTGAAGACCAAACTGATGTTGCAGTTCTCTCAGGATTGTCTATATGAAACCTACCATTTCTGTCAATCTGGGCTAGCGTAACAAAAGCTGAGTATCTTGATGTTGTATTTTGTATTTGCTTGCTCTCATGATGACTTTTTACTTCACCAGTTCGGCGGTCGCACAAATCCCATGAAGTATGGGTAACCGTACCATATAAGACACCACAAGCGACTGAATGTGTAGCGGCTCTTCCACTCCAAGTAGTATCATTTGAATTTGGACCCTTCAAAGTTACACTTTGTTGATAACTGCCACCTGTGGTTATACTTATGTTTTTTGTTAATGAATCACCCTTCATTCCTTCCATTTCATGTGAAATCCCCCCTGTAATACTTAGTGAAACAGAAACAGATTCCTCTATCTCGGTATTTACTGGAACAATATCTTTATAAACGCCTTTTAACGGACCATATTCATGGATTGTAGTGCTTGTCATATTTTTAACAACCACATCATTAATCCGCATAAGTAGATTATCCTCATACTGTTCCATAATTTCTTGTTCTACAAGTATTATGGACAATTCATCCATCAGCGCAGAGAAACGGTAGTTATCATCATATAAGTATTTCACAGCGTCATCTTTTAACGCTTCAAGTGATTTTGCATCAATATGCTCAATTTCACACCCGTGGTTTTCTTCTACTAAGGAGATTTCCTCAGAATAGGTTGCGAGAAGTTCCTCTTCTCTTTGCGCATCTTTGATGAAAATTTCATCTCCCGATGCGCTTGCTACACAGCCAACTTGAAGGAAAAGCGCGAATACCAGGGCTAAAGATACTAACGAAATCATACGTTTTTTCATTTTGAAACCCCTCTCTTAATAATGCACAAACCCGACTACACTAACAGTTTCAGAAGAATTGTTCCGTACCGCTAATGTGTAATCACCAGTCTCATCCACTTGGATGCTTTTGTTGATGCTTCCATCTGTTACATTCACATAGTAGAACGCACCATCAGGAGCAATCAACCCAAAATCGATGCTGGCGGACTCTGGGGAGTAGGAACAGTTAATCCGAACGACTTCCCCCGCTTCCAGATGGAGACTTTTATTCCCGCCTGAGGAGGTCTTTGCCGAAATGGAGAAATTGATCCGGCTAAAAGCACGGGCAGGGTCAGAATTGTTCTGCCAGGGTTCGACCGGCACTGTCAACATCGTACATTCCAGTTCCCGTAGCGGTGTAATCTCTCCGTCCGGAAATTCTACCGCTTTCGCTGGCCATATGACACAGCATAAGGCTAACGCACACGCCAAGATGGCCGTGTACACTTGTTTTACTTTCAATGTTTACACCCCCTTTCCAAGTTGACTAGTCCATCGAAAATTCCTCATCTACAATAAAGCCCACCTCCTTATCCAAATCTTTTATGGGTGTCGTTTCCTCCGGCACCTTCGTGCCCCCGGAAAACGCAACCATACCAACAATCAGCCCTCCCAGCAGGATACCGGCGGCGGCAACGGCAATGAGCCGTTTGGTTCCGCTGGTATTTGGTTTTGCTTCTGCCGGGGGTGTGCTGTCCGTTTTTTGCTGGGCCACGCCGTCGAGCGTCAGCTCTGGGTTGGTCAGTACCTCTATGGATACCCCGTACAGCTTCCCTAACTGAATCAGATTTTCCGTGGAGGGGAACGCCGTCCCCTGTTCCCATTTGGAAACGGCCTGCCGGGTTACCCCCAGTTTGTCAGCCAGCTCCATCTGGGTGATTTTGTGTTGTTTCCGCAAGGTACTGAGCTTCTCTTGCAGCTCCATCTTACTCCGCCTCCTGTTAAAAATAAACCGTTTGCGCCTTGCATTTCGCGCTACTATTGGTAGCATAGCACATTTTTTCGCCGTTGTGAACCTTTATATGGAAGAACCGGGTCCCGCTGGAACAAAAATGCTCCAAACGGGGCCCGGTGTCTGCGCTTTATGAACGTTCTTTTTGGTTCTTTTGCTTACAAGAAAAAATCAGAACTTCACCCGCTGGGCGATATAGTCCTTCACCTGGTCCATGGGAATGCGGACCTGCGCCATGGTGTCCCGCTCGCGGACGGTGACGCAGCCGTCGGCCTCGGTCTTGCCGTCGCCCACGGTCTGGAAGTCCACCGTCACGCAGAAGGGGGTGCCGATTTCATCCTGCCGGCGGTAGCGCTTGCCGATGGAACCGGCCTCGTCGTAGTCCACCATGAACTCCTTCGCCAGCTCCGCCTGAAGCTCCTGGGCCTTGGGGCCCAGCTTCTTGGACAGGGGGAGCACCGCGCACTTGAAGGGGGCCAGGGCGGGATGGAAGCGCATGACGGTGCGCACGTCGTTCTTTTCCGCGTCCACCACTTCCTCGTCGTAGGCCTCCACCAGGAAGGCCAGAGTCACCCGGTCGGCGCCCAGGGAGGGCTCGATGACATAGGGGATATAGTGCTCGTTCTTCTCCTGGTCGAAGTAGGTCAAATCCTTGCCGGAGTGCTCCTGGTGCTGCTTGAGGTCGTAGTCGGTCCGGTCGGCCACGCCCCAGAGCTCCCCCCAGCCGAAGGGGAACATAAACTCAAAGTCGGTGGTGGCCTTGGAGTAGAAGGCCAGCTCCTCGGGCTCATGGTCCCGCAGGCGCAAATTCTCATCCTTGAGGCCCAGGTTCAGCAGCCACTGGTGGCAGAACTCCCGCCAGTAGCCGAACCACTCCAGGTCGGTCCCCGGCTGGCAGAAGAACTCCAGCTCCATCTGCTCAAACTCCCGGATGCGGAAGATGAAGTTGCCGGGGGTAATCTCGTTGCGGAAGGATTTGCCCACCTGGCACACGCCGAAGGGGAGCTTTTTGCGGGTGGTCCGCTGGATGGCGGGGAAGTTGACAAAAATGCCCTGAGCCGTCTCGGGGCGGAGGTAGACCTCAGTGGAGGAATCCTCCGTAACGCCCTGGTGGGTCTTGAACATCAGGTTGAACTTGCGGATATCGGTAAAATCGCTCTTGCCGCAGCCGGGGCAGGTCACGCCGTTTTCCCGGATGAAGGACACCAGTTCCTCCTGACTCATGGCCTCCACGTTGACGTCGGCGCGGCCCTGGGCCTGACACCAGTCCTCCAGGAGCTTGTCGGCCCGGTGGCGCATCTTGCAGGCCTTGCAGTCAATGAGGGGGTCGTTGAAGGTGGACACATGGCCGGAGGCAACCCAGACCTGAGGGTTCATCAGAATGGCCGCGTCCAGGCCCACGTTATAGGGGCTCTCCTGGACGAACTTCTTCCACCAGGCCCGCTTGACGTTGTTCTTCAGCTCCACGCCCAGGGGGCCGTAGTCCCAGGAGTTGGCCAGACCGCCGTAAATCTCGCTCCCGGGATAGATGAAGCCCCGGCCCTTGCACAGGTTGACAATCTGTTCCATGGTCTTTTCGGTGTTTTTCATTGCGATACACTCCTTTATAAAATATGCGGCATATGTGTTTGTCGCACCCCCCGCAGCAAGGCGGGAGATGCCGGAGAGATGGGGGTCCGTCACCGGGCGGGAAGCCGGAGAGGGCAGGAGGGGCGGAAGCGGGATGAAAGTTCTTTTTGTTTCTTTTTCTTTCAAGAAAAAGAAACGCCCCGAGCCTCTCGGCTCAGGGCGAACTTGTAAGTCCGTGGTCCCACCTGATTTTCCCCCGGAACGGGGGACGCTCGGCCCGGTAACGGCGGGGGACCGGCGGGGCATTTCCTCCCCGCGGCTCGCGGGCGCCTTCCGCGCTCCCGTCGGGGGCCTTGCACCGTCCGGCCCCTCTCTGCTTCCAGGTCTGCGCGTACTGTTCCCGGTCATTGCCTTGCTGGCTGTTGGGGTATTGTATCACCTTTTTCCGGGGCCGTCAAGGGCTCTGGAGCAGTTCAAAAGGGGAAATCAACGCATAAATTTTCCGCAGAAGAGCCATACTGGAGGCACATGAGAAAAAGGAGGGCCAATATGGGCTTGTTCGGACGCGGCCGGGAGAGCGTCCCGCCCCACCCCAGGCGGGAGCCCCGGATTGATTTGCCCCTTTCTCTGGAGAGCCTGGAGCGGGTGTTTCGGGACGCGGTGGACTTCTCCAAGCGGGAGGTCCAGCTTGCCGGGGACCCGGAGCGGGTGGTGACTTTGTGCTACATCGGCGGCATGGCCCGCATGGAACGGGTCAACGACTATGTGCTGCGGCCCATGGCCCAGGATGCGGGCTTGCTGGCCTGCCCCGATATGGCCGCCGTGATGAGGCATATGGAGCTGGGGGCTCTGTACGACCTGGGGGTGGAGCGGCGGAGGGACATGGACCGGGCGGCGCTGGATTTGGTGGAGGGGAACTGCCTGCTCCTGTTTCCCGGGGAATCGGAGGTCCTCTCCCTGAACGTGGGCACCGAGGAAAAGCGCTCCATCAGCGCGCCGGAGAATGAGACGGTTTTGAAGGGGGCCCGGGACGCCTTTGTGGAGAGCCTGCGCACCAACACCAGTCTGGTCCGGCGGCACCTGAAGGCCCCGGAGCTGAAAATCAAGGAGCAGGTGGTGGGGCGGCAGTCCCTGACCCTGGTGGATGTGCTCTACGTGGAGGGAATCACCGACCCCGCCTTGGTGAGCCGGGTGGAAGCCCAGCTGGCGGAGCTGGACATCGACGCTCTGTTAGCCACCGGGAACATTGAGGAATATTTAGCGGACCAGACCCGCACGCCCTTTCCCCTGCTCCAGCACACCGAGCGGCCCGACCGGCTCTGCGGCGGACTGGCCGAGGGGAGAGTGGGGATACTGGTGGACGGCCTGCCCCTGGGGTATCTGGCGCCGGGGGTCATTGGGGATTTCCTCCGGGCGCCCCAGGATAAGTCCACCAACTGGATGGTGGCCTCGATGCTCACCATGCTGCGGTATGCCTGCTTGCTGGTGACTCTGGTGCTCCCCGCCCTCTATGTGGCGATGGTCACCTTTCATCAGGAGATGATTCCCACCCGGCTGGCCATGTCCATCATTGCCGCCAAGCGGGATGTGCCCTTCATTACCCTGTTTGAAGTGCTGATTCTGCTCATTGCCTTTGAAATTCTACAGGAGGCCGGGCTTCGCCTGCCCCAGGCCATTGGACAGACGGTCTCCATTATCGGCGGTCTGGTGGTGGGCACCGCCGCCGTGGAGGCAAAGATTATCTCGCCCGCCGTGCTCATTGTGGTGGCCATCGCCGGAATCGCCGGGTATACCATGCCCTCCCAGGAGCTGGCCGGGGCTTTGCGGCTGTGGCGGTTTGCCCTGGCGGTGCTGGCCGGGTTCGGGGGGCTCTTCGGGGCCGTGCTGGGGCTGGCGGGGCTGGTGTGCCATCTGGCGGGGGTGGAGAGCTTCGGGGTCAGCTATTTGACCCCCTTCGCCTCCAACCGGGGCGGAGAAAAGGAGGGACGGGCGGTGCTCCGTCAGCCCCTGCCTAAGACCAAGCTGCGTCCCGCGGTTCTGAACACGAAAAACAGGAGGAATCAGGGGTGAAAGGGAAGGCGATTGCCCTGGCGGCGGGGTGCTGCCTGCTCCTGTCCGGGTGCGGGGGGCTGGATTTGCTGCCCTACGCGCGGGAGCTGGAGGGAATGGCCCTTATGCGCACCCTGGGGGTGGACGCGGCGGCGGAGGGCGTGGCCGTGACCGCCTCCACCGACGCCGGGGAGGAAGGCGGCGAGCGGGCCCAGGTGGCGGAGCGGACCGCCCCCTCCATCTCCGCCGCCGTGCTGGGGATGCAGGCCGAGGGGGCCGCGTATGTGTACTTCGGGCACGTGGGGCAGCTGCTCCTTGGGGAGCCTCTGGCCCGCCGGTCGGCGGGGGAGGCCCTGGATTATGTGCTTCGAGATGTGGAAATGCGGCTGGATACCGAGCTCTATGTGGTCCGGGACGGCGGGGCCGGGGAGGCCATTGCCCAGGCGGCGGAGGAGGGCTCTGCCGCCGGACGGCTGGAGGCTATGGCCGAGGACCTGGGCCTTGCCGCCCGGTCTATGCCGCGGACGGTGCGGGATGTGCTGGCGGGGCTGGAGCGCTGCGGGGCCTCCTTTGCGCCGGCCCTGCGGGCGGAGGGGGGGACCTTTTCCGCCGTGGGGTATGCCATCCTGAAGGATGGGACCCTGGCCGGGTGGGCGGAGGATGAGGCCGCGTATGGGGTCAATCTGCTGCTGGGTCAGGTGGACGCGGATGTGGTGGAGGTCCCCGTACCCGGTGGGGAGAGCGCCGCCCTGCGGGTGGTGGGGGCCAGGACGCGGGTCCGGCCCCGGTTCCAGGCGGGGGAGCTGACCGGGCTGGAAATCCTGTGCCGGGTAGATGCCAATCTGGCCGGGGGGAACGCGGACCTGGAGGATCCGGCGGTGCGGACTGCCCTGGAGGACGGGCTGTCCTGGAAGGAGTCCGGGCGGATTCGCGCGGCGCTGGCCCTGGGGCAGGAGCTGGGGGCGGACTTTTTGGACTTGCAGTCGGCCGCCGGGAGCGCCGCCCCCTGGCACTGGGGGGAGCTCCAGGCCCAGTGGGAGAAGTGGCCGGAGCTGGACTGGACCGTGGAGGTCCGGGCCCAGGTGCGGCGGAGCTATGACGCGAGAACCTAGCTTCATATATTATATATAGTAGGGGGTGGACCTGTGGAGCAAGAGAAGATTTCCATGCGGGAGCTGCTGGCGCTGCTGTTTGCCGCGCTCCTTTGTCCGGCGGTGCGGGCCCTCCCTGCCCGGACGGCCGGGGCGGGGCGGGGCGGATGGCTCACCGCTTTGCTGGCGCTGCCGGTGCTGCTGCTCCTGTGCGGGGGACTGCTCCGGCTGCTCCGGCAGGAGGGGGGGCTGAGTCAGGCCCTCCGCCGGACCCTGGGCCGGGGGATGGGGACGGTGGCGGCGGGGCTCTATCTGCTGTGGGGGGTGGTGCTGCTGTGCGTCAACCTGCGGCTGTTCGGCCTGCGGGCTGTGTCGGCGGGGTACCGCAACGCGCCTATGCCTTTATTTATGGCGGCGCTGCTGGCCCTGGCCCTCTGGCTGGCCCGGAGAAGGGCCGGCGTTTTGGTGCGGGCCGGGCAGGTCTTTGCCCTGGCGCTGGCGTTGGGGCTGGGGACGGTGCTGGTTCTGGGGAGCGTTCAGGTGGACCCGAAAAACGTGCTGCCGGTTTGGGTGGAGGACCTGCCCGGTGCGGCGGCGGGGACTCTGCCGGTGTTCGGCGTGCTGGGGTACGCGGTCTATGGGGCCTTCTTTGGGGAATCCGTCACCCGGCAGGAGGGAGGCCGGAAGCAGGTGTTCCGGTGGGCCGCAGTGGTGTGCCTGACCCTGGCGGCGCTGCAATGGGTGTGCCTGGGGGCCTTCGGGCCGGGGTTGACCGGACGGATGGAGGCGCCCTTTTTTATGATGGTGAAGGGCGTCGGCATCGAGGGGGCCTTCGAGCGGGTGGAGGCGGTCATCATCGCCCTGTGGGTGTTCGCAGATTTGGCCCTGCTGGCCCTGCTGCTGCGGGCCTGCTGTAAAATCGCGGCGGATATCCTTCCAATCGAGGAACGGCAGGCGGCTTGGCCGCTGGCGGTTATCGTGCTGGCGGGGGCGCTGTGGCTCTTCCCCAATACCTTCTTATTGGAAAACTGGCTGGAACGGGTGGTGCTGCCGGGGAATTTAGTCGCTGGATTTGTGCTGCCCGGCGGGGCGCTGCTCCTGGGGGCACTGCGGGGGCGGGTGTGAGCGGCATATCTTGTGGGAAAGAAAGGGGAAATATGGTATATCTTGTTGCAGAAAGGGGCTTGGAAAAAAACCTGCGAAAAAAGAGAAAAAAGTGTTGACAAGCGGGAAAACCTCTGGTATATTAATCTAGCGCTCGCGAGAAGCAAGTGCTTGACCCGCAAGGGGTTCCAAACATCGGCCTGACGGCTGCGATGATGGAAGCGAAAAAAGCACTTGACAAATGAGAGAGCGCGTGGTATCATAAACGAGTTCGCGTCA
>CAJUDT010000073.1 GCA_910585415.1 uncultured Flavonifractor sp.
TTTGCCTACTTTCCATCGCTGGAAAGTAGGCCGCCGGAGGCAGGACCAGAAAACAGAAAGCAGCGAGTACCGAGGAAGAAGCACCACCCCCCAAAAAGGAAGAACCACCCCCCCATTTACCGAAAGGAAGAGAGACATGGAGACAGCCTATTTTAAGGAGTACAGCCCAATCCTGGGCCGCGAAATGGAGTGTAAGCTCTACGGTCACGCCGGCCGCCCGGTGTTATACATCCCCTGCCAGGACGGTCGTTTTTTTGATTTTGCCGATTTCCACATGGCGGATGTGTGGTCCCCCTGGATAGAGTCCGGCCAGGTGATGGTTTTCGCCATCGACACTCTGGATAAGGAAACCTGGTCCAACAAGACCGGCGACCCCCATTGGCGTGCCCGCCGCCACGAGCAGTGGATGGACTATATCACAACGGAAATGGTCCCGTTCATCCGCGATAAAGCCAACCAAGCCAACGGCTGGACCGGCTATCCGGGTATCTTGGCCTTCGGATGCAGCCTGGGAGCCACCCACGCCGCCAACCTGTATTTCCGCCGCCCCGACCTCTTCGACGGCCTGTTGGCCCTCAGCGGAATCTATAACGCCGACTACGGCTTTGACGGCTACATGGATGAGGTGGTCTATCAAAATTCCCCCGTCCACTATCTGTCCAATCTGCCCGAGGACCACCCCTACATTCCCATCTACAACCAGCAGCGCTCCGTTATCTGCGTGGGCCTGGGGCCCTGGGAGCTCCCCGACTCCACCCGCTGGATGGCGGATATCCTCTACCGGAAGGGCATCCACACCTGGGTGGACTTCTGGGGTCAGGACTGCGCCCACGACTGGCCCTGGTGGTACAAGCAGGTACAGTATTTTGTCCCCTGGCTGCTGGGCGGGGAGCCCGGCTGCTGACATTGCGGCACATCCGCTGACATGAGAGAAAAGAGGAACCAAATCAACATGAAAAATTTTGTCTTTATATCCCCAAACTTCCCCACAAACTATTGGAAATTCTGCCGGGAGCTGAAAAATAACGGCATGAACGTCCTGGGCGTGGGCGACCAGCCCTATGAGGAACTCAGCTGGGAGCTCAAGGACAGCCTGAACGAGTATTACCGGGTGGACAACCTGGAGCACTACGACACTGTTTACCGGGCCGTTGCCTTTTTCATCCACAAATATGGCCGCATTGACTGGCTGGAGTCCAACAACGAATACTGGTTGGAGCGCGACGCCCAGCTGCGGACGGACTTTTGCATCAACACCGGCTTTCAGGTGGAGGATGTCCCCCGCATCAAGTACAAGTCCCGGATGAAAGCCTTTTACAAGCGGGCGGGCATACCCGCCGCCCGGTATCATCTGGTGGACGATTGGAAATCCTGTCGGGCCTTCATTCAGGAGGTGGGCTATCCGGTTGTTGTCAAGCCGGACAACGGTGTGGGGGCCTCGGATACCCACAAGCTCTCCAACGACGCGGATTTGCAGGCCTTCCTGCGGGACCGCAGCCCGGACGTGACCTACATTATGGAGGAGTTCATCCACGCGGAGGTCAACTCCTATGATGCCATCATCGACGCCACCGGGACCCCCATCTTTGAGACGGGCAACATCACCCCCATGTCCATCATGGATATCGTGAACGAGGAGGACAACTCCATTTACTACATCCTGAAGGATTTGCCCGAGGACACCCGTGCCGCCGGACGGGCGGCGGTGCAGAGCTTTGGCGTCTACAGCCGCTTCATCCACTTTGAATTTTTCCGCCTGACCCAGGACCAGAAGGGGCTGGGGAAAAAGGGACAGATCGTGGCCCTGGAGGTCAACATGCGCCCCTGCGGCGGCTTTACCCCGGATATGATTAACTTTGCCCACAGCACCAATGTCTATAAAATCTGGGCGGACATGGTGGCCTTTGACCGGACGGATCTGCCGGTGGGAGAACACAATTTCTGCGCCTACGCCGGACGGCGGGACGGGAAGCCCTTCCAGTACAGCCACGAGGAAATTTTGGAGAAGTACGCCGCTCAGATGAAGATGGTGGAGCGGATTCCCGACGTGCTGGCGGGTGCTATGGGCAATCAGATGTATCTGGCCATATTCCCCACCCAGGCGGAAATGGACCAGTTCTATCACGACGTTCTGCTCTGCCGGGAGCCGGAGGCGGAGGTTCCTGCGGAGACGGAGGCTGTGCCGGTTTTAGGGGCCGGAGAAATCGCTGAGGTCTGTAAAAATTAATATGGACAGGCAAACGATTGCTGAATTTGAAGCGCGGTATAACCTGGTTTTGCCTGAGGCATATATTCGATTTTTATTGCTTTGCGATGGAAAGCCGGAGGAATACTGCAAGGGATTTCCGGATATCGCGCTGTTTACACTTGCTGAGATTGCCGAGGCACGGGAGTATATGGAGATGAAAACGTATTGCCCGGAATATGTGGCAATCGGCGATGGCGGCGGCGGTGAGGTTCTCATTATGCCGCAGGAGCGGAATACGGAAACTCTGATTGTTACCCACGGGGGAAATTTAATTTCACGGTACATTAAGCCGCAATATTGCAAATTTTTCTATGACTTTTTCAGCGGTTGGGTAAGCTGCGGCTGTCCTGCGGCAGAGATTGACGAGATGTATGGCGGCTGAAATCGTTTCCGCTTGTCCTGGCAAATAAACCGGCAGGGCCGGGACCACCTATGCGGTCCCGGCCCTGTTTGGCCCTGATATGATTCCGGTCAATTCTTTTCTATACAAGAAAGAGAATCACTGAGGCATCTCATTGGTGAAGCGGGTATAGGCGGTGGAAACCTTGCTGGCGGGGGCCTGCTCCACCTGATACCAGCCCTTTTGCTGGGCGGTCTTGAACAGGTTGGTCTGGGTCTGGTGGCCCTGGCTGAAGAGCTTCAGGTACTCGTCCCGCAGCTGCACGTTGACGCACTCGGAGGCAAAGGTGTCGTAATTGGAGGACATCTTCTTCTCGCTGAGAATCAAATCGGTAATACGCTCTTGGTCATTCATGGAAGCTCCCCCTTTTTACTTGAGATAGTTCAACAGACAGGTATAGTTCTGCTTATGCTGGTCGGCGCACTGCTGAAAACAGGTTTTCAGCTCGGCATCGGTGCTCTCCTGGGCGGCGGCCTGGTATTTGCAGCAGACAACCCGCTCAAATTCCAGCTGGTCGGACAGACCCGCCAGCTCCTTGGTGGTCAGATTTGCCATGGCGTCTCTCACTCCTTTGATTTGAAGTACGCCGGTAGTCTGCCCAATCCGGTATGTTCTATGCACCCGGCGCCGCCGGGAGAACTCCTTGCTAAAAATTTACTTTACGAGGGGCGGGAGGATGTGGTATGATACATCCTGCGAGGTGAACATAGCCCATGAGAATGAGAAGAAAGCCAAACCTGATACCCCGGATGGAGCGCTGTGCCCGCGTACTGCTGTCCGCCCCCGCCGGCCCGGCGGAGCGGAGGGGCCATTGGCGGGAGCTGCTCCCCCAGGCCAGGGAGCTCCGGGTGGAGCTGGGCTGCGGCAAGGGCCGCTTTACGGCGGAGACGGCCGCTCAGGAGCCCGACGTACTCTTTCTCGCCATTGAGCGGGTCCCCGACGCGCTGGTGGTGGCGATGGAGCGGGTCATGGGCCTGGGTCTGGAGAACGTATACTTTTTGTGTGAGGACGCCGCCCGTCTGCCGGAGCTCTTTGCGCCGGGAGAGGTGGACCGCATTTACATCAACTTCTGCGACCCCTGGCCGGGGAACCGCCACGCCAAACGCCGCCTGACCAGCCGGGGCTTTTTGGACCTTTACCGCCAGGTGCTTCCCCTGGGGGGAGAAATCCATTTCAAAACGGATAACCGGGATTTATTCGAGTGGTCCCTCTTCCAGTTCCCCGCCGGGGGTTATAGTTTGTCCCAGGTCACGCGGGACCTCCATGCGGACGGAATCTGCGGCATTATGACCGACTACGAGGAAAAGTTCCACAATCTGGGCACCCCCATCAACCGCTGTGTAGCCGCCCTGGGCCCCCAGCCCGAGGAAGCATCCCAGCCCGAAACTGCGGAGCCTTAGCGATGCAGCGCCCACCCGCCGGGGTGGGCGCTTTTGCTGTTCTGCGCAGCGGCCCCAGCCGCTTGACGGGGCGGAGGGGGTGTGTTATAGTGAACCGAACGAGAAACCCACATGCTTCACCCAGGGGAGAGCGGGTCCGCCGCGCCCCCATACACGAAGGAGGCCCCTATGTCTGGAACGCTCTATCTGGTCCCCACGCCCATCGGAAATTTAGGCGATATCTCCCCCCGGTGTGCGGATATCCTGGCCCAGGCGGATTTTATTGCCGCGGAGGACACGCGGGTGTCCATCAAGCTGCTCAACCACCTGGGGCTGAAAAAGCCCATGGTGACCTACCACCGCCACAACAAGGAGACGGGCGGACAGGCGGTGCTGGACCGCCTGCTGTCCGGGGAGAGCTGTGCACTGGTCACGGATGCGGGCACCCCGGCCATCTCGGACCCCGGCGAGGAGCTGGTGGCCCTGTGCGCCCGTGCGGAGGTACCTGTGGTGGCCCTTCCGGGGCCCTGCGCCCTGGTGACTGCCTTAGCCGTCTCCGGCCTGCCCACGGGGCGCTTTACCTTTGAGGGCTTTCTGGCTATGAATAAAAAGAACCGCCGGACCCATCTGGAGGCCCTGGTTCAGGAGGAGCGCACCATGCTCTTCTATGAGGCCCCCCACAAGCTCACCGCCACTCTGGCGGACCTGCGGGAGACATTTGGCCCGGAGCGAAGAATCGCCCTGTGCCGGGAGCTCACCAAGCTCCATGAGGAGGTCCGCCGGACCACCCTGGGGGAGGCGGCGGACTGGTACGCGGTCAACCCGCCGAAGGGGGAGTTTGTACTGGTGGTGGAGGGGGCGAGTCCAAAGGAAAAGGTGGAAACCACCGCCGGGCAGGCGCTGGAGCTGGTGACCGCGCTGCGGAAGGAGGGATATTCCCTGCGGGACGCGGTGCGTCAGGTGTCCAAGGAAACCGGTGTGGGGAAAAATGAACTCTATGATTTGGCAGTAGAACAAGGTTGCTGACAAATATGGAAAATTTAGTAAAATAAATATTCCAGTAATGGAAAATACTACATTTGGAAATATTACACATCGTATAAATTTCGCTTCAATTTGAGCAATTCATTCAAGAAATGACAAAAACCGACAAAAGACCCCTGCCCGGCACGGAGGACGGACAGGGGTCTTTTCTGCATGATCCGTTACTTTAATTGAAGCTCTTTAATGCAGCTGGGGCAGACATTTTTTCCCTTAAAGTTCACGACATCCCTGGCGTCATCGCAGAAAATGCAGGCGGGCTGATACTTTTTCAGTACAATGGAGGGTCCGTCAACATAAATCTCCAGGGAATCTTTTTCGGCGATATCCAGGGTCCGCCGGAGCTCAATGGGCAATACGATTCGCCCCAGCTCATCCACCTTTCTGACGATACCGGTTGATTTCATGGCAATACTTCCTTTCCCGTAGTAGGTTGACATATTTTCCCCTAGTTCACTTGGAACTGACATTATTATAACATACTGTATTTCAAAGTCAATTGCAAATTGGAAATAATTTTGTAAATAATAGGTCATATTTCTCGGAAAAAGGATATATCTGTAAAAATTTTACAGATACCGCCCGCAAGATTTCCAATTCTAATCCCGGCGGACGGGCCATATGCTGGTTCTGTGAAGGGGGGCCGGGCGGCGTGGCGATGGCGGCAATTTGGACTGGAATGGTAGCGGTGTCCGTTCTGGGCGGACTTTTGCTGGGCAATGGACCCGCTGTGGCGGCGGCGGCGATGGAGGGCGCGGCGGCGGCTGTGGAGCTGTGTCTGTCCATGGCGGGGGTGCTCTGTCTGTGGATGGGCGTGATGGAGGTCCTGCGGCGCTCTGGTTTGTCAGAGGGACTTTCCCGGCTGCTTCGGCCGGTTTTGCGGTGGCTTTACCCCTCTTTTGCGAAGGATTCGGCGGTGATGGACAGCATCTCCGCCAACCTCTCCGCCAATCTGCTGGGCCTGGGTAACGCGGCCACCCCCCTGGGGATTCAAGCGGCCCGTCAGATGAGCCGACGGTCACCGGGGGTGGCCTCCAACGAGCTGTGTATGCTGGTGGTGTGCAATACGGCCTCCGTCCAGTTGATTCCCACGACGGTGGCCAGTGTCCGTCAGGCCGCCGGATGTGCCGCACCCTTTGATATTCTGCCTGCTGTCTGGCTGGCATCTGCGCTGTCAGTCACAGTGGGGGTGTTGGCTGCAAAAATTTTTGCAAAATTCTGGAGGTAGTACCAATGGACCTGCTGTTCACGATGCTGGTTCCCCTGATAATGGCGGCGGTGGCCCTGTACGGAATGGCCCGCCGGGTGGATGTGTACGACGCCTTGGTGCAGGGGGCCGGGGACGGGCTGGGGGTGCTGGTGAAAATCGTGCCGCCGCTGGTGGGGCTGCTGACGGCGGTCTACATGCTCCGGGCCTCCGGGGTGTTGGAGCTGGCCTCCGGGGTGCTGGCCCCCGTGCTGGGCCTGCTGGGCATTCCGGCGGAGACGGCCCCCCTGCTCCTGGTGCGCCCGGTCAGCGGCAGCGCCGCCCTGGGGGTGGGGGCGGAGCTGATTTCCGCCTTTGGCCCGGACTCCCTGGTGGGCCGCACGGCGGCGGTGATGCTGGGCTCCACCGAGACGACCTTTTATACCATTGCCGTCTATTTCGGCGCGGCGGGCATTGTGAAAACCCGCTACGCCATTCCGGCGGCGCTGTGCGCCGATCTGGCGGGCTTTATGGCCTCCGCCTGGGCGGTGCGGGTCATCTTTTACCGGTCGTAAAAAGCAGAAACGCGCCTCCAGAGGATTGAATGCCTCTGGAGGCGTCGGACTGTCCAAACGTTACGATTCCCGCTCCGCCAGGGCGGATACCACATCGCCCGCCAGCATCAGCCCTGCCACGGAGGGGACCCATGCCACACTGCCGGGGACGCTCCGCCGGCCGGGCGGGGGAGCCTCGCGCTGCTCAGGCACGCAGGGCTCTTCCGGGGACCAGAGGACCCGGTGGTGAAGGATTTCCCGTTTTCTCAGCTCCTTGCGTACCACGCGGGCCAGGGGACAGCCCTCCGTGTGGGACAGGTCCCCAATGCGGAACTGCGCAGGGTCCAGCTTATTCCCGGTGCCCAGGGCGGAGATAACGGGGATTTCCCTGCGGATGGCCGTCTCAATCAAATCCAGCTTGCAGGACACCAGATCAATGCAGTCCACCAAGTAATCGTACCGGACGGAAAAGAATCGCTCCCGGCGCTCCGCCTCGTACTTTTCCACCAGGGGAGTCACCCGGCAGTCGGGGTTGATGTCCAGCACCCGCCGGGCCATCGCCTCCGCCTTGGGCTGGCCCAGAGTGGAGACCAGGGCCTGAAGCTGGCGGTTGCGGTTGGTATTGCCCACCGTATCGTGGTCCACCAGAGTCAGGGCCCCCACACCGGAGCGGGCCAGAGCCTCCGCACACCAGCTCCCCACACCGCCCAGGCCGAACACCGCCACATGGGCTCCCGCCAGACGCTCCATGGCCTCTGAGCCCAGGAGCATTTCTGTGCGCAAAAACGCTTCGTTCATATTCCGTCCACCTTTCCGCAGAAAACGGGACCACCGCAGGTCTGCGGCGGTCCCGTTGTGTGTGCTGTATTGAACCGTCCCTCTCCAAGGGATGTCCCCGTAACCGGGCAGAGCACCCAAGAGGGCAATCGGTTCGCAGCGGAATCGAAGTTCGTTCAGGGTTCTGCTTCTTGCAAAAGACCCTACTTAGCCCACGTACTGGGCGCCGTCGCCGTGGGTGGTTTCCAGGCCCTCAACGAGGCCGTCCATCCAATCGGTCATTTTGTCGTTGCGCAGGGCGGTGTCTGCCGTGACCTTCCACAGAGGGGGCTGCCAGCTGTCAAAGTAGATGAGGTGCCAACCCTGCTGACCCTCCTGGGGATTCTCCACAACGGTGGTGTCGCCCGGCTGGCGGGCGGGGTCCATACACCAGTCGTTGAAAGCGGGGAAGGTCGCGCCCGGATAGACGTTCTCCATCAGACCGCCGTTGGAGGCGGAGCCGCTGTCGTCCGAGTGCTCCAGCGCCAGAGCGCCGAAGGATTCGGCGGTCTTTGCGCCGCCCTCCCACTGGGCAAGCAGGGAGTCAATCTCGGTCTTGGCGGCGTCCAGGGCCTCCTGGGAGGGGATGCGGGACTCGTCCACGTCCTCGGTGCTGGCGTCGTCCTCCTGGGTGAGCTCGGCCTTCACCAGAATGTGGCGGATGTTGGCGGTGTTGCCTTCCTCCAGGTAGCGGTCCAGGAAGAGAACCACGTAATAACCGGAGGAGCTCTCCACCACGGTCACGTCGCCGGCCTTGCGGCCGTCCTCCATGAGCCAGGTGGCGTAGGTCAGGCCGTAATACATGGCGTTGGAGCTCAAATTGCCTCCGTTAATGCCCTCGGCCAGGGAATAATCCGGGTCCTCTTCATAGTTGGCCTTGCGGCTCTCGGTCACGTAGTCGGGGGCCAGCTTGATGAACTCGGCCTCCTTGTCGGCGGCTTCCTCCACCAGGGCGGCGAAGCGGTCGGCCTGGGCCTTGGCGGCCTGGAGGGCGGCGGTGCGCTCTTCCTCGGTGGGCTCCACGGTGTTGCCGTCGGCGTCGGTGGCGGAGGGCGCGGTACCGTCCACGTAGATGGTGCGGTAATCATAGCTGTCCAGGGAGGCGGCGTTCTCCTTGTAGTAGGCCTCCAGCTCGCTGTCGGTGACCTCCTGGGCGGCGCGGATGCTCATGGAGTACCCGTTCACCAGGGCGTTGCGCTCCAAACAGGTCTTGTAGGCGCTGGGGGTCATATACCGGCCATAGTTGGCCTTGAGGAAGCCGCTGTAATCATAGCCGTACTGGCGTGCGGCGCTCTTCATGCTGGCGATGTTGTCCTCCACCGCCTGCCGGTCCTCGGCGGTGAGGGTGTAGCCATCGGCGGCGGCGGCGTTCTCCAACGCGGCCACGGAGGCCATGCTCTCCATCGCCTCGTTCAGGAACTTGTCATAATAGCTCTGGGTCTGTGCCTCGTCCACATACTGGGTCCTGGCGTCCTCCTGGGGATTGAAGGAGGAGAGATAGTTCTGGGACTCCTGGTTCATGGCGGCGTAGTAATAGTAGGCCACGTCGGTGACGTTGTAGTCCCGTCCGCCTACACTGGCGGCGGTGGTTCCGCGCTGAAGGATGCCGGAATTCCAGACCAGCAGGATTACCACCAGAACGGCAATCACCACACCAAGGACGGCGTACAGCGTGCCGCGGCGCTTGGCGGCCTGCTGCTCGGCCCGCTCCTGGCGCTGCTTCTGGGTCAGGCCCTGGTCGGGGTCATTCTGGCGCTGTTTCTTTTCTCTGGATGCGCTCATTTGTAGCTTCAGTCCTCTCGATAAATGTTCTCCTGTAAGGGGCTAATCAATCGCGTCTTGCCATTATACAAGAAATCTGCCCAGCTTTCAAGCCCCTAATGCAAGGGTTTTACATTTTGTTCGCAAATTCTGCCGGGGAAGGGGGCAAAAAGCGGCGGTCTTCCCAAGGAAGCGCCGCCGCTTATGAAAAAAATTGGGAAGAATCACAGAATCAGCGGAGGGAGAGTGGGCAGGCCGTCCCCACCTTTGCCCATGGAATCCTCGGGGAGGGTAACGGAGGCCTTGAACAGGTCCCCGTCGATGTCCAGCCGGAAGGCGCCCCCCTGGAGCTCCGTCAGGTTCTGGGCAATGGAGAGCCCCAGGCCGGAGCCCTCGGTGGTGCGGGATTCCTCGCCCCGGACGAAGCGCTCCACCAGCTGGGCGGCGGGAATGTTGAGCTGCTGGCGGGAGATATTTTTGATGGAGAGGATGACGTTTCCCTCCCAGTGCATAACGTCCAGATAGACCCGGGTGCCCGCCAGGGCGTATTTGTGGCAGTTGGACAGGAGGTTTTCGATGATGCGCCACAGGTGCCGCCCGTCGGCCCGGACATAGACCTCATCCGGCGGGAAGGCGGCCACCAGGGTAAGGCCGCTCTGGGTGAATTTTTCCTCAAATTCCCCCACGGCCTGCTGAACCAGCTGGACCATGCCCAGGCGCTCCCGGTTGACGGTGAGGTTCCCTGTAGAGGCTTTGGAGGCCTCCACCAGGTCCTCGGTGAGCTTTTTCAGCCGCTGGCTCTTCCGGTCCAGCACGGCGATATACTCCGCCGCCGCCGGGTCCTGAATGTCCTGCTTTTTCAGCAAGTCCACATAGTTGATGATGGAGGTGAGGGGGGTTTTCAGGTCGTGGGAGACGTTGGTAATGAGCTCGGCCTTGAAGCGCTCGCTTCTGAGCTGTTCCTCCACGGCGGAGCTGATGGCCCCGCCCAGGTCGTTGAGCTGTCCGGCGTGCTCCCGCAGGTCCCGGTACATGTGTCCGCTGGTGTTGATTTTATAGTCCGGGTCCCCGCCGACGATGTGCCGCAGGCCGTCCTGCACCTGCTTCCACTGGAGGCACCAGCGGCATATGCCGTAAAGGACTATTCCCTGATAGAGAGGGATGAGGAAGATGGTGAGGGTGGTCAAAAGGGTCCCGGCCAGATAGAGCCCGAACAGCGCCGCCGCCCGCCACATCAGGGGCCAGCTGCCGTACAGCTCCCGGCAGATGCGGCCTGCCTGGACGCAGGTCCGCCAAATGACGGTGTTGGTGAACAGGGTGCGGGTCTTGCAGCGGACCACCAGTGTGAGGATGCCGGCCAGAGTACACCCGCCGATGGCCAGAGAGAAGAGGGCCAGCCCCACTAAGTTTTCGGTGAAAACCGCGTCGCCGGGGACAGTGGAGCGCAGATTATAGAAGATGGAATCCACGGCGCTTATCAGGGCGGCGGCGATAAAAAACAGGATAACGGCCAGCAAGTCCAGGGGGATACGGTCGATGTACCCCAGATAAAGGCCCTCCTGGTTTTTCCGCCGTCCGGCGTTGGCACACAGGTAGATGAGAGACGAAATGGCTATTGCGTCCATGACCAGAGCGGCCAGGGCAATCAAGGGGAGATACTGGGCGTATTGGACGTAATTCCGGTACATGTCCTGAAAGACGTCCTCCACCTGAAGGGGGTCGGTGACGCCATATTCCATGGCCAGCACGGCGCTTTTGACGCGGCTGTCCAGGTCCTGGTGGTAGGTCCAATTGTCGTATCCGCTGATGAGCCAGCCATATTGGGCGGCCTGCTCCGCGTCCTCCGGGCCGAAGGAGATGACCGACCAGTCGGGGAGGTAGATATAAATCAGGCGCCGTTCCCCTGCCTCGTCCCAGCCGGTGTAGTCGTTGTCGGAAATGGCGGTGCCGCTGGTCAATTCCCGGGAGGTGTAATTGATTTCATGGACGGCGTTTTCCAGAGCCTCTTTGGAGGAATCCTGGGGGAGGTTGCTGTAGAGAAGTTCACCGGTGTTATTGTCCAGAAGGCGGACGCGGAAATTGGTATTTTCGGCGGAGAGAGCGCTTTGGTAGACGGCCAGCGCTTGTTCCTCCAGGTAGGAGAGTTTTTCGCCCCAGCGCTGCTTTTGGAGCAGGGCGGACAGCTCACGCACGGTGTCGGTATAGTAGTCGTACAAGGTGCGATAGTATTCGCTGCTGTTATAAAAGCCTGCGCCGGTCCAGATTTCGTCCCAGTTGATGAGAGTGAAAATTGTGGCACAAAAACCGGCGGTCCCCATTATTAGGGCCAGCAAAAGAGCCAGGGCTCGAATTGGTAAAATGCTGCGCTGCTTCATAGGGGGTACCTCCTTTTTGGTTTTTGCGTTTTCTGCGGTGGTCTTTGCGCTCTGTTGGCTGGTCCGGGCTCTTCAAGGGGGTCGGTGCTTCTTCCATGGTACTCTCTGCGTTTCGTTTTCTGGTCCAGCCTCCGGCGGCCTACTTTCCAGCGAAGGAAAGTAGGCAAAGTTC
>CAJUDT010000074.1 GCA_910585415.1 uncultured Flavonifractor sp.
GGCGGGAGGACAGGTAGGCGGGGTAGCCTTCCTCGCCGGGCATTTCCTCCAGACGGCCGGACATCTCACGCAGCGCCTCGGCCCACCGGGAGGTGGAGTCGGCGATGACGGCCACATGGTAGCCCATGTCCCGAAAATACTCGGCGATGGTGATGCCGGTGTAGATGGACGCCTCACGGGCGGCCACGGGCATATCGGAGGTGTTGGCGATGAGGACGGTACGCTTCATCAGGGACTCGCCGGTGCGGGGGTCCACCAGCTCGGGGAACTCCCGCAGAACGTCGGTCATCTCGTTGCCCCGCTCGCCGCAGCCGATGTAGACCACGATATCCACGTCGGACCACTTGGCCATCTGGTGCTGCATGACGGTCTTGCCGGAGCCGAAGGGGCCGGGAATGGCGGCGGTGCCCCCCTTGGCCACGGGGAACATGGCGTCCACAATCCGCTGCCCGGAGAGCAGGGGCGTGCGGGGGGGATACTTGTGCTTATAGGGACGGCCCACACGGACGGGCCACTTCTGCACCATGGTCAGCTTGTGCTTCTCCCCCTTCTCGTCCACCAGGACGGCCACCGTGTCCAGCACGGTGAAGGAGCCGGACTGAATGGACTCCAGGGTGCCGCTGAGGTTGGGGGGAACCATGATTTTGTGGAGGACCACACTGGTCTCCTGGACGGCGCCCAGGATATCGCCGCCGGTGACCTTGTCGCCCTTCTTGGCCGTGGCCTTAAAGTCCCACTTCTTGTCGTGGTCCACGGCGGGGACCTCCACGCCCCGGGGCAGGTTGTTCCCCCCGGTCTTTTTCATGATTTCCTCCAGGGGGCGCTGAATCCCGTCGTAGATGTTTTCAATGATGCCGGGGCCCAGCTCCACGGAGAGGGGCGCGCCGGTGGTCTCCACCACCGCGCCGGGGCCCAGGCCGGAGGTCTCCTCATAGACCTGGATGGAGGCGGCGTCGCCGTTCATGGTGAGGATTTCACCGATGAGGCGCTGCGCACCCACGCGGACCACGTCGGCCATGTTGGCGTCCTTCAGTCCGGTGGCCACCACCAGGGGGCCGGAGACTTTGACGATTTTTCCGCTCAAGTTTATCCAACCTTCTTTCAGGTTTGATTTTACTGGAATTTAATCCTCAAGGATTTTTTGCAGATTCGCTAGGATACGGGACGCTTTTTCCGCCCGCTTTGCTTCGTCGGTTTCCTCGGTCAGCTCCCGCAGGTCGTCCAGCAGGAACCGAAGGAATGCCTTGAACATGCGGTCCGAGCCGTCCATGTCCGTCCCTCCTTCTCTGCCGTTCCTTACAAAATATCCGCTCCGACGGCCCGTTCCACGGCGCTTTTTACATTGGCCATGCCGATGCCCAGGGAGCCGTCCTTGCCGGGGATGAGAATCACGGCGGGGGTCAGCTCGTCCTTGTAGCGGGCTACGTCGGCCTCCATCCCGGCGGCGTACTGCTCGGTGAGATAAACCACCGCGTAGTCTCCCTTGGCCAGGGCGTGGAGGGTTTTGCGGGCTTCCTCCACCGTCTCGGCGGGGTACACGTCCAGGCCAAGGGCCTTGAACCCCAGCACACTGTCCTTGTCCCCCAGGACCGCAATTTTATAACGATTGGTATCAGACATACGCCTCACGCAGCCTTTCCCGGATGGTCTCCGCGTCCAGGCCGGCCATGCGGCCGGACAGAATGGTGCGAATGGCGGTGAACTCGCTCTCCCGGGCGTACAGGTAGCCGATGACCGCCTGCTCCCCGAAGGGAATCCGCCGGGCCTGGGCCAGATAGGCCGTCACCGCGTCGTCGCAGGCCCGCTCGAAGGCGGTGAGCTCCCCGCTGCCGGGGGTACTCAGGGCAGCGCCCAAGGCCGCCGCATCCCCCAGGGGGCCCGCCCGGAACACCCCCGCCAGGTCCCCGCTCTTGCCGGAGGCCAGCACATGGGTGTCCACATTGCCGCCGGGGAGGAGCACCTGATTCAGGAAATCCGCCCCCTTGCCCATGCGGCCCGCCCGGACGGCGGAGCGCAGGTTGGCCGCGTCCACCAGCAGGGCCGTGTAGCCCTGGAGGAAGGCGCTGCCGGTGTCCTGGGCGGTCTGCCGCATTTCGGCAAAATAGGCCCGGTCCAGCACGAAGTCCGCCAGCTGGGGGTCCCCCCCGGCACTGAGCAGCTCCCGCGCCTGGGTGACCGCCTGCCGGAAGGTCCCGGTGAAGTCCCGCAGGTCGTCCCGCTGGAAGGCCTCCTGGATGGCGGCGGGGGCGTAGCGCCCTCCCTCCATCAGCAGGCGGCTTCCGTCGGTCTCCATGGCGTGGGCCTTGAGCAGGACCTTGGCGTTGTGGTAGTCGTACTTCAGCTGAAAGACCTCCACCAGCCGGGGGTCGGGCGCGGCCCCCTTCATCTCCTGGTACAGGGCGGCCCGGGCCCGGGCAAGCGCCTCGTCCAGGGCGGCATGGGACAGGGTCCCCAATTCCTCATAGCCGCACTCGGACAGGACCTTAGCGGCGTCCTCGTCCGCCCGGGCCTCCAGCATCCGCTCCATCCGCTCCCGGGTCAACAGGCGGTTCTCCATGGCCCGGATGCGGGTGGAAATGCTCAGATAGTCCGTATCTTTGATTTTACTCAACACAATGCCTCCTTTGGTCAGGAGTGCCCGTTATTCGCCGAACAGGAGCTTGGAAATCTCCCGGTCCAGCTCTCCCCGCTGGAGGCGCACCAGGGTTTCAAAGGTGCAGTTAACCTCCACGTCCCCGTCGCTGAGGACCAGTCCCCCCTGGATGCTCCGGGTCTCCCCGGAGAGGGTGAGCCTGCCGTCCTTCCGCTTCTCGTTGGCCAGGGTGACCACCTGCTTGCCGAAGCGGGTGCGGTCCTTCTGGGAGAGAATGACCGCCTCCTGCCCGGTGGAGGACGCCTTGACCGCCAGGTCGGCCAGCAGAGCGGTGTACTCCTGGTCGGGCAGGTTCAAAAGCTGCTCCAGGGCCTTGTCGTAGGCCTTGGAGAGCATCTCCTGCTTGGCGGCCAGCTCCAGCTTCCGGGCCTCCAGCTGGGCCACACTGGCCAGACGCTCCACCCGCTCCTCGGCGCTGCGCCGGCCCCGCTCTAAGAGCTCCTGGCTCTCCCGCTTGGCCTGTTCGGCGTACCGGGCGGTGATTTCCTCCGCCTGGCGGCGGGCCTCGGCCTGGATGGACTCAATTTCCTGGGCCGCGTCCGACGCGATGCGTCCGGTGATTTTCTCGATTCCGTTCATACCGGCTTACCCCAGAGAGAAGAGCATAATCATGGAGCACAGCAGGGACAGGATGGCGTAGAACTCCACGATGCCGCAGAGGATAAGGCCCTTGGACCAGTCGTCGGGCTTCTTGGCCAGGATGTTGATGGAACCGGCGGCCACGCGCCCCTGTGCAATGGCGGACAGCAGGCCGCCCAGAGCCATGGGCATACAGGCGCAGAAGAACTGCATGCCCAGCTGCACGGTCATGCTCTCGCCCACAGCGGCGGCGTTGCCCATGAAGCCCATGCGGATGAGGGCCACGAAGAACACGGCCATGCCGTACAGGCCCTGGGTGCCGGGGAGCAGCTGAAGAACCATGACCTTACCGGACTTGGAGGGGTCCTCGCACAAAAGGCCGGTACCGGCCTCACCGGCGATGCCGGTGCCCTTGGCCGAGCCCACGCAGCTCAGTCCTACCGCCAGACCGGCGCCCAGCAGCGCCAGCGCCAATCCGCCGATGCTCTCCAGAAAATTCGTAGCAATGCTCATGCTCATGATGATGTTCCTCCTTTTATTCTTCTACAATATCGACCGAACGGGTTCGGATGTTCAGGGGGCGGAAGGCCGTCCCGCCGTCCTCATAGAACCGCCCAAAGTACTCCAGGCACTGCAGGCGCATGTCGTGGACATAGCAGCCCAGGATATTCAGGGCAAAGTTCAGCGCGTTGCCGATGAACGCGATGAGGATAAAGAAAATTACGTTGCCGGTGAGGGCCCCCAGGGTGTTGAACACCTGGGCCACCACCGCGCCCGCCAGCATGAGGGCCATCAGGCGGGAGTAGGACAAAATGTCGCTGAAATATCCGGTGATGTTGTTATACAGGGACCCGCCGATGCCCATGAGCTTGCCGCCGATGCCCTGCTTGCCGTAGCCCTGGGTGAGCACAATGACCACCAGGGCGGCGATGAAGCCGGGTCCGGTCATGCCCAGGGCAATGCCGCCGCCCACCAGGACGAAGACGGCATACCAGGCCACCTCGCCGCAGAGGGCGGACATCACCTCGCCCTGCTTGACTTTTCGGTAGATGTTCACGCCCATACCGGTGAAAATCTGAATCACGCCCAGAATCAGGGAGCCCACCAGCACCGGCAGAGCGTCGTCCACCGGGGAGAACAGGGCGGGCAGGGCGAAGGAGCCTCCGGTGGTCAGGGCCACCAGCTGGGTGAGGAAATCCCCAAAGAAGCCGCCGGTGGCCGCGCCCCACAGGAAGGTGCTCACACCGCACAGCCCCATGAGGGGGAACATGTAACGGGTGGTGTCTCCGTTGGGCTTGCGCCGTTTCATGACCACCAGGGAGACAATCATCATAATCAGGCCGTACCCCATGTCCGCCAGCATCATCCCGTAAAACAGGATGAAGAAGGGGGCCATCAGGGGGTTGGGGTCAACGGTGCCGTAGGCCGGCAGGGAATACATATCGGTGACCATGCTCAGGGGCCGGGTAAAGGCGTTGTTCTTCAGCTTTACCGGCACCTGGGGGTAGTCCTCCACCGCCGGGTCCTCGGTCTCCCAGCAGCAGTCGAATCGGGCCAGGGCCTGGACCAGCGGGGCCTCCTCCGCAGCGGGCACCCAGCCCTCCAGCAGGTAGGCCGTCCCCGTGTCCAGCAGGCGGCAGCGGGCTTCCTCCCGGCAGATCTCCTGGTCGGCCCGCTCCACGCAGAGGTTCAGATCCGCCTTTTGGGGGGCATACTCCCCCGCCTTGGACATGGCGGCCTCCAGCTCCTTCTGCACCTCGGCCAGGCGCTGGTCCAGCTGGCGGTCGTTCTCCGCCGCCGTCCCCGTCCAGCCCCGCAGGGCGGAGCGGGCAAAGCCGTACTCCTTCAATACCTCCTGACAGGCCTCTTCCTGGCTCTTATGGCACAAAAACGCAAAATAGCGCAGCTCCGTATCCCGGCCCGCCCACAGAACCTGGGACAGGTCCCCGGCGGCGGACAGAGCCCCCTCCAGCGCCCCCGCGTCCACCCCGGCGGACACCGCCCCGAACTGCACCGCCACCTGACTGGTGGAGGCCGTCTCCAGGGGAATGTCCAGCTCCAGCCAGGGGGCCAGGGAGAGCTTTTGGGTGCGCAGCTTGTTCTGCTCGGCGTAGAGGGACCCGATGGTCCGCTCCAGGCCGTTGAGGGCTCCCGCGCTGTCCAGGGCGGCGGCGTAAGCTCCGTCGTCAAAGAGCCGGGCCTCGGTCACCGCCGGCCGGGGCTGAATCATGGCCAGCGGGGAGCTTTTTTCCTTGGGCGCGTATTTGGCCAGGGTTCTCAGCGCCGCCTCGGCGCTGGCTTTGGCCTCCCTGGCCCGGGTCAGCGGGGCCGGGTCCGGCCGGGTGAGGGCGGACCATTCCGGGTCCTCCTTCCGGTCCTCCGGCTCGCTGACCTCCACGCAGCCCATGTGCTGAAGCAGCCGCAGCAGCTCCTCCCGCTGGTCGCGCATCCCGATCAGCCGCAGCCGCTTCATCTTGACGATGGACATCAGCTATTCACAACCCTTCTCACGATGCTTTGAGCGGCCTGGTCCAGCTTCTTCTGGGCCTCGGCCCGCAGGGCGCCGCAGGATGAACGGGTCTGCTCCAGCACCTGTTCCGTGTGCTTGGCGGCCCGCTCCTCGGCTTCCTTCAGGAGGTCCCGCACCTGAGCCTCCGCCTGGGCGCGGGCTTCCTCCAGCCGGGCCCGGCCCGCGCGCTCCGCGTCGGCCACCAGCCGTTTGGCCTCGGCCTGGGCCTCCGCCTTGCGGGCTCGGTGCTCATCCTCCGCCTGCGTCACCTGCTTGATTGCCTCAAGGGACATCGTTCTCACCACCTTTCCCACTTTGCTTTCCTCCGGGCCGCGCCATGGGCCCAGCCTGAAAATGAGTATACGCCAATCTCTATGATACTTCAAGCTGGAACAGATTTCAAGTTAAATTCCTCCAGTCTGGCCTCTGTTTTCCCTGGATTTTTAGTGGAAATTTACAGCCGCCCCCCAGGCCCCTCCCGGCGGGGCGGGGCGCTATTTTCTCCGCCGGTCCCGGACGAAGATGTGCTTCACATGGGGCTGATTGGTGGAGCGGATGTCCACCTCAAAGCGGTCCAGGGCCCGAATCAGGTTGGTCAGCTTGGAGAAGCCGAAGTTCCGGGGGTCAAAGTCCGGCTGCTTTTTCACCAGAAGGTTGCCCAAATCCCCCAGGAACACATAGCCGTCCTCGTCCCCCAGCATCTCCATGGAGTCGGCAATGAGCATAATCATCTCCGGCGGGACGCTCTGGGCGGGCTCCAGCTCGGCGGGGGCGGGGGCTTCCTCCGGCTTTTTGGCGGCGGGGCGCTTGACGGCCGTCTTGTGGGGCTCCTTGGGGACCCGCTCCGGCTTAGGGGGCTCCTGCTTGCGGCCCTCGTTCCGGCGGGCCTTCTCCGCCGCGTCCCGAATGACCTCGATATACACAAACTTATCGCAGGCCACAATGAAGGGGGAGGGGGTCTTGCGCTCCCCCATGCCGTAGACCTTCATCCCCGCCTCCCGCAGGCGCACGGCCAGGCGGGTGAAGTCCGAGTCGCTGCTCACCAGCACGAAGCCGTCCACCTGGCCGGTATAGAGGATGTCCATGGCGTCGATAATCATGGCCGAGTCGGTGGAGTTCTTCCCGGTGGTGTAGCCGTACTGCTGGATGGGGGTGATGGCCGTCTCCAGAAGGATGGGCTTCCAGGAGGCCATATTGGGGGTGGTCCAGTCCCCATAAATGCGTTTGATGGTGGGGGTGCCATAGATGGCAATTTCGTCCATCACGTCCCGCATGGCGGTCCGCGAGGCGTTGTCCGCGTCGATGAGCACCGCGAGGCGCAGGTCTTGTCCGCTCCGCTCCGGCATAGTGGTCCTCCTTGTCCGTCTGTTGTGGTTCGGCGTTCCGGGTACAGTATAGCATATCCGGGCCCCTGGGAGCAATCGGGTTTTCAGGATTTTTTTGAAACCTTTGCAGCATTCCGCCGTCCAAATGCGTATATAGGGTGAAGGGAGGCGGGAGAGCATGACCGACCACAGCCGGCTGGAATTTCTGGTCAACACCTATGAGGACACCCTGTACCGCGCCGCCCTGGCCATCCTGGGGGATGTCTGCGAGGCGGAGGACGCGGTACAGGACGCCTTCCTCCGCTGCTGGGAGAAGGCCCCGGAATTTGACAGCCCCGAGCACGCCAAGGCCTGGCTGCTGCGGGTGCTGGTCAACGGGTGCAGGAGCCGCCTGCGTTCCCCCTGGCGGCGGCGGACGGTCCCGCTGCTGGAGTCCTATCCCGCGGCGGACCCGGAGGAACGGGGGACCCTGGAGGCCATACAGGCCCTCCCCGCCAAGGAGCGGGCGGTTCTCCACCTCTATTACTATGAGGGCTACAAGACCGCTGAAATCGCCCGGCTGACCGGGGAGCGGGAGGGTACCGTCCGTTCCCGCCTGAGCCGGGCCAGAGGAAAGCTGAAAGACCTGCTGAAAGGAGAGTTCCAATGAATAACCACTATCGTACCTATATGGACCGCATCCACACACCGGCGGAGCTCCACGACGCGCTGACGGCGGGAAAGCCCCCCTCCCGCCAGCCGTCCCGGGTGCTGCGGTTTGTCCCGGCGGCGGCGTGCTGCGCCCTGGTGTTGGCGGGATGCCTGTGGGGCGTCCGGCTGGCCTCCGGATTCCCGGGGCCGGGGGTGGAGCCCGTAGCGGCGGGGACCCCCGCTCCGGCGGAGAACACCGTATCCGGCAGTCCGGGCGGAACGCAGACAGAATCCTCCGTGCCCGGCACGCCGGCGCCCGCGTCTCGGGACCCGGGGGCCTTTACCCTCTTGGTAGAGGACCCCTCCGACGGACAGCCCCATGGAGATTTTCCCCTGCCAGGGGTGGAATTTAACCAGTGCTCCACCGGCGGTATGGTTCTGGACTACGCCCTGGGGAACGGGAACCAGACCACCGTCCGCCTGACGGCGGCGGACATGAGCCGCGCCCTGGGGGGAGGGGAGAGCGGAGATGTGCCCTGGACCCTCTCCTGGGCGGGGTTTTCCCTCATGGGGTTTGCGGAGTTCGACGAGGATGAGAACCTGCTGCGGGCGGTGATTTCCGGCCAGCGGGAGAAAACCACCATCGGCCTCACCCTGACCCCCGGGCGTCTCCCCCCTGTGGACGTGCTTTACCCCGAGGCGGTGGAACAGGACTACCCCCTCAACGGCGCGCCGGTGAAGGCATATTTCGTCGATTTGGAGAACGGCGAGTACCTCTACCAGGCCGAGGCCATGAGCGGGGATACCGGCGTCCGCCTGGACGTGACCGGCCCTGACCAGGAGGAAGCCGCCCATCTGGTTCTGTGCTTCCTGCGCGCGGCGGCGGGGCAGGGGGCCTTTACCACCGAGGGGCTGGCCCTCACCCCCGATTCCGCCGTCAGCCGGGTGGACCTGGTAGTGGGCTTGGAGGAAGCCAAGGCCGACGAGCTGGGCCGCTATGTGCCCCGGTATGTGCCGGAGGGGTTTGTTTACGGGTCCGGCGGCATCCACACCGCGTGGAACGAGAGCGGGTACCAGACCATAAAGACCCTGGCGGCCAGCTGGAACCACGGGTATTCCTATGTGGATTTGGTTGTCCACCAGTCCACCGAGAGGCGCTCCAATTTTGTCCTTGCACCGGAGGAGCCGGGGATTGCGGCCGGTGGGGTCACCGCCGGGGTGCTGGAGGACATCGGGACCTATGTGGACGGCGATAAGGGGGACGTGCCCGGCTGGCGCTTCCGCTTCGCGGTGGACTACGGCTGGGAGGACGGCTCGTTTACCATCGTGACCTACTCCATCAAGGGCCTCTCCCCCCAGGAGGCCGCGCTTGTGGTGAACAGCTGCCCGTACGGCATGTGCCGCCTGCCCCCGGCCCCCACCCCCAGCGCTGCGGCAGAATAAACCAGCCCTGTTTTTTCTGTCCCCGCCGCCCGTTTCCGGCGGGGACAGAAAATTTCTCCGCAGAAGGAGAAAAACGGTTGACAAGCCGCCGGGATTATGGTATCATACCAAAGCTGACATTTTCTTGCCCATGCGGGTGTAGTTCAATGGTAGAATCCCAGCCTTCCAAGCTGGTCGCGTGGGTTCGATTCCCATCACCCGCTCCAGACGCGCCTGTAGCTCAGGTGGATAGAGCAACTGCCTTCTAAGCAGTGGGCCGGGGGTTCGAGTCCCTCCAGGCGTGCCACGCTTTACTTTTAAGTGTTGGCGTTAGCAAGTGGGGGATTTCGGTCGAAGCCTCTTACGCGAATCGGACGTGCCTGCGGCGCGTCCTCTTCGGGAGGGACTTTGGCCGGAGAACGTGCCGCCGGCACGTTCTCTGATCGGTCAAACTCCAGGCGTGCCACGCTTTACCTTTAAGTGTTGGCGTTAGCAAGTGGGGGATTTTAGTTGAAGCCTCTTACGCGAATCGGACGTGCCTGCGGCACGCCCTCTTCGGGAGGGACTTTGACCGGAGAACGTGCCACCGGCACGTCCTCTGACCGGCCAAACTCCAGGCGTGCCACGCTTTTGGTTTTTAGCGTTGGCGTTAGCAAGTGGGGGATTTCGGTCGAAGCCTCTTACGCGAATCGGACGTGCCTGCGGCGCGTCCTCTTCGGGAGGGACTTTGGCCGGAGAACGTGCCACCGGCACGTCCTCTGATCGGCCAAACTCCAGGCGTGCCACTTTGTTTTTTCCCATAGAGCCAAACCGTAGGCGCACCAGTTCCATGGTGGATGTAGTTCAGTTGGTAGAGCATCGGATTGTGGTTCCGAGTGTCGCGGGTTCGAGTCCCGTCATCCACCCCATATGTCCGCATGGCGAGAGGGCCGGGGCGTCCGCTCCGGCCCCTTCGTCTGCAACCTGCTATGTTGGGGTGTAGCCAAGTGGTAAGGCACGGGACTTTGACTCCCGCATTCGCAGGTTCGAGCCCTGCCATCCCAGCCACTTCGACCCGTTAGCTCAGTCGGCAGAGCACCTGCCTTTTAAGCAGGGTGTCCGGGGTTCGAATCCCCGACGGGTCACCAAAAAACTCCTAGAGCCACAATGGTTCTGGGAGTTTTTGCTTTTGCTGTAAACTCAGTTTGTTAGTAACATGTAAGTAACATCAAGCGTTCCTCACATACCTATGCAAAACAAGAAACCTGGGGGCAGATACACCCCCAGGCCCCTTAAAGCCGTTCCATTTTCCGCATGACGCTATCATAGGTCCTCTGTTTCACCACGCGAAGGGTTTCCATGAGCTCATCCATAACCGCCCAAGCGGAAGCGGCGTCTTTGCCGACCACGGCGCAGCACTCGGTGTCCGGCAGCAGGCGGCGGGTAAAGCCGTGCTCCCGCAGGTAGGGGCCCCACACAGAGTCGGCATTCGGCATGTCCCCCAGACGGAAGCCCTGGAGGGCAAGGCCTACATATGTCTCTTCCCAACTCTGCCCCAGGGCCTTTGAGAGTGCGCGGATGGTACAGTCCCCTACGCTCTTCCCGGTGGGGTTGGCGTTATAATAGGCAAAGCTCATCTGCCGCAGTTCGGACAGTTCGGGCAGGTGCACGAGCCCCCGCACGGACAGGTCTTGGCTTCTTGTTTTTCCTTCTGTTCCATAACGGCCTCCTGAAAAAAAGCAGGAGGACACAGCGGCGCCCATAACAGGCATGGCAGCCTTGCCGCCCAGTCTCTGTGTCCTCCTTGAGGATATTTTCGCATAAAAAAGGAGAGGGAACCCGTCAAGATTCCCTCTCTTTTCTGTCAGTTTTCTGTCACTTTTTCGCCAGCCCCCTCCAATAACTGCCGCAGGGCCTCTACGGCCTTGTCATTGTACCGCCACGTGGGGACCTGCTTGGCGCTGTGGGGGGATTTGTCCCAGACCTCCGTCCCATATTCCGGGGTTTTGAGGCCGTTCTGGTTGGCTACCCGGCCTACCTTGTTCGCGCTGATGCCGCCCAGCATTGCCCCAACCTCGGCGGCGGTGTACGTCCGTTCGCCGGTGTCCGGCAGGGGCAGGACCTCCCGCCCTGCCAGAGCAGCGCTGGCATAGTGGGCGCACACCTGCTTATAGCTGGAAACCGGGTTCTCTTTGGAAATCTTCATCCATGCCGACGCCACCCGGGCCCGGCTGTTGTTCAGCTTCGCCTCGGCCAGCGCGGCCTTTGTGCCGTCCACCCCGTAGCCGCCCGTCTTGCGGATGGTGGGGAGCACTTCGGAGGTCACCCACTTGCGGAACGGCTTGGCCTCCGGCTTGTCCGAGCGAAGAATAACTGTCATCGCCAGTGATAAAATGTAAAAAAACGCCGAGGAAAAAATGTAGATTTGTGGCGGAGGTGAAGGGAAAAAGATAGACTCCCAATCAGGGCGAGAAAGAGCCCGGAAAGGGAGTCAGGAAATGAAAGGAGCACAGTGGATGGATATCCGAAGCGACAGACAAAAAGGGCTGAGCTATGTGGAGCTGGGACGGAAGTACCACATGGACCCGCGGACGGCAAAGCGGTACGCGGAGTCGCCGCAGAAGCCGGAGTACACATTAAGCGAACCCAAGCCCACGAAGATGGACCCGTACAAGCAGATCGTGGACGAGTGGCTGGAGGAGG
>CAJUDT010000075.1 GCA_910585415.1 uncultured Flavonifractor sp.
AGTGCAACAGAAATAGACCGCCTGTATCGACAGGTAAGGATGGAAAGGCGAGGTAAGAGCTCACCCAATGGCGTGTCAAGCGTCCATTGCTGTAAACTCTATCCCGGAGCAACGCCGTGGAGGGACAAACAGGCCGGCCCGGCCGTCCCAGGGAGGCGGCTTGAGCGCACTGGCAACCGTGCGCCTAGATAGATGGCTGTCTTAAAAGACAGAACCCGGCTTACAGGCTTACTTGCACCCTGTACACCAATGCCCGCCCCGGAACCGAAGGGGCGGGCATTTTCGTGCGCTGGTTATGGGAGGGGAAACGAATATGGAGCAGATTTCCATTCAAATCGAGGGCATTCCGGCGGTTCTGTGGGGAGCGCCCTCGTCCAGGGCCATTCTGGCGGTCCATGGGAGCCAGTCCAGCAAGACCGATACCCCCATCCTTCTCCTGGCCCAGACCGCCGCAGCCCGGGGCTGGCAGGTATTGAGCTTTGACCTGCCGGAGCATGGGGACCGCAGAGGGGAGCCCACCCTCTGCAAGGTGCAGAACTGTGTGGCAGAATTGGCGCTTATCTTGCGGTACGCAAGGCAGCGGTGGAGCACACTGGGGCTTTTCGCCAACAGTCTGGGGGCCTATTTCAGCCTGATGGCCTATCGGGACGAGCCGTTTCAGCAGGCGTTGTTTTTGTCTCCGGTGGTGGATATGGCACGATTGCTTGAACAGATGATGAATTGGTTCCAGGTATCCGAGGAAACCTTGGAACGGGAGGGAACCGTTCCGACGCCTATGGGCCAGCCGCTTTACTGGGATTATTACTGTTATGTAAGGGACCACCCAGTGGAGCGCTGGACGGCTCCCACCAAAATCTTATACGGCGGCAGGGATACATTGTGTGAGAGAGGTACGATTCTCCGCTTTACGGAGCGGTTTTCCTGTGAACTGGAGCTCGTGGAAGAGGCGGAGCACTATTTTCACACATTGGAACAGCTGGCGGTCTATCAAAGCTGGCTGGAGTCATCCTTATCCGTATAAATCTCAGGAGCACCTATGGCTTTCGATTGAAATTTCCGTTGGAATGGGATATAATGACGGGGCAAACTGATGGAAGAGGGAGGAACTGGCTATGCGTTCCACCATACAAGCGTACTTGTCCGGCCTGAAGGGCAAACGGGTGGCGGTAATCGGCATCGGGATTTCCAACACGCCGCTGATTCGTCTGCTGCTGAGGGCCGGTATTTCCGTGACAGCCTGCGACAAGCGCTCCAGAGAGGCGTTTTCCGGTCTGGCGGAGGAGCTGGAGGGCCTGGGGGCCCAGCTGCGCCTGGGGGAGGACTATCTGGAGGGGCTGGACCAGGACGTGATTTTCCGCACGCCTGGAATGCGGCCCGACGTGCCCCAGCTGGCCAAGGCCGTCCGGCAGGGGAGCACCCTTACCTCTGAGATGGAGGTGTTTTTTCAGGTCTGCCCCTGTCCAATCATCGCCGTCACCGGCAGCGACGGCAAAACCACCACTACCACCATCATTGCCGAACTGCTGAAAGCGGCGGGGCGGCGGGTCCATGTGGGCGGCAACATCGGGAACCCCCTCCTGCCGGAGGCGGAGGACATTCAGCCGGAGGACATCGCCGTGCTGGAGCTGTCCTCCTTCCAGCTCATGACGATGAAGCAGAGCCCCCCCATTGCCGTGGTCACCAATCTGGCCCCCAACCACTTGGACGTCCACACGTCCATGGAGGAATATGTGGACGCCAAGCGGAACATCTTCGCATACCAGCACTCTGGGGACCGGGTGGTTCTCAACTGGGACAATGAGATTACCCGGAGCTTTGCGGACACGGCTCCCGGTCAGGTGACACCCTTCAGCCGGAAGCAGGCTTTGGAGCGGGGTGTATACATCGGCACCGATTCCTCTGGAAAAGAGGCCATTTGGGCCGCTGATGACCATGGGCGCCGTCTGGTTCTGCCTTTGGACGAGATTCTTCTGCCCGGTGTTCATAACGTGGAGAACTATATGGCCGCTATCGCCGCTTTGGACGGGATGGTTTCCGACGAGGTCATTCGGGCGTTTGCCAAGAGCTTCGGCGGAGTGGAGCACCGCATTGAGCTGGTACGCACCCTCAACGGTGTGCGGTACTACAACGACTCCATTGCCTCCAGCCCCTCCCGGACCACAGCGGGCCTGCGCTCGTTTCAGGAGAAGGTGATTCTCATCGCGGGGGGGTATGACAAGCACATCCCATTTGACGCTCTGGGCCCTGAGATTACAGAGCGTGTAAAGGCATTATTCCTGACAGGGGATACCGCCCCCAAAATCCGCGCCGCTGTGGAAGCTGCCCCCGGCTACGACCCGGAGGCGCTGCCCATCGCGGACTATGCGGGGTTTGAGGAAACGATACTAGCCGCGCACCGGGCGGCACAGCCGGGAGATGTGGTGCTGCTTTCCCCGGCCTGCGCCTCCTTTGACAAATTCAAAAATTTCATGGAGCGGGGCGCGGCGTTTAAGGCCATCGTCAACAGCCTGACGCCCTGAGCGTCCGCGAGAAGGAGTGACAATATGCTGGATATGAAAAACGCGCTGGAGCATCTGAGCGCCCAGACCGCCCCCTCAGGCTTTGAGGGACCGGCGGCACGGGCGGCGGCGGAGCTGCTCCGGCCCCTGATGGACGAGGTGTCCATCGACCGCAGCGGCAGTGTCATCGGCGTGCGCCGCTGCGGGAAGCCCAACGCCAAACGCCTGCTGCTGGATGCCCACATCGACGAGATTGGGCTGATGGTCACCGGCATTGAGGAAGGGTTTCTTCGGTTCCGCACCTTGGGCGGGGTGGACCCCCGGATGCTCCCCGACCGGGAGCTGACCATACTCACCCAGCCCCCGATTTTCGGCGTGGTGGCCTGTCTGCCCCCCCATGTGCTCAAGCCGGGGGACAGCAAGAAGTCCATCCCCATTCCAGAGCTGATGGTGGACATCGGCATGAGCCAGGAGCAGGCCGAGCAGGCGGTGCCCATTGGCACGCCCATGGTGTTTCGGGGCGGCTGCACCCCCCTGGGGGACAAGCTGATGTGTGGTAAGGCCATGGACGACCGCTCCTGCTTCGTCACCCTCCTGCGGGCGGCGGAGCTCCTGGGGGAGGCCCCGCTGGATGTGGATTTGTATATCGTGGGGAGCGTCTGTGAGGAATTTACTGCCGTGGGGGCAAAAACAGCGGTGTTTGCTATTCGTCCAGATTGGTGCGTAGCGGTGGATGTGACGCACGGGGCCACACCGGACGGTCAGAAGGACCGCACCTTCCCCCTGGGCGGCGGACCGGTGATCGGGGTGGGGCCCAATATGACCACCTGGATGACCAAGCGAATGATCGCCAAGGCGGAGGAACAGAAGCTGGAATATCAGCTGGAGGTCATGGCGGGACATACCGGCACCAACGGCTGGCATATGCAAATTAGCCGGGAGGGCATTGCCACCTCGGTAGTCTCGGTACCTCTGCGGTATATGCACAGCCCCATTGAGGTCCTGGACCCGGAGGACATGGAGCACACGGCCCAGCTGCTGGCGGCGTTTGCCCGTGATTTGGGAAAGGAGGCGGAGACTCCGTGTTAGAATTACTCAAGGAACTGTGTCAATTGCCCGGTGTGTCCAGCTTCGAGGAGCCGGTGCGGGCCTATATCCGCGCCAAGGCGGAGCCCTATGCCGACCGCATCCACACCGACGCGCTGGGCAACCTGCTGGTTTTTAAGAAGGGGGCCAAGCCCACCGGGAACCGGCTTCTGCTGGCCGCGCATATGGACGAGGTGGGTTTGATCGTCCGCTCCATCACCGACGAGGGCTATCTGAAATTCAGCCCCGTGGGGGGGATAGACCGCCGCGTTCTTATTGGCAAGCGGGTCAAGGTGGGGGAGAAGGGCCTGTCCGGTGTAATCGGACTCAAGGCATACCATCTGGTTTCCGACGAGGAAGAGAAGGTAGTCCCCAAGCCGGAGGATTTTTATATTGACATCGGCGCCAAGGACAAGGAAGCGGCGGCCGCCCTGGTGCATCTGGGGGACTGCGCGGTGTTCGACAGTGATGTGGTGGAATTTGGCAGCGGGTTTCTCAAAGCCAAGGCTCTGGACGACCGCATCGGCTGTGCGGTCATGCTGGAGCTGCTGAAAGAGGACCTGCCCATGGATGTGACCTTTGCCTTTACGGTTCAGGAGGAAGTGGGCACCCGCGGAGCCTTTGGAGCGGCCTTTTCGGTGGAGCCGGAGGTAGCCCTGGTGCTGGAAACCACCACTGCCGCAGATTTGGCCGGGGTGCCGGAGCACAAGAAGGTCTGCTCCCCTGGCAAGGGGCCGGTGATTCTCTATATGGACAGCGGCTCCGTGGGGGACCGGGGGCTCTTCGAGGGGCTGCGGGGGATGGCGCAGGCCAATGGAATCCCCTGGCAGACCAAGCACTATCTGGCCGGAGGCAACGACGCCTCCGCGATTCAGCGGACAAAAAACGGTGTGCGTACCTTGGTGCTTTCCACAGCGGTGCGCTATCTGCACGCCCCGTCCACCGTGGCGGCGGTGAAGGACATTGAGGACATGCTGCGGCTGGCCCGGCTGTTCATCGCCGGTCAGGCGGAGGGATAAGGAGGAAGTATGGATATTTTACAGACCTTGCAGGCCCTGAACGCCTGCCACGGCCCCGCCGGGGACGAATCCCAGGTGGCCGCCAAGCTGCAAGAGCTGGCCGCCCCCTACGTGGACGGGTGTACGGTTGACACCTTGGGCAATCTCATCTGCCACAAGAAGGGGAGCGGCCCCAAGGTGATGTTTGCCGCCCATATGGACTCCATCGGCTTCATTGTCACCCACATCGACGATAAGGGCTTTCTGCGCTTTGGCCAGCTGGGGGGCCTGCCTGCCAACGATTTGCCGGGGACGCCGGTGCGATTCAAAAATGGGACCTGCGGCACGGTAGCCCAGGAGGGCCAGCGGAAAACCGGCGACGAGCCCAAAAAGCGCCGGATTGACGATCTCTTTCTGGACATCGGCGCCAAGGACCGGGCAGAGGCGGAAGCTCTGGTTCAGATTGGCGATACCGCCGTCTATGACGTTCCAGCCCGCCGCTCCGGTGAGCGGATTTTCTCCCCCTATACGGACAACCGCATCTCCTGCGTGGTCCTGCTGATGGCGCTGGAGCGGCTGAAGGAGAGCTCCAACGACCTCTATTTTGTCTTTACCGTTCAGGAAGAGCTGGGCCTTCGGGGAGCCCGCACCGCCGCCTACGGCATTGACCCTGACTACGGCATTGCGGTGGATGTAACCGTCGCCGGCGATACCCCGGAGGCCGCGCACGGCTACAGCAGCGCGGCAGGGAAGGGCGCGGCCATTAAAGTCATGGACAACTCCGTGGTCTGCCACCCGGCGGTGGTGGCCCGCATGGAGGATTTGGCCAAGGCGCAGGGCATTGCCTATCAGCGGGATGTAATCCGTTCCGGCGGCACCGATGCGGGGGCCATTCATCAGACCCGCCGGGGTGTGTATACCGGCGGCATCTCCATCCCCTGCCGGTACACCCACTCGCCTGTGGAGATGGTGGATTGCCGGGACGTGGAGGCCTGTGCGGCCCTGGTCGCGGCCTTTGCTCAGGACAATACGCTTCAAAAGTGAGTAGAAAATCTGTAATGTGAAATCACTTTACAGATATGTTGCCATAACAGCCTGCGGTCTGCGGGAACGGTTCAATTGGAAAACCGGAACATCAAGAGAGACAGGAATGAGCAAGTAAAATGGCTTTACAGATAAGCAAAAGAGTCTGCGCCCTGGCAAAGCAGGCGCAGGGGGAGCTGTGGGAGCAGTTTGAACGAATCGACACCATTGCGGAGGAAAATACCCAAAAGGTCCTGTCCGCCTTTCAAAAGCATCGCGTGGCCGAGAGCTATTTTGCCGGGACCACCGGCTACGGCTATGACGATTTGGGGCGGGACAAGCTGGATGAAATCTACGCAGACATTTTTGGCACAGAGGACGCGCTGGTGCGTCTCCAGTTCGTCAACGGCACCCACGCCATCACCTGCGCGCTGTTCGGGGCGCTGAGGCCTGGAGATGTGCTCCTGTCCGCTGTGGGAGCCCCCTATGACACTCTGTTGGGTGCAATCGGCGTGGTGGACAAGGGGCCCGGGTCCTTGAAGGACTACGGGGTGGAGTACCGTCAGGTAGACCTGGTGAACGACGCCCCAGACCTGGAGGGGTTGGCAAACGCGGTTTCCGACCCCCGCGTGCGTGCGGTACTGATTCAGCGCTCCAAGGGTTATTCCACCCGTTCCTCCCTGTCTGTGGAGGAGATTGGCGCCCTGTGTCAGGTGGTGCGGACACACAACCCCAGCGCCACCATTCTGGTGGACAACTGCTACGGAGAGTTTGTGGAAACCCTTGAGCCCACTCAAGTGGGGGCAGATTTGGTGGTAGGCTCCCTCATTAAGAACCCCGGCGGAGGACTGGCCCCCACCGGCGGATATATTGCCGGGCGTCATGATCTGGTGGAGAGGGCGGCAATGCGCCTGACCACGCCGGGCATCGGGCGGGAGTGCGGCTCCACACTGGGGCAGAATCGGAGCCTCTATCAGGGCCTGTTCCTGGCCCCGCATACCACCGCTCAGGCGATCAAGACCGCTGTGTTTGCCGCAAAAATGCTGGAGCTGCTGGGCTACAAGACCGAGCCCGCCTCCAGCGCAGTGCGGCACGATATCATTCAGATGATTCACTTTGGCGCGCCGGAGCCTCTTCAGCGCTTCGTTCAGGGGATTCAGCTGGGGGCCCCGGTGGACTCCTATGTGACCCCGGAGCCTTGGGATATGCCGGGGTATGACTGCCCGGTCATTATGGCCGCGGGGGCGTTCATTCAGGGGGCGTCCATTGAGCTCTCCTGCGACGCACCTATGCGGGAGCCCTATACGGCCTATCTCCAAGGCGGGCTCACCTATGAGTCCGGCAAGGCGGGGGTGATGCTTGCAGTAGAGGCTCTGCTTCAGGCGTAGGACGGGCGTTTCTCTGCATAGAATCTCACCGTGGAGGTGGGAGCAATGGGGGGAGTACGGCGGCGGTTTTGGCTCCGCAAGTCCTGGAAACGGGGACGGAGGGGAGAGGGGCATGTGTTCCTTTTCCTGGCCGCTGCGGCGGGCATCGGACTGGCCCTCTTTGTCATTGGACGCATTGAGGCGGAAGTCCGGCCTTTGGCCGAGCTGCTGGCAGAGGCTAACGTAAAAAATGCCGTTACGGCCCTGGTCAACCAAGCTGTCGAGGAAACCCTTGCGGCAGAGGCGGTGGCGTACGACGATTTGGTGACGCTCAAGACCGACAGCGGAGGCTACATCACAGCGATGACCACCAATTCTGTAAAGCTAAATACCTTGCGTACTGAAATTTTGGGAGCCATCCTGGAGCAAGTAAATTCCCTTGACAACGCGGAACTGAGCGTTCCCATCGGAAGTCTGACCGGTCTGAGCTGGGCCAACGACCGGGGACCCGGTATCCCGGTACAGGTGCTTTCAGCGGCTGTTCCAGAGGTGTCCTTCCGCAATGTGTTTACCTCGGCGGGGATTAACCAAACGCTCCATCAGGTTATGCTGGAGGTATCTGTTCAGGTTAAGCTCCACCTGCCCGGAGGCACCACAGAGACCTTGGTGGAGGCGCAGGTGTGCGCGGCGGAAACCGTGATTGTGGGGCAGGTGCCGGGCGCTTATCTGGAGCTGCCTGGGAGCAGTGGCTGAAACATAAGAAAAATGTAACATATCGTCCCTTCCAGTCTGTTATAATGGGCTGGAAAGGAGCTGACCGTATATGTACAAGATTTTGCACTATCTGGGCGAAATGCTGGTCGTGGCAGTGCCTGCGGCCATCGTGTTTTCCTGCTTCTGGCCTTACCGCAGGAGCGCCCTGGAGGCTATGGGCCTGCGCACAAATCCCCTGCGGGAGGTTACGTTGATTGCCTTTATCATGTGCCTGTTCGGCGTCCTTGCCGTAACCCTGTGGCCGGTTTACCTGGTGCGGAATCAGGGCGGTATGTGGGGAGATGTCCTCCTGCTGATCGAACGGCCCAGCCCCTTGACCAATGTGAACCTGGTCCCGTTTCGGATGTTTCAGGATTATTGGCAGGATTTGACCCAGGGAGGCGGGCTGTTCACCGTTATCAATTTCCTGGGCAATCTGGCGGTTTTCGTTCCGCTGGGGCTGTTTCCCGCGCTGCTGTGGCGGGGAGAAACGTGGAAGCGGTCGGTGCTGGTGGGAGGCGGCGTCTCCCTGTCTGTGGAAATCGGGCAGTATTTTATTATGCGCTCTACAGATATCGACGACCTGCTTCTCAATACCCTGGGGGCGCTGTGCGGTTGGTGGCTTTATATGCTCCTGCGCCGGTTCGCGCCGAAGTTTGTTGAGAAATTCAAATGTGTAAAGGTGGAATGCTTGTATGGAGGAACACCTGGAAATCGAGGCCCTGCGCCGGGAGCTGGAGCAGGCCAACTATGAATACTATGTGCTGGACAACCCTTCCATGTCGGACTATGACTTCGACCACAAGCTCCGCCGGCTGGAGGAACTGGAGGCGGCCCATCCAGAGTGGATTACCCCCGATTCTCCCACACAGCGCGTCGGAGGAAAGGTGGCCGACGGCTTTCAGGAGGTAACACACCGGGTTCCTTTGGAGAGTCTCCAGGATGTATTCTCTGTGGACGAGCTGGAGGAATTTGACCAACGGGTGCGGGACGCTCTGCCGGGGGATGTGGAATACGATGTAGAGCCCAAGGTGGACGGGCTTTCGGTGGCGCTGGAGTATCGAGATGGACGGTTTGTCCGGGGCGCTACCCGAGGAGATGGCCAGGTGGGGGAGGATGTGACGGAAAACCTCCGCACCATTCCGTCCATCCCCCTGCGTCTGCCGGAGGCGCTGCCCAGCCTCATTGTCCGGGGCGAGGTTTTTATGCCCAAGAAGAGCTTTGAACGCCTGAACCGGGAACGGGAGCTCAACGGAGAAGCCCTGTTTGCAAATCCCCGCAACGCGGCGGCAGGGTCTATGCGGCAGCTGGACCCCAAAATTGCCGCCTCCCGGGGATTGGATATCCGGGTATTCAATATTCAATGGGCGGAGGGAAAGACCTTTGAAACCCATGCGGAAACCCTGGAGTACCTGGAACAACAGCGGTTTAAGGTGATTCCCCATTACACCTGTAAGACCATCCAAGAGGCGGCGGAGCGCATCGGAGCCTTGGGCGATGGACGTGAGGAGTTTTCCTTTGACATTGACGGCGCAGTCGTAAAGGTAAATAGCCTTACAGATCGTTCCGTGCTGGGAAGTACGGCGAAATTCCCCCGATGGGCGGCGGCGTTCAAGTATCCCCCAGAGCAAAAGCCGTCCAAAGTGGTTGATATTGTCATCCAGGTGGGCCGCACTGGTGTGCTGACCCCCAAAGCAGTGGTAGAGCCGGTGCGGCTGGCGGGCACAACGGTCACCAACGCCACACTGCACAATCAGGATTTTATCACCGAGAAGGATATTCGCATTGGCGACACCGTGCTGGTTCAGAAAGCGGGGGAAATTATCCCGGAAATTGTGGCGGTTTTGCACCAGCACCGCCCTGAGGGCACGCAGCCTTACCTTTTCCCCGAGCAATGCCCGGTCTGCGGTGCGCCAGTGGTGCGGGACGAAGATGGAGCCCACATTCGCTGCACCGGGGCGGAATGTCCCGCCCAGCTTCTGCGGCATCTGGTTCATTTCGCCTCTCGGGACGCTATGGACATTGAGGGTCTGGGGCCGGCAGTAGTAGAGGGACTGGTCCATGCCGGGTTGGTGAAGGGTCCCGGTGACCTGTACCATTTGAACGTGGAATCCGTGGCAGAGCTGGAGCGCATGGGCAAGAAATCGGCGGAAAATCTTTTGGCCGCTGTGGAGCGCTCCAAGAAAAACGACCTGTCCAAGCTGCTTTTTGCCTTTGGAATCCGCCAAGTGGGGCAGAAGGCGGCAAAAATACTGGCCATCCGTTTTCGGACGTTGGACGCTCTGATGGAGGCTACAGAGGAAGAGCTGACCGCTGTGCCCGACATCGGCGGAATTACCGCTCAGAATTTGATTGGCTGGCTGCAAAGTCCTCAGGGCCTCCACCTGATTGAAACACTGCGGGAAGCAGGCGTCAATCTGGAATGCCACGAGGCGCCAGTGGGGGACAAGCTGGCCGATAAGACCTTTGTGCTCACAGGTACCCTGGAGCGCTTTACCCGCGACGAAGCCAAGGCCAAAATTGAGGCCCAAGGCGGCAAGGTGTCCGGGTCGGTTTCCAAAAAGACCGCCTATGTGGTGGCCGGCGAGGCGGCGGGCTCCAAACTCCGCAAGGCCCAAGAGCTGGGCATCCCCGTGCTGACTGAGGAAGAGTTTTTGGCGCTGGTTGATGGGGCTGACGAATCATAATATATTAAATCCGCGCTAAAGGATTTCTTTAGCGCGGATTTTGTCTTTATTTATCGATTACCGGGTTTGAGAAATATACGTTTTTCTGATCCATCTTTTCTTTTGCCAGACGGACCGCCTCGCCAAAGCGCTGGAAATGTACTACCTCGCGCTCCCGCAGGAAACGGATAACATCGTTAACGTCCGGGTCGTCGGACAGGCGCAGAATGTTATCGTAGGTAACGCGGGCCTTCTGCTCTGGTGCAATCACGAAAGTGCAACTTCGTGCAGAAAATGGCGAAAAATCAAGTCAAATGGTGTCCGCAATGCGATCGATTTTGTGTTGAAGGCGTTCCAGCGTCTTTTGCAGCGCGGCCCGGTCTACGTTCAAATCGCTGGCGGACAGGCGGGCCAGGGTCAGCATTTGCTCCAGAGTGCGCTCAATCTCGCCCAGGGCTTGGTCGATGGATTGGACAGACTTTTCAAATTCTTCTTTGGGTGGCATGGGGCTATGCTCCTTAAAAGTTCCAGTGGATTTCAATGGGAACGTCACGAGTGCCAGGGACGCGCTTTCCTACAGTAATGTGGTCGATGAGGATTTCTACGATTTCCCGTGTCAAGTGTTCCAGGTTTACATACCGCTCCACTAAGGCCTTTCGGTTGTCTCCAACGGCAATTCTGTCCTCCAGCTCAGCAAGCTGACGATGGCCGTCCAGCAGGACACGCTCCAGCCGGGATTTCTCGGAGGAAAACTCTTTAGAAAGGGCGGAGAAGTCGCTGTCGTTGAGCAGGCCTTTGACCTTATCCATGTATAAATCCCGCAGGCCCTTGGTGTACTCGGCAATTCGTTTCTCATAGGCGGAGAGGGTATCCACAAGCTGCTTTTTCTGGCCTTGCAAATTTTCGCAAAACTCAATACTCCGTTCCAACTCGTCCTTGTCCAGATACGCCGCCGCCAGCCGGTTCAGCTCGTCAATGACCATCCGCTCCAGCTTTTCCACC
>CAJUDT010000076.1 GCA_910585415.1 uncultured Flavonifractor sp.
CCGCCGGAGGCGGGACCAGATAACGAAACCCACCAGAGTATCGAGGAAGAGGCAAAAACCCCCGAAAAGCCAGCACCAGCCACCAAATCCCACCAAAGTACCGAAGAAGAAGCAAAAGTAAAAGTCAAAGCAACCCAGGAAGCCAAAAGGAGGCCCCCATGAAAAAGCTGCTGTTTATTTATAACATCCACGCCGGGAAAGGCCAATTAAAGAGCAAGCTGCCCGCAGTCCTGGAGGCGCTGACCCAAGCGGGCTGGGACGTAACCATCCACCCCACCCAGGGTCCTGGGGACGCCACCGCCACCGCCCTGGCGCGGGCCGGGGAATTTGAGCGCATCGTCTGTGCCGGCGGCGACGGCACCCTCCACGAGGTGGCGGCCGGCCTGATGGCCCTTCCCCGCCGGCCGGAGGTGGGCTACATCCCCGCAGGCACCACCAACGATTTTTCCAAAAATCTCAGCCTCCCCCGTGGTATGGAGGCCGTCGCCAGGACCGCCGCCGCAGGCGTCCCCCGCCCGGTGGACATCGGGCGCTTCAACGACCGCTACTTCATCTACGTAGCCGCCTTCGGGGCCTTCACCGACGTGTCCTACAACACCCCCCAGCCCTTCAAAAATCTCTTTGGCCACCTGGCCTACGTGCTGGAGGGCGCAACCCGCCTGAGCTCCATTCAGGCCTACCCCCTCCGGGTGGAGCACGACGGGGGCGTCGAGGAAGGCGATTTCTGTTACGGCATGGTGTCCAACACCATTTCCGTGGGCGGCTTCCGGGGAGCCCCCGCCGAGGCCGTCAAGCTGGACGACGGCCTGTTCGAGTGCATCCTGGTCCGCCTCCCCCAGACCCCCGCCCAGCTTCAGGCTGTAATCCGCGCCCTGCTCCAAATGGCTCCGGACGAAAACGGCCTTGTCGTCAGCCTGCACACCTCCCACCTGCACATCACCTGTCCGGAGGCCCTCCCCTGGACCCTGGATGGAGAGTACGGCGGCGCGCCCCGGACTGCCGAAATCCAAAATTGCAGGCAGGCCCTTTCCATTGTATACGGAGAGTAAATTTCAATGATAGAGATACGTGAGGGATAGTATGGAATACCAAGCGGGAACCTTTGATATCGCCGTCATCGGCGCGGGACACGCGGGCATTGAAGCCGCCTTAGCCGCCGCCCGGATGGGCCTGCGGACATTGTGCTTCACCGTCAACCTGGACGCGGTGGGCAACATGCCCTGCAATCCTGCCGTGGGCGGCACCGGCAAGGGCCATTTGGTCCGGGAGCTGGACGCCCTGGGGGGAGAAATGGCCCGGGCCGCCGACGCGGCCTGCATCCAATACCGGCTTCTGAACCGGGGCAAGGGCCCCGCAGTCTGGTCCCTGCGGGCCCAGGCCGACCGGCGGCGGTATCAGGAGGTCATGAAGCACACCCTGGAGGAACAGGAAAACCTCTGGGTCAAGCAGGACGAAATTACGCAAATCTGCACCGAGGGCGGCGCGGTGTCCGCCGTACGCACCGCCCATGGGGCGGTCTATCAGGTCCGGGCGGTGGTCATTGCCACCGGCACCTATCTGGGCGGGCGCACCATTGTGGGCGACGCGGCCCGCTCCTCGGGGCCCGACGGTCTGGCCCCGGCCCTGGCGCTGACCGGGTGCCTGGAACAGCTGGGGGTGGAGCTGCGGCGCTTTAAGACGGGCACGCCCCCCCGCGTGCTGGCCCGGAGCGTGGACTTTTCCCGGATGGAGCTCCAGGAGGGGGACCGGGACGCCCTCCCCTTCTCCTTTGAAACGCCTCAGGTTCCCCCTAACCGGGCGGTGTGCCATCTGACCTACACCAACGCGGACACCCATGCCATCATCCGGGCCAACCTGGACCGCTCCCCCCTGTTTTCCGGGGTAATCGAGGGCGTAGGGCCCCGGTACTGCCCCTCCATCGAGGATAAAGTGGTCCGGTTCGCGGACAAGCCCCGGCATCAGCTTTTCATTGAGCCCATGGGCCTGAACACCGGGGAACTGTACATCCAGGGGCTCTCTTCCTCCCTGCCGGAGGACGTGCAGGTGCAAATGCTTCACACCATCCCCGGCCTGGAGCACGCGGAAATGACCCGCTGCGCCTACGCCATCGAGTACGACTGCGCCGACCCCACCCAGCTGCTCCCCACCCTGGAGCACAAGGGAATCTCCGGCCTGTACGGGGCGGGGCAGTTCAACGGTTCCTCCGGGTACGAGGAAGCTGCGGTTCAGGGCTTTGTGGCGGGGGTCAACGCCGCGCTGAAGCTCCTGGGACGGCCTCCGCTGATTCTGCGGCGGGACCAGGGGTATATTGGCGTGCTCCTGGACGATTTGGTGACCAAGGGCACCAACGAGCCCTATCGGATGATGACCTCCCGGACCGAGTACCGGCTGCTGCACCGGCAGGACAACGCCGACCGGAGATTGTGCCCCATCGGGTACGAGCTGGGGCTGATTGGCCGGGAACGCTACGAGCGGGTATTGGCCAAATATGAGGCGGTGGACCGGGAGATTAAGCGTCTGGAGCACACCGGGGCCCCTCAGGGCCGTCTGGCCGACCTGCTCCGACGGCCGGAAAACACCTATGAGAGTCTATCCCCCCTGGACCGGGACCGGCCGGACCTGCCCCCGGCGGTGCGGGAGGCGGTGGAAATTTCCGTCAAATATCAGGGCTATATTGACCGCCAGCTCCGGCAGGTGGAGGAACAGCGCCGCATGGAGTCCCACCCCCTGCCGCCGGACCTGGACTACCACGCCATGGAGGGCCTGCGGCTGGAGGCCCGACAGAAGCTGGACCGGATTCGCCCCCTGAATCTGGGGCAGGCGGGCCGGATTTCCGGCGTCTCCCCCTCGGATGTGGCCGTTTTGATGATTACTTTAGAGCGCATGAACGGAGGCAAACCATGAACACAATGACACGCGGAACGGAATCCTCCGCCCCCCGGCTGTGATGGGCGGGCGGGACAAGGTGGTGCTGGGTCTGTCCGGCGGGGTGGACTCCGCCGTAGCGGCCCGGCGGCTGCTGGAGTGCTATGATGTATACTGCCTCTACCTGGACATTGGTCTGGGGGAGGCCGGGCGGGCGGACGCGGCGGCGGTGGCCGCCTCCCTGGGCCTGCCCTTTGAGACGGCGGACATCCGGGCGGCGCTGGAGCGCCATGTGTGCGCCCCCTTCGCGGAGGAATATCTGACCGGACGGACCCCTTTGCCCTGCGCCCGGTGCAATCCCACGGTGAAATTTCCCGCCCTGCTGGCCCTGGCGGACCAGGTGGGGGCACGGTTTGTTGCCACCGGGCACTATGCGCGGGTACAAGATGGGATACTGCTGCGGGGTATGCCCGCCAACGACCAGTCCTACATGCTGGCCCGGCTCACCAGGGAGCAATTACAGCGGGTTATCTTCCCCCTGGGAGATTACGAAAAGACCGGTGTACGGGCCCTGGCGCAGGAATACGGACTTCCCGTGGCGGAGAAGCCCGACAGCATGGAAATCTGCTTCATTCCCGACGGGGACTACGCCGCGTGGCTGGACCGGCGGGGAGAGACGCCCCCGCCGGGGGACTTCGTGGACCGCCAGGGAAACGTGCTGGGACGGCATAAAGGCATACACCATTACACCCTTGGCCAGCGGCGGGGTCTGGGGGTTTCCGGGCCCCACCGGTATTTCGTCTCGGCCATCGACCTGGAGCGCAACCGGGTGGTTCTCTCCGACGGGGGGGATTTGTTTGCCCGGCGGACCCACTGCGTCCAGCCCAATTGGATTTCCACCGGCGCTCTGACGGAGCCTATGGAAGTCACCGTCCGCCTGCGGCACTCCAAAACGGAGACGCCGGCGGTAATTTCCCCCTGGGACGAGGGCGTTTTGGTGGAGCTGACCGCCCCCGCCCGGGCCCCCACCCCCGGCCAGCTGGCGGTGTTCTATGATGGGGATACGGTGGTCGGAAGCGCCTGGATTGCGGCGGGCCCCTCTGCCCACAGCTGAAAGGCCATAAAAAAGACTGGAACCACTATCCGTGTTCCAGTCTTTTTTGTTTAGCCGCTCCGTTCTTCCGGTGTTGGTAAGCGAGCATGTTTGATTAAATATTCCCTGGCAGCGCCAAACTTGAGATAATTCTCCCTTGCTTCCTGCAGGGTCGTTCCACCATTTTCATCACTTGGTTCATCATCACTGTGTATAAATACATCGTTCTCCCAAAGACAGACGGGACAGATAAAGGCAAGGGCACAGTCAGCCGGAACCCGAAGCGTATAATTTCCACAACATAGGCATTGGTATATTTTTCCGGCGCCTCCAAACGTAAAAAGGGACAGCTATTTCCCCCCGGCGTCCTCCAAATTGCAGGCCTCCGCAGGCGTTCTGGAGACGAGCGCCCATTCCACCCGCCGGTCGGCCAGCTCCTCCACTTGAATGCGCAGGCCGTGGGCCTCCACTTCCGGGCGGCTTCCGTCCTCGGGGATCACCGAGAGCTGGGCAAACACCAGCCCGCCCAACGTCTCGGATTCCTCTTCCTCGGGGAACTCCACACCGAGGGCCTCCGCCACGTCGTCCAGGTCCGTCCCGCCGGCGATGCGCCAGCGCCCCTCCCCCAATGGAATAATCTCCTGATCTTCCTGGGGGTCGAACTCATCATAAATGTTGCCCACGATTTCCTCCAGCAGGTCCTCCATGGTCACCAGACCCGCCGTGCCGCCGTATTCATCCACCACGATGGACAGATGCACCTTCCGGCTCTGCATGTCCCGGAACAGCACGTCCGCCCGGACCGACTCCGGGACAAAATATGCCGGACGCAGCAGCTCCCGCAGGGGCTTGGGGGCCGGACGGCGGGCATTCAGCAAAAAATCACGGACATTCAGTATCCCGATGACATCATCCGCGTCCTCCTCATACACCGGAAACCGGGAGAGCCCCGATTCCTCAATGGCGGCAAAGACCTCATCCGCCGTATCCTCCGCCCACAGCATGACCATCTCGGTGCGGTGGACCATCACATCGCTGGCCGTGTTGTTGTTAAACTCAAAGATGTTTTCAATCATCTCTTTTTCGCCCGATTCAATGGCGCCCTTTTCTTCCCCGATGTCCACCAGCTTGCGGATGCCCTCTTCCGATACCGGGTCGGCCTGCTGGGCGGGGTCGATATGTAGCATCCGGAGCACACCGCCCGCGGCGGCGGTCAGGAGCCAATTCAGGGGGGCCAGCAGGACCATGACCACCCGCACGCTCCCCCAGACGGCCAGAGCGGCCCCCTCCGGCCGCTGTGCGGCCAGACGGCTGGGGACCAGCCGGGCAAAGACCAGAGTCACCACGCACAGCACCAGAGCCACCGCCAAAACGGCGGCAACCTCCACCGCCCAGGCGGCGGCCCCGGTCAGCTGGTACTGCCGGACGATACGCCCCGACAGGGGCAGAGAGACGCGGATGGCCGCAAAGGCGGCGGCAAAGAGGCCCGCCAGCGTACACCCGGTCCGGGCGGCGGTGTGGAGGGCGCGGGCCTGCTCCACCATGGGCAGCAGGCGCTGGGCGCGGGGGTCGTTTTCCTCCGCCCGGCGGCGGAGCGCGGCCTCGTTCAAAACGGACACAGCCCCCTCACCGGCGGAAAGAAGGGCGCTGAGTATCAGCAGGAACAGCTGTAGAATAATTTGCGGCCATAATGGCGGCGGCACGGTGATCCCTCCTTTTGGTAATCGCGTGAGATATCAGGTATTATACCACACGGCAAAAAAAAATCCATAAGGATGCAGAAAAAACTTGCCGGATATGATATAATAGCTTCCAGCTTGGCGAAAACGCCGTGGCGGACCTTCCCGCCAAGGCGGTTTTCCGACCGTCTGTTCCGCCGCTGGAATGGCGGCTAAGAGAAAGGTGTGTGTCAGCTGTGAAGTTCTCCTTCAAGCCCACAGGCGGGCCGCAAGTCTGGTTCAGCCAGCCCATGATTTTCCTCAAGTGGATGCTCTTCGCCTGCGTCACCGGCCTGGTAATCGGGGTGGTCAGCGCCGCCTTTTCCGCCTGCTTCCACTGGGCCGTACACCTGCGGGCGAAATACCCCTGGCTGCTGCTTCTCCTGCCTGCGGCGGGCGCGGCCATCGCTTTCGTCTATCGGGCCTGCGGCATGGAGCACAACCGGGGGACCAGCCAGGTCCTGGATGCCGTAGGCGAGGATGCCCCGGTCCCCCTGCGCACCGCGCCCCTGGTCTTTGTGTCCACCATCCTGACCCATTTGGTGGGCGGGTCCTCCGGGCGGGAGGGGGCTATTCTGCAAATCGGCGGTTCTATTGCCTCCAGTGTGGGGCGGTATCTGCGCCTGGAGGCTTGGGACCGGCGGGCGCTGACCATGTGCGGTATGTCCGCCGCCTTTTCCGCCCTCTTCGGCACCCCTCTGGCCGCCGCTACCTTCGTCATGGAAGTGGTCAGTGTGGGCGTGCTCTATGATGCCGCTATCGTCCCCTGTGTGCTCTCGGCCTTTGTGGGCCTGCTGACCGCCCGGACCCTGGGCGTGCCGGGCACCGATTTCACTTTGGCTGGTATCCCCGACCTGGCCCCCCTGACCCTGATTCAGGCGGTGGGCATGGGGGTGCTCTTTGCACTGCTGTCCATCCTGTTCTGCCGGATTATGCACCTGCCCACGGAGCTCCGGGAAAAGTCCCGGCTGGGGAGCGTCTCATGGGCCGCTCTGGGCGGCGGGCTGGTGATTGGGCTGACTCTGCTGGTCTGGCTGTGGAACCCGGGCACCTTCGACTACAACGGCGCGGGTGAGGACATCATCCATGCCGCCGCCGCCGGACAGGCCCGGCCGGAAGCCTTCCTTCTGAAAATCATTTTTACCGCCGTTACCCTGGGGGCGGGCTTCAAGGGGGGAGAAATCGTCCCCGTGTTCTTTACCGGAGCCACCTTCGGCTGTGTGGCCGCGCCCCTGCTGGGGCTGCACCCCTCCTTTGGCGCGGGGCTGGGGATGGTCAGCTTGTTCTGCGGCGTCACCAACTGCCCCGTGACCTCCCTGCTGCTGGCCGTCGAGCTCTTCGCCGGAGACAGCCCCGGCCTGCTCACCGGCCACAGCTTAGGCCTCTTCGCCGCGTCCATCGGGGTGTCCTTTATGCTCTCCGGGTATTACGGCCTGTATAACGGCCAGAAATTCGCCTTCTCCAAGCTCCGGCATGAGCCCATCAACCTCCGGGCCAACGAACACACGGAGCGGTGAGGGGGTCCGGCGCCTGCCGGGCGGAGGACAGCCGCCCCAGCTCCAGACCCAGGCAAATCCCGGTCGAAAACAGTTCGTAGACCATATGCAGAAGAACATCCATCGTCAACACCTCTTATGAATTATTGCTTCGTGTCAATGGCTGGAGGGATTTTTTGAGTGAATTTTGCAAACGGCTCCGGGAAATCCGGCTGGAAAAGGGCCTGAAACAACGAGAAATGGCCGACCGTCTGGCCATTACCCTGCGGGCCTATCAGTATTATGAAGAGGGCAAGCATATTCCAGATTTATACGGCTTGCTGGCGCTGGCGGATATTTTGGAGGTGTCTTTGGATTACCTGACAGGCCGCAGCGAACGGCAGGAAAGGGAAGGCTTATGACCAGACTGTCGAAAAACCGCTTAGACCAAAGGTTTCGGAGGGAAAGATAGTGTGAAAGAAAACCGTCAGGGTTTTCTTTCGCGTCGGAATCACAAAATTTCGGAACTTGTGCAACAAGTTTTGAAATTTTCCTCAGCTTGGCGGGAACGTCCGCAGGACTTTTTCGACAAGCTGGGCTTATGACCAAGGTGCATTGAAGGTGATTTCTTGGACCAAGAAATGTTTCAAATTATAAAGTCTATGGCCAGCCGCTACGCGGAAGAGCTGAAACGGCGGGTGGAGCGGCGCACTGTGGAAATGGAACAGGATGACACATCCCACTATCTGCTCTATCGCGTATTAGGCGTTATGGAGGAAGAGGGCCGCCTCATAGACCTGTACCAAAACAAAGGGCGTTTTCTGTACAAATACGCAGGTTCTTTTTTGGAGGAAGCCGCTGTTGCCTGCATCAAACACCGGTTTCCCCAAGCCACAAGGGTCAAAATTCCAAATCCTTCAGGAGGCCGTCCTAAAACCTTTGAAATTGATTGTCTGGTAGACGGTTTGGCACATGAAATAAAGTGGCGTGATGCTACAACCGATGGAGATCATATCACAAAAGAGCATACCCGTGTACGGGCAATTCGGGAAAGCGGCTATGTTCCAGTCCGCGTTATGTTCTACTACCCCCAGCGGCTGCAGGCAATGCGCATTCAGGAGACATTGGAAACACTGTATCAGGGCATTGGCGGAAGCTATTACTGCGGCGACCGGGCCTGGGCATACATCAAAGATCTTACCAACATCGACCTGCTGAAAATTTTGGAAGAAATCGCAAATGTCAGGGGGTAACCGTGGGTTTATGTTAATCCAAGATGACTGTTTGAACGGACTGAAAACACTGAAGCACTGCACGGTAGATATGATTTATCTGGACCCGCCCTTTTTTACGCAAAAGCAGCATATGCTGCGCAGTGCAGCCGGGACCGTATACGGTTTTTCCGACGTCTGGAGCTCACGCGGGGATTATTTAGCCTTTCTGAAGGAGCGGCTGATCGAAATGCGGCGGGTTTTGAAGGACACTGGCTCGATTTTTCTGCATTGTGACAGCACATCGTCTCACTATGTCCGTCTGCTGTTAGATGAGGTCTTTGGAGAACAGCAGTTCCGAAGTGAAATTATCTGGAGCTACAAACGATGGTCAAACGCTAAAAAAGGTCTGCTGTCCGGGCATCAGACAATTTTTTTCTACTCCAAATCCAGTCGCTATAAATTCAATGTCCAGTACGGAACTTACTCACCCACAACAAACTTAGACCAGATTTTGCAGGAGCGGATTCGGAACGCGGACGGAAAGGTTATCTATAAACGCGACGAGCGCGGGAACACCGTTCCGGCAAAAGAAAAGCAGGGTGTTCCCATGTCCGATGTCTGGGAAATCCCATTTCTCAACCCGAAAGCCAAAGAGCGCACGGGATATCCCACCCAAAAGCCCATTGAGCTGCTCCAAAGAATCATCCGTATCAGCACAGATGAAGGGGATTTCATTGCAGACCCATTTTGCGGCAGCGGCTCCACATTGGTGGCGGCCAAGCTGCTGCGGCGGGACTATATCGGGATGGACAACAGCCCCGCCGCCATTCAGCTGTGCAGAGAGCGGTTGTCCTGCCCCCAAAAAACAGAGTCTCAGCTGCTCAAAACCGGCGTGACCTCATACCAAACCAAAACCCCGGAGGAACAGGCGATTTTGAGTCAATTTGACTGCGATATCGTCCAGCGAAACAGGGGAATTGATGCGTTTTTGAAAAAGCACTATCTAGGCGCGCCGGTAGCAATTAAACTGCAAAAACCTTCCGAATCACTGCAAGAGGCAATCTCTCTTCTGCATATGGCCGGAAAGAAAAAACGATGCAGTTTCACCGTGCTGATTCAGCGGCGGCAGGATTCCGCAGAACCCAAAGGGGACATCCCATCCAATATGATTATCATCAGCAGCACAAAATTAACGCTCGAGCAAAGGCTTGAACAGGCAATTTGTACCGACAATCATCTATGTGCAGAAAGTTCCTAACCTTTTCTTAAAAGGAGTGTACCATGACCATATTTGACATCATGGGCCCGGTGATGGTGGGTCCCTCGTCCTCCCATACGGCGGGAGCGGCTCGCATTGGGCGCATTACCCGCCGCCTGCTGGGGGTTCAGCCGGCGGCGGCGGATCTGCTGCTGCACGGCTCCTTTGCGGCCACCGGGGCGGGCCACGGTACGGACCGGGCGTTAGCGGCGGGCCTGCTGGGCATGGAGCCCGACGACCCCCGGCTTCCCCAGTCCTTCGAGCTGGCGCGGGAGGCGGGGATGGACCTCACCCTGGGCAAGACGACCCTCAAGGGGGTCCATCCTAATTCTGTACTGGTGCGGGCCACCGCGCCCGACGGGCATGTGCTGGAGGTGGTCGCCTCGTCCCTAGGGGGCGGGCGGGTCAAGGTGTGCTCCATTGACGGCCTGGAGGCCAGCTTCAGCGGAGAGCTGCCCACGTTGATTATCCGCAATCGGGACAAGCCCGGCATGGTGGCGGAGGTGACCTCCGCCCTGTCCCGGCACGCGGTGAATATTGCCGCCATGCAGCTGTATCGGGACATGCGGGGCGGGCTGGCGGTGATGGTGCTGGAGAGTGACCAGTCCATCCCGGCGGCGGCGGTGGCGGAGCTTCGGGCCTGCCCGGGGGTAGTGCGGCTGGTGTATCTGGATTTGGAGGGGGCGGAGTAATGGCATTTTCGTCCATTGCGGGCCTGCTGGCGGCGGCGGAGGGCCGTCCGCTGTGGGAGGCCGTTTTAGAAGAGGACCTGCGGGACCGCGGGGTGGAGCGGGGGCGCTCCTGGGACAAGATGGAGGGCCTCTGGCGGGCGATGCGGGAGCCGGTGGAGGGGTATGACCCCCAGCGCCGGTCCCCCAGCGGCCTCACCGGCGGCGAGGGGGCCCTGTTGGAGGGCCCTGGGGCGGGGCTGTGTCCGCCCTTTTTGCGGGAGGTGATTGCCACGGCCCTCAAGACGGGGGAGTGCAATGCCTGTATGGGGCGCATTGTGGCGGCGCCCACGGCGGGGGCCAGCGGGGTGCTGCCGGCGGTGTTGATTCCGCTCCAGCGGCGGGACGGGATTCCGGATGAAAGGATGGTTCAGGCGCTGTATGTGTCCGCCGGGTTCGGGCAGGTGATTGCCCAGCGGGCCTCCATTGCCGGGGCGGAGGGCGGCTGTCAGGCGGAGGTTGGCTCCGCGTCGGGGATGGCTGCGGCCGCTTTGGTTCACATTATGGGGGGCTCGGCGGAGCAGATGGCCCATGCCTGCGGGATGGCGCTGGCCAATACTCTGGGGTTGGTGTGCGACCCGGTGGCGGGCCTGGTGGAGGTTCCCTGCGTGAAACGAAACGTGATGGGGGCGGTCAATGCGCTCTCCTGCGCCGAGATGGCCCTGTCCGGGGCGGGGAGTGTGATTCCCTGTGATGAGGTCATCGACGCTATGCGCAGTGTGGGGGAGTGCCTCCCCGCTGCCCTGCGCGAGACTGGAGGCGGGGGACTGGCCGCTAGTCCGACCGGGCGGAGGATTGCTGAGGGGATGTGACTTGCTTCGGCTTTCCCGTTTGCTTCTTCCTCGGTTCTCCCTACGTTTCGTTACCTGGTCCCGCCTCCGGCGGGTTACTTTCTAAGTGATTAGAAAGTAACCAAAGAATCACCAGCGAAACCTACGGTTTCTCTGGACACTTCCCTCAAAAAACGGGGGTGGGGGGCGGCC
>CAJUDT010000077.1 GCA_910585415.1 uncultured Flavonifractor sp.
CGGGGCTGGTCCACATGCCGCCTTTCGGACTACCATCTTCTACTTGATAGATTTGGGGTTGAGTCGGTGCGGAGAAAAACCTGTAGCCTTATGTTTTTCGCAAATAGTCCCGTTGTCTCGCAAAACTGAAAACCCTGAACGCTCTGAAAGTTCTGAAAACTCCGAAAGCACTAAAGGCATGAAAATAACACCCACCGACTCAACCCCAAAGCTATCTTGTAGAGGTTGGTACCATCGTTGGGCGGCATGAGTACAGCCGAAGGCAGGGCAACTACTTTCAAGTTTTGCCAGGGGGATATCCGCCCGAGGGGCCAATGGCCGAAGTGTAGAGGGCGGAGGCTAAAACGGCGGGTAACAGCCAAAGGGCTTGCAAGCCCCGTACCTATTCCGCCGCCCCCCGACCCCGGGTCCGGGCCCGCAGGCCCGGCGATCTTTGGTTACTTTCCATCGCTGGAAAGTAACCCGCCGGAGGCGGGACCAGCCAACGACCCTGTAGGGAGTCCCGAGGAAGAAGCAAAAGAGAACCCCCAAAGCCCCCCCGAAAGCCGCTAAGACCTTACATACTCCACTTTTTGAACGTAGCTTCCAAGCGCTTCACCGAAGCGCGAATTTCTTCCGAGTCTGTCATGATAGTCTCATAGATATCGGTAGAGGACTCCGCCAGCTCCCCCATTTGGTTCGCCACAATACGGAAACCCTTGCCCGCGTCGCCGGCCCGCCCGGCCTCAATGGCCGCATTGATGGAGAGCAGCTTCTGCTGGGTAGAAACTTTCTTCAAATCGTGAGTCTTGGAGGAAATATCCCGCGAACGGTCCAACATCCCCTCAATTTCTTCCTCCAAAACACTCATGCCGCTGCCGCTTTCACTGGCAATGCGCAGCATAACCATGTTGCGTATCAGCTCTTGCAGCAGGCCCGCCGCCGCGCGGATGGATTCCTCCGGACGGACGTTGACCTTCTTCAGCGCGGCGATGTACTCATTTTCCGGGACGCCAAGCTCACGAGCCACCTGGCGGAACTGCTCCAGGTCCGGCTCGCGGGGGAGCACCTGCCCGCCCAGGGCATTGCCGTACTGCACCCCGTCAATAATAATCGGCTCGGCAAAATCCATGAGCCCCGCGTGACAGAAATACGCACCCTTGCCCTCCGCGTCGCACTTGGCGCACCGCTGCGCGCCCACCGGAGACTCCCGGGTGTATTTCATGCAAAAATCTGTGAAATTGCTGGGTTTCGTAACAAAATTACCATTCAAATCTACGGTTACTGCCGCCATGCCAGTAGCCTGAGAAAACAAATCCTGGACGCGCTGCAATTCCTTTACATCAACAATCTCTGCTAATTCCATACCCAAACAAACTCCCTTCTAAGCCTTCTTCTTGGTTAAAGCCTGCGCTCTTGGAAACCTGAGACTTCTGCTTTCAAGTATTGCACAGTTTTTCAGGAAAATCAAGTAAAACATATTACCTCATTCCGCCAGGAGCCGCCGGAACAGCGCCAGAGCCTCCCCGCGAAATTCCGCCGGAGTCTTGGCGCCGTCATTGACCAGCACATGGGAACAGTGCGCCCGAAAAAAGTCCTCCCCCTTCTGGGCCTCCACCCGGCTGCGGGCGTAGTCGTAGGAAATGCCCTCCCGCTCCATAATGCGCCGTATGCGTACATCCTGCGGGGCCAGCACCGCCACCGCGGCGTGGCACCGCTCTCCAATGCCGCTCTCCACCAGACCAATGGCGTCAATGGCGGCATGTTTCCCCGCCTGCTCCGCCTGGGCGCAGAGGCGGTCCAGCTCCGCCCGGATAAAGGGTCCGGTAATCGCGTTCAGCGCCTCCAGAGCCGCCGGGTCGGCAAAGACCACCGCCCCCAGGCGCTTGCGGTCCAGTCCGCCCGCCCCGTCCAGGATTTCTGTGCCAAAGCGGTCCGTCAGGGCCTGCCGCAGGGGGGCGCTCTCCGCCAACAGGCGGTGGTACACCGCGTCGGCGTCAATGATCTGTACTCCCAGTTCCTTCAGAGCGCCCAGAGCCGTGGTCTTGCCCGCCCCCGTGGGGCCGGTGATACCGATGAGCTTCATTCCCTTTCTCCTTCCGCTTGGCACTCCAGCCGGTCCAGGGTGCAGGCCTTGGCGCTGGTGCGCCGGAGAGCCGCCCGGAGGGGCAGCACGGCGCTGGGGGACACGGAAAGCTCGTCAATGCCGATGGCCAGGAAAGTTTCTAACAGAGACAGGTCCGCCGCCAGCTCGCCGCAAATACCAATCCAGATACCCGCCTTATGGGCGGCGTCAGCGGCCAGCTTCAGGGCCCGAAGGACAGCGGGGTGACGCGGGTCGAAGAACCGGCCCAAATCGTTGGACTGCCGGTCACAGGCCAAGGTATACTGGGTCAGGTCGTTGGTGCCCACCGAGAAAAAGTCCACCTCTCTGGCCAGCTCCTCCGCCACCAGTACGGAGGCCGGGGTTTCAATCATAATGCCCAGCTCCGTGTCCCGGTTGTAGGGGACGCCCTCCTGGTCCAGCTCGGCCATGACCGCCCGGCAGGCCTCTTTGCACGCCCGGACCTCCCAGACCGAGGTAATCATGGGGAACATAATCGCTACCTTGCCGTAGGCGGAGGCCCGGTACAGGGCACGGAGCTGGGTGCGGAACACCTCCGGGCGGTTCAGGCAGATGCGTATGGCCCGGAGGCCCAGGGCGGGGTTTTCCTCCTTGGGCAGGTTGAAATATGCCGCCTGTTTGTCCGCGCCGATGTCCAGCGTGCGGATGACCACCCGTTTTCCGTTCATAGCGGCGGCCGCCTGTTTGTATGCCCGGAACTGGGCGTCCTCTGTGGGATATTGGCTGGCGGTCAGGTAGAGAAACTCGGAGCGAAATAGCCCAATGCCCTGTCCGTCGTTGGCCTGGACCGCCGCCACGTCCTCCGGGGAGCCGATGTTGCAATACACCATCAGAGGCCGTCCGTCCAACGTCACGTCCGCCTGTCCCTTCATGGACTCCGCCAGGGCCTGCTGCTCCCGCTGCCGCGCTAGCTTTGCCTCGAAGTCCGCCAGAGTGGGGCCGTCCGGTTCCAGGACCACCTGCCCCGTCTCGCCGTCCATGTACACGGTGCAGCCGTTCATCGCCGGGTCCAGGGCGTCCCCCAGGCCGCAGATGGCCGGGATACCCATGGTCCGGGCCAAAATGGCGGTATGGCTGCTGCTGGAGCCCCCCTGGGTGAGGAAGCCCAGAATACTGCGCTTGTCCAGCTGGAGCGTCTCCGAGGGGGCCAGGTCGCCGGCGGCCAGAATGACCGGCTCCCCAACGTCGATACCCCCTTCGGTCACGCCCATCAGGTTGTTGCGCATACGGCGGGCCACGTCCCGGATGTCGGCGGCGCGGGCCTGCATGTAGGGGTCGTCCATCTCCGCCAGCATGGCGGAGAATTGCTCCCCGGCCAGCTCCACCGCCCCCTCGGCGGTGCAGGGCTGTTCCATCAGGGCGGCGTCCATGCAGTCGCAAAAGTCCTCGTCCTCGATAAACATAGCGTGGGTCTCGAACAACAGGGCGGCGTCCGCTCCGGCTTCCTCCCGCGCCTGCTCGGCCAGGGCGTTGAGCTGCTCGATAGAAGCCGCCTTGGCGTCCTCCAGGCGGCGCTTTTCCGCCTCCATGCCCAGAGAAGCGTGATTGGATACCGCTGCCGCCGCCCGCTGGTAAAAGCAGATGGGACCCTTGACGACGCCTTTGGAGACGCCCTTTCCCTCCATGAACCTCATGTGATTCTCCCCCCCAATTTGTGGGGGCGTCCGCCCTGGGACGGACGCCCGTGGCTTACAGGTTTTCCTGAAAAAAGCGCTCCAGAGCGGCGGCGTTCTCGTCTTCCTTTCCGCCCTCAATGGCGACGGTGACGGTGTCGCCCTGCTGAATGCCCAGGCCCATCAGGGCCATGAGCTTGGTGGCGGCGGAGGATTTGCCTCCGGCCTTGGTGATGGTAACGGTGCTGTCCAGAGCCTTGGCGGCTTTGACCAGCAGACCGGCGGGCCGGGCGTGGATACCGGCGGGGTCGGTGACGGTGTAGGTAAATTCTCTCATAATGTTCTTCCTTTCTTATGTCTGCTCCGCTTGTGTCTGTTCCAGATAATAGAAGCCGTAGGGGGGGATGGACAGCCGCTCCAGGGTGCGGACCTCTCCGGTAAACAGGTCGGTGAACACACCGGGGTCATGGGGGAAGGAAGCCGTCGCTTCCTCACCGGTGAAGTTGAACACGCCGATGATTTTCTGCCCCTTCCAATACCGCCCCATAGCCAGCAGGCCGTTATTCCCGGTGTCCAGGGTCCAAACGTCCGCCGCCGTGCTGAAGGCGGGATTTTCCCGGCGCAGGGCCCCCAGGGTTCTGAGGCCGCAGAACACCTGTCCCTCCGGGGTGGATTGGTCCTCCGCGTGCTCCGCCAAGTCCCAGCGCAGCTTCCCCCGGTGGAGGTAGCGGCTGTCATCGGCCTTGTTGGGGTCGTCCCGGTAGCTGTAGTCGTTCACCTGGGCAATCTCGTCCCCGCTGTACAGCAGGGGAATGCCCGTCTGCAAAAACACCATGGCGTGGAGGGTCAAATCAAAGCGTACGGCCCGTTCCATAGCCGCCCCGTCTCCCTCGAAGCCCGCCTTCTCAATGCCGCACAGAGAGGCGGTGGTGCCGCACTGGCGGGCGTCGCCGCTGGCCGGGTCGGCGTTGTACAGCTCCCCCCGGCTGACACTGTCCGGCGTCAGGCCCTGGAAATAGTCGCTGAGGAATTTCTTGTGGGGGACCTCGGTGATACCCCAGGGCTTGAGGGCCTCATAGTCCAGGCCCCAGCCGATGTCGTCGTGACACCTTAAATAATTGAGAAATACATACTCCTTGGGGAGGCGGTTGACAATATCCAGCTGTCGCCGGAGCAGCCGGGTATCCTTGGAGGCCACCGTGTGCCAGGTGGTACACATGGTCGTCACGTTGTAGAGCAGGTGGCATTCTGGCTTTTCCACCGTGCCGAAGTAGGGGACCACCTTCACCGGCTCCATGACCACCTCTCCCAGGAGAATGACAGAGGGACAGACAATCTCCCCAATCATGCGCATCATGCGCACGATGGTATGGACCTGGGGCAGGTTGCGGCAGTCGGTGCCCAGCTCCTTCCAGATGTAGGGCACCGCGTCAATGCGAATCATGTCCATGCCCCGGTTGGCCAGGAAGAGGAAATTGTACATCATCTCATTGAATACCCGGGGGTTGCGGTAATTCAGGTCCCACTGGTAGGGATAAAATGAGGTCATGACATAGTGCCCGCACCCGTCCAGCCAGGTGAAATTTCCCGGCGCGGTGGTGGGGAACACCTGGGGGACGGTCTTTTCATACTCTTGAGGGATGGACGGGTCGGCAAAAAAGAAATACCGGCTCATGTACTCCCCGTCCCCCTGGAGGGCCTTTTGGGCCCAGGCGTGGTCCTGGCTGGTGTGGTTCATCACGAAGTCCATGCACACGTTGATACCCTTTTTGTGACACGCGGCGGTGAGCTTGTCCAGGTCCTCCATGGTGCCCAGGTCGGGCCGCACCGCCCGAAAGTCCGCTACGGCATAGCCCCCGTCGCTCCGCCCCGGCACCGTGTCCAGGAAGGGCATCAGGTGGATGAGATTGATTCCCGCCCGTTCCAGGTAGGGCAGCTTGTCCCGCACGCCCTTCAGGTTCCCGGCAAAATTGTCGATGTACAGCATCATGCCGGTAAGGCCGTTGGAGCGGTACCACTCCGGGTCGGCCTCCCGCTCCGCGTCCCGCTTCTTCAGGGCTTTCGGGCGCTCCTGGGCAAAGGAGTGAAGCTGTTCGCACAGCTCGGCAAACATGGAGTCGTTGCGGTACAGCTCCAGGTACAGCCAGCGCAGCTCGTCCAGGTGCCGGGACAAGCGGGCCTGAAACCGGGATTCTTCCGTTTTGGTCATGGTGTTCACCTCGTTCATCTGCACTCCGCCTCCGTGCCGCCGGATGGCCGGGACCGGCACGCAGACGTCTTTTTAGAGGATGGCAGACCGGTTATCCCCCCTTGTCCAGCGGCTTGCGCGGGCTCCCCCGCTGTATCCGGGTCCCGCTGGACTGGAGGGGGGTCTGGGTCCGTCTCCTTTATTTTACATCCAACACCCCCGCCCCGTCAAACTGAAATCTGCGGCGGGCGTGCGGGAATTGCGGAGGGGACAGGGGAGGGCCGCGGGATGGGGCCTCCGACCGCCGTCAGGCCGCTGGGAAAATTTGAGGGTTGCGCGGCAAGGGGGAAAGGGGTTACAATTCGGTTACAAAAAGTTTCAAGAGGTGACACTTATGAAAAGAAAATGGCTGGCAGCTGCGGCGCTGTCCGTGGCGGTGCTGTCTGGAGGAAGAGCGGCCGCCGCCGGTCCGCTGGTGGTGGACGGCGCGGTTTTGGATACAGCGGATACCTATGTCTATCAAAACACCACCTATGTGCCCTTCCGGGCGGTTACGGAGGCCCTGCGGCCCGATGCCCAGGTGGCCTGGGAGCGGGGGCAGGCGGTTGCGCGGGCGGAGGACCTGTCCCTCAGCGCCCAGCCGGGCGCCTCGTACATAGAAGCCAATGGCCGGGCCCTTTACGCCCCCACCGGGGTCTATTCCTCCCAAGGGAGCACACTGGTACCGGTGCGGGTTTTGGCGGCGGCGCTGGGCGCTCAGGTAGATTGGGAGCCCGCCAGCGGCACAGTGACCGTCACCGGCGGCAGCGGGGCCATCGCCCCCGCCGGGGAGCGCTATCCTGAGCAGGATTTGTATTGGCTCTCCCGCATCATCTCCGCCGAGAGCAAGGGGGAGTCCTTGGAGGGGCAGATTGCCGTAGGAAATGTCATTCTCAACCGGGTGGCCTCCCCGGAGTTTCCCAACAAGGTCTATGATGTAATTTTCGACGCCCGCTGGGGTGGACAGTTTGCCCCGGTGAAAAACGGGACCATCTACGACGCCCCCAGCGACAGCAGCATTCTGGCCGCCAAGCTCTGCCTGGAGGGGGCCAACACCGCCGGGAACAGCCTCTATTTTCTGGCTCCCGCCCTGGCCGGGAATCTCTGGACCATGGAGGAACGGACCTACGTGACCACCATCGGCACCCACTGGTTTTACCGCTGAAGTCTATCCCAGAAAATCTACACACCCGCTGGAAGGATTTTCCTTTCTGCGGGCGTGTTTTTTTGCATTTTTGGTAATAATAGTTATATCGGAGCACGAAAAAAATAACCTCAATCCCTTGGGGCAGAAGGGTTCGACCGCTTTCGTCAAAACGTCTAATTGACAAATGCTGTAAAAGTGGTTACAATATAGTTACAAACCGGTGAATAACCGGTTACAAACTTTATCAGGAGGTTTCAACCAATGAAAACACGTGCCATTCATGCGGTACTCTGCTTGGCGCTTTTCTTTGCACTGAGCTGCCCGGCCGCGGCTGTGGACGTTGGCGTGAGCTTTGTCATCGACGGAGTTGAAATAGAGAAAGAGATTGCCACCCAGACAGTCAACCAGACGGTCTATGTGTCCTACTGGCCCATTGTGGAGGCCCTTTATCCCGACGCGCAGACCCAGTGGGCCAATGGTCAGGCGGAGGTCCGGGCGGAGGGCCTGGAGCTGTTCATCAAGCCCCAGTCCACCTATCTGGTTGCCAATGGCCGCTACCTCTATGTACCCGACGGCGTGGCCTGTAAGAACAGCAGCCTTTTGGTGCCGGTCCGGGTGCTCTGCCGGGCGCTGGGCGCCACCGTGCGATGGAACAGCGGTACGGTGTATATCACCTCCGGCAGCGGTCCCATCACCCCCGGTGGACAGGCCTATCCCCAGGATTCCCTCTACTGGCTCTCCCGCATTATCTATGCCGAGAGCGGTAATCAGCCCCTGGCCGGGAAAATTGCCGTGGGCAATGTAGTCCTCAACCGGGTCAACAGCCCCGCCTTCCCCAATTCAGTGTACGCGGTGGTGTTCCAGCAGAGCCAGTTTACTCCGGTGATGAACGGGACCATCTACAGCACCCCGAACGCGGAAAGCGTCATTGCCGCCAAGCTTTGCCTGGACGGCGCGAATACAGTGGGGGACGCCCTCTACTTTGTCAACCCCCGGGCGACACCGGGCAGCTGGGCCTCCCGCAACCGGCCCCATGTGGCCACCATCGGCGCACACGCCTTCTTTGCCTGAGCCTGCGGGCATCCGGCCGGGACCTGAACGCTCAGGTCCCGGCCTTTTTAACAGCAGGGGAGGGGCTCATCTGCCGCCTTGGAAATTCTTCGGTTTTTTTCAAATTTCCTCTTGCTTTTTGCTTGAGAGTGTGCTAATATAAATAAGCTGTCAAACAGACAGTATGCGGCTGTAGCTCAGCTGGATAGAGTGTTTGGCTACGAACCAAAAGGTCGGGGGTTCGAATCCCTTCAGCCGTACCAAAATGAATGGCCCTGCCTAATCTGAACAGGTTATTTGTTCAGTTAGGCAGGGCCGTTTTTTGCCCGCAAGGCCTGTGCTGTACGGAATCTTCTTGCAATCCGTCAAAATCTGTATTATAATCAAAGGCACGAGACACAGAAGCAAAAGGCAGGGCTGGAAGTATTGCGAGTACCTCCGGCCTCTATGCAGGAGATCCAGTTAAACCTAAGTCCCATACAGCAGAATTGTTCTGCACCACGGTCCCATTATAGTCTTTTACATACAATTTAGCGAGGGATGTTGTGCGCGCGGCTTTTCAAGCGGTGTAGGGATTATTTGCCCTGCGCCGCTTTTGCTGTCTCGGCGGGAAAGCCCCCGGGGGCCGGGAACAGGAGTACCACCCCCGAGGGTAAGTACTGGCGAGATTATAGCCGTTATGAAACGGCGGGAAGGAATTTTTTATGAAGATCAAAAAGTCAATGCTCACCCTTGCACTTGCGCTGGCCGTTATGTGCGGCATCACCATCGGAGCCGGTGCATCCGGCACACTCCAGGAAATCAAAGCCCACCTCAATTCCGGCATCACCATCAAGTACAACAATACGGTACAGACCCTTACCGACGCAGGCGGGAACACGATTTATCCCATCACCTACAACGGCAGTACCTACCTCCCCGTTCGCGCCGTCTCCAATATGCTGGGGATTGGGGTGGAGTGGGACCAGGCTACCCAGACCGTTTTGCTGGGGAAATCGGATGCCGGCAGTACACCTTCACCCACCGGCGTTGATTTGCTGGAGACCTTCCAGCCCTATTCGTTCACAAACGAGGCAAGGCAGTCCTGGAACAAGGATATTACCAGATATTATGAGCAGGTTCAGAAGTCAGCCGGGAATACGATGACAATTGGCGGAGTAGCCACAGACCATTGGGTGCTGATGCACACCGGGAGGTATTGTAAAACGCCGACAGTTTCTGGATTTTACAATATTGGCGGGAAATATAATACCTTGACCTTCCAGGCGTATTCTGACTATGACGCCACCCTCTCAGTTTATGGGGACGATGAAGCCCTGCTCGCCGAATTTTCCTTAACGGGCAGTCAAGTGCCCCAGGTCTGCACGGTGAACGTACAGGGGGTTACACAGCTGCATTTCCAGATGTCCACAAATCCCGAGGGGAAGGTCATTGCGGTTTCAGCCTACATTTTTGACGCCAATTTGACGTGATTTTCTTCCGATAATTTTTATGCAGCATATGTTGGCAGCCCATTTTGCGAAATGGGCTGCCTTTTTACTGTACATAACCCATAACCGTTCCACATCAGGCTACTTGGGCCGTCCCTCTACTTTAGAAGGAAACTGTAAGCTGCATTTTGAACCGAGGTTCCCCATACACAGCATGGGGAATGTCTTTCGGCATGATAAGTGTTTCTCTTTCTGTCAGCAGGAAAACCTCGCCGCCAACAGTGAATCGTCCTGTGCCATGCGCTTTTCCGCCGCTTCGGCGCAGCTCAATTCCAGCAGAGGGATAATCTGATGATCTGTAACGGAGTCATCCAAGACAATAATTATTGCTACATACTATTATGTAAGATTCTTCATTCAAAATAGCTTATGCACCAAAATTCCAAAAGCTCGGGGTCCAGTCTATAACAAATTGAGCAGAGGGGTTCCAGAAAGAACCCGCCAGCCAGCAGATACATAAACTGTTTCCGAGGGCCGCGCTGGTAAGGAGCCTTTCTTGCTGTTATGCCGGCGCATTCCTGGCGCGCGCCTTCATTCAGAAAGGAGATTGTTTTATGTCTCTGCCTAGCTTTCCCAACATTGACCCGCCTATCCAGCGGGAAAACGCAGTCAATCAGATTCTCTCATCCATCGCCATGGAAGAACTCGGCCTGAGTCACATCCTCAACGCCGAGGGCGAGAAGCTGCAATATATTCTCGGCACCCTGCCCGGCCTCAGCGGCCCTGCCGCTACCGTGAAAGACGTGCTGACTACTACCGAGAGCGTCCGCAGTATGCTGAAGACCGCTGTGCAAAACCAGCTCTTCCTGAAATCCAAAATGCAAGGGGCGCTGGAGGCATCTCCCATGCAGGGTCCCGCTGGTCCCAACGGTCCCGCTGGCCCCGCCGGAGCTGCCGGTGCCACTGGCGCCGCTGGCGCTGCCGGTCCCACCGGAGCCACCGGAGCTGCTGGAGCCACTGGCACCACCGGCCCTGCCGGTCCCACAGGTCCCACCGGCCCTACCGGCGTGACAGGACCCGCAGGCCCTACCGGACCAAATCTAATCGGCGCGGACGGTCCTACGGGCCCCACGGGCCCTACGGGCCCCACCGGTCCCATTATCATCGACTTTGCCTATGCAACCAACACCGGCGCAGCCGCGATCCCTGTGAATGGCCTGGTGCCTCTGCCGAATGACCAGGTGAATGGCAAGGACATTACCATCAGCCCAGACAACACCAAGTTTACCGTGAAGGCCGGCGGGGTCTATCAGGTTGGGTATATCCTCAATACCGACAAGGCCCTGACCGTCGGCGCCCGGCTACTGGTCAACGGTGAGCCCAAGGAAGTGTCCGCTGTGGGGGGGATAGCAACATTGTCCCTAAGCCGGCTTTCCAACGAGGTCCTGTTGCGTTTAATCGATAACGACGAAATTTCCTTGCAGATTTTCAATAATCCCCTTGGTACTGTGCTGCTGCCCGCTCCTGTGGGGGCGTCCCTGAGAATCGTCCGGTTGAGTTAAGGAGGAACGCTTTATGACAATGCCCACATTTCCCCAAAACGATCCTCCTCTGAGCCGCGAGGGGAGTCTTAACGAAATTATCGCTTCCATCGCCGCCGAGGAGTTGAGC
>CAJUDT010000078.1 GCA_910585415.1 uncultured Flavonifractor sp.
ACACCCCCCGCTCCTCAATGCCGTGGGAGCCCTTCTCCTTCCGGAAGCAGGGGGAATAGGAGGTCAAGGTCTGGGGTAGGGAGGTCTCCGGCAAAATCTGGTCAATGAACCGGCCAATCATGGAGTGCTCCGAGGTGCCAATGAGATAGAGGTCCTCGCCCTCAATCTTATACATCATGGCCTCCATGTCCGCAAAGGACATGACTCCCTCGACCACATTCCCGTGAATCATATAGGGGGGAATGCAGAAGGTGAAGCCCTTGTCAATCATGAAATCACGGGCGTAGGCCAACACCGCCTCGTGGAGCCGGGCCACATCGCCCAGAAGGTAGTAAAACCCGGAGCCGGACACACGGCCCGCCGCGTCCATATCAATGCCCGCCAGGGACTCCATAATCTCTGTATGGTAGGGGATAGGGAAGTCGGGGGTCACAGGGTCCCCAAAGCGCTCCACCTCCACATTGGCCGAATCGTCCGGGCCAATGGGCACCGAGGGGTCGATAATCTGGGGAATCACCATCATAATCTTACGGATTTCCGCCGCCAGCGCGCCTTCCCGCTCCTCCAGCTCCGCCAGCCGCTGGGCGTCGTCGGACACCTGCTTTTTCAGCGCTTCCGCTTCCTCCAGCTTGGCGGGGTCGTTGCCCTTTTTGGCCTGACCCATCAAAACGCCCACCTGCTTGGACAGGGCGTTTCGCTGGGTACGCAGGTCCTGGGCCGCCTGGATGGTTTCCCGGTTCTCCTTGTCCAGGGTCAGCACCCGGTCTACCAGGGGGAGCTTATCCTCTTGGAACTTCTTACGGATGTTTTCCTTGACAGCCTCGGGGTTCTCGCGGAGAAATTTCATATCAATCATCGTTGTTCACCTCATCGTTTTGGTTGGGGACCGGCGGTGTTTCACGTGAAACATTCGGGGGTCCTCAGTCGTTCTTCAGCCATCCGGCTAGGGTGCGGTAGGACTCCAGCGGGTCGTAAATGGCCCGCTCCTCCTCGGTCATGGCCTCGCTGATTGTTTGAAGCTGTTCCTCTAAATCGGGGTTCTGGGCCAGGATTTCCCGGGCCTCCCGGTTGCGGTACTGATTATAGAGGGTGCGAATCTGGTTCAGCCGGGTCAGGGCCTGGAGCTCCTGTTGGACCTGTTCCGCAAGCTCCTCCACCGTACGCAGCTCCTCATCGGCGGCGTCCAGCTGGCTGCGGAGATTCTCCGCCTCCCGCTGGGCCGTCTCCAGCTGGTCCTGGAGATCCTTGCGCTCCTCAGCCAGCTGGTTCCGCTCCGCAATCAGGTTGTCAATGGACTCCGCCGCTGAATTGGAGTTCTTTTGATAATTGTCAATGGCCTCCCGGTTGGCCCGCTGCTGCATGAAATAGGACATCAGCAGCAGCAGGAAGGCCGCGCCGAAGAGAATCGCCAGGTACAGCAGCACCGAGCCCCGCTTGTGGGGGGGTGGGGTGTGCTCCGCCTCGTGCTGGAGGTCCTCAGGAGATGTGTGCTCCTGTTCCATGTTCATACGCCGGTTCCCCCCTTCTCCTTGGGAACTTGATTCTCCAGCTGGTCCAGGAGAAGGGTCAGGTCCTCGTCATTATAAAACTCAATTTCCAGCTTGCCCTTTTTGGCTCCCATGGAGATGGACACCTTTCGGCCCCAATGGGTGCTTAAATCCTTGGCGGCGGCGTCCCGGTAGATCTTCATGGGGTCTACGGGCTTCTCTCCGCCGAAATCCTTCAGCTCATCCTGCTCCTTGGCCAGACGGCGGGCCAGGGCCTCAGTCTGACGGACCGAGAGGCCCTCATCCAGGACTTTTTGGGCCAAATCCTTCTGTACCTCCTCGCCGGGGGCGGAGAGGATGGCCCGGCCATGTCCGGCGGAGAGCTGCCCCTCCTCCAACAGGCGGCAGACGGATTCCGGCAGGGCCAGCAGCCGCAGGGCGTTGGCCACCGACGGGCGGGAGCGGCCCACCCGCTGGGAGACCTCCTCCTGGGTGAGGCCGTATTCCTCCATGAGGACCCGGTAGCCCCCCGCTTCTTCCATGGGATTCAAGTCCTCCCGCTGGAGGTTTTCAATAAGGCCCAGCTCCATGACCTTTCGGTCGTCGGCCTCGATGATGACGGCGGGAATTTCCATGAGGCCCGCCAGCTTGGCCGCGCGCCAGCGGCGCTCTCCGGCGATAATCTGATAATACCCGGAGGACAGCCGCCGGACTGTCAGGGGCTGAATGACCCCATGGATGCGGATGGAATCCGCCAAATCCGCGAGACTGTCCTCGTCAAAGCGTTTCCGGGGCTGCTTGACCCCGGGCTCCACCTGTGAAATCGGGAGAGAGAGGGACCCTACCTCCTGGGTCCGCAGGGCCGCATCTCCCAACAATGCGCCCAGGCCCTTGCCCAGGCCGCGTTCTGATGCCATACACTTCCTCCTTTTACCGTAAGCTCTGCCCCCGGTTTACTGGGGGTTCCTCCGATTCTGCTCCATAATCTCCCGCGCCAGCTGGTCATATGCCTCCGTTCCGCGGGAAAAGGCGTCGTAGGCCGACACCGGCTTTCCGTGGCTGGGGGCCTCGCTGAGGCGGACGTTTCGGGGAATCACCGTGGCGTACACCTGGCCCGGGAAATGACGCTTCACTTCCTCGGCCACCTGCATGGACAGATTGGTCCGCCCGTCGTACATGGTCAGTACCACTCCCTCCAGCTGGATGGCCGGATTCAGGGAGCGCTTGACGATGCGAATGGTGGAGAGCAGGTCGCTGAGTCCTTCCAGGGCGTAATATTCGCACTGGACCGGTACGAGGACCGTATCCGCCGCGCACAGGGCGTTGACCGTCAGCATCTCCAGGGAGGGGGGACAGTCCACAAAAATGTAGTCATAGCGGTCCCGCAGCGTTTCCAGGGCGCCCCGGAGACGGTACTCCCGCCCCTCCAGGGCGATCATCTCGATGGAGGCGCCCGCCAGGGCCTTGTTGGAGGGAAGTACATCCCCATAGGGGGTACTGACCACCGCTTTTGCCGGGTCCGCCCCGTTCAGAAGCAGGTCGTAGACGTTTGGAGAGGATGTCTTGTCCACTCCAAAGCCGGAAGTGGTATTGGCCTGGGGGTCAAAATCGCACGCCAACACCCGGTTTCCCAGATTTTTTAGTGCGGCGCAGAGGTTGACACAGGTAGTTGTCTTGCCAACGCCGCCCTTCTGGTTCACGATTGCAATACTCTTTGCCATAGCACACCCGCCTTTTTTCTCTCTTAGGATTGGAACAAACCTTATTATAATGCGCCGCCCTTTGTAAAGCAAGATGTTTCACGTGAAACAAGGGCGAAATTTTGCCCGGCGGGGGAGTGGCTTTGGGAAACAAAGGCCGGGATGTTTCACGTGAAACATCCCGGCAAAGAGAGGAGGTTCGCTTACCCGGCCCGCATCTGCTTGGGAATGCGGATGGTCAGCAAAATGGAGTCGTCAGTTTCCTTGCGGTCACAGGCGGCGTCTACGCCCGCGTTCTTCATGATGGACAGGCCCCGGGTGACGGTGTTCAAAAAGAGACGCACGTCCCGCACCACGTAGCCCGGACGTTTTCGGGGGAGAGGGGAGGGGCCGGTCATAAGTTCCTCCACCAGCTGCTCCGTCTGGGCTACGGTCAGGCCCCGGTCAATGAGCAGGCGGGCCGCCTCCAGCCGAAGCTCCGGGTCCTCCAGACGGAGGAGGGCGCGGGCGTGGCGCTCGGTGCAATTGTGGGTTCGGAGGAGGTTCAGTACCTCCGGGGAGAGGCGGAGCAGGCGGAGCTTGTTGGCTACCGCCGATTGTGATTTGCCGATGCGGCGGGCCGCTTCCTCCTGGGACAGGCCGTAGGTCTGGATGAGCCGGGCCAGGGCGGCGGCTTCCTCTACAAAATCCAAATCCCGGCGCTGGAGGTTTTCCACCAGGGCCAGCAGGGATGAGCCCTCGCTGTCCACCGTCACCACGATACAGGGGACCTCCTTGAGGTCCGCCAGCTTGGCCGCCCGGAGACGGCGCTCACCGGATATCAGCTCGTAGCCGCCCGGTATCCGCCGGACTGACAGGGGCTGGAGGATTCCGTGCTCCCGGATGCTGTCCGCCAGCTCCTTCAGGGCGTTTTCCGAAAAGTCCCGGCGGGGCTGGTCTGGGTTGGGTACGATGGAGGTCACAGACAAAAACAGCACCCGCCCGCTCTCATACAGACCCTTTTTGCGTAATAAGTACATCCTTCTTCCTCCTTCGTGTTTGGGAAATACTGGGAATATCTATATACTACCACACTCCCCGGCAAAGGAACACGCTTTCGGTCGAAGAGATTATATTTTTTTCCACATACGGTGGAAAATTCCCCTTCAGTTTATGTATAAGTTGCAATAAATGGAGAACGGCAAGGGAAACCGTCGCGGTTTGCCTTGCCGTTTGTGTTTTTGGGGATTTTTGGAATTTTCTTTGATATGCGATTCAATTGCTTTCTGACAGAGTTACGACGAACTTGCCGTCCTTGTCCAGCAACGGCGTCATTCCTCCCGCGTATCCCTGTTTATGAAATACATAATTGACTCCCGTCTCGGTATCCCGCCAGATTTGCATAACATCCACAGTCCCTTGGGAATAAATCTTCTCAAACCGCTCTTTCTTTGCCATATTCTTTCCCTCCTGTTGGCCGGTTCTGCCGCCTTGCGGCGAAGAAAAGTATACCACCTGCATAGAAAAAAACAACCCTGCATGAGAACTTTTTCGCCAAATTGCGCGTTTCTTATTCCCGGTGTTACGACAGATAGTCCATAGGATTGACCCGGATGCCCCCTGCTCGGACCTCAAAGTGACAGTGGTTCCCGGTGGAGCGGCCGGTACTGCCCGCACGGGCGATGGCCTGGCCTTGGGCTACGTGGTCACCGGCGGAAACCAGTACACTGGAATTATGGCCATAGTAGGTCACTTTGCCGTTGCCGTGGTCGATTATGACCAGATTGCCATAGCTCCAATTGGCTCCGGTGGCGGTACCCGCGAACATTACCGTGCCTCCGTCTGCCGCCAGGACGGAGGCGCCGTAGGGCACCGCGATGTCTAAGCCTCCGTGGTAGCTGGTGGAGCCGAAAATATTCCGGTAGCCAAAGCGGGAGGTTATGACTCCGTGAACCGGCCAGATGAAGTATCCCTTGGGATACCAGAAGGGGCGCTCCTTCGTTCCGGCTATGACCACGCGGGTTACAGGCTCTACCAGCACTTCCCGGGTCACCTCCGTGCGGCTCTGCTCCCGGCCGTTTACATAGGTTACGTCGGCGGTGACCAGGGCCTCTCCTGGGGAGCCGGGCTCTACCACCTCTATCTCGTCCTCATAGCGGTTATCGTCCGGGATTTTTTCCACAGGGGGGTCCACAGACTCCTGATAGGTGACGCGGTCTACAGTCTCCACCGAGACGAAGGGAACCTCCTCCTGCATGACCAGTTCTTGGCCCACATAGAGTACGTCAATGTCGATGTCCGGGTTCAGAGCTTCCAGCTCCTCCACGCCAAGGCCGTTATCGAAGGCCAGAGCCATGAAGGTATCGCCGGCCTGGACCGCGTAGGTGGTTTCCTCGGTGCTGTTGGCACTGAGCAGGGTGCGCATTTCCTCTACATCCTGATTGACCCCGGCGGGCGCGTACTCCTGGGTGATGCTCACCCCCGCCAGGAGACGGGCGGACACCGTGTTCTCCGTCTCATAGGGCTCCATGACCTGGTCCAGCATGGAGATTAAAGGGGCTTCCTCCTGGGCCGCGCCGATGAGCTCCCCGTTGACGCGGAGGACATAGCCGTCCATAATCTCCCCAATCTGGGCAAAGAGGTAGTCCTCCATTCCAGCCGGGTCCGCCAGCCCGCCCCGCTGGGTGAGGGCGAACTCCCAGTGGATTTCCTGGCTCAGGCGGTAGTCATATCCCAGAATGCTGGAGGCCCGCTCCTCTACACGGTCAATGACCGACTCAATCACCTGGGGCGCGGACACCGCCCCCAGGGGCACGCCGTCCGCCGTTACGGTATAGCTGGGCTGGTAGACTGTCCCTACGATGCCCGCCGCGCCTACTACGGCGGAGAGGGCCAGGAATAGGGCGGGGGGAAGGGGAGAGGTGGTCCTCTCCTGCCCGCTGAGGCCTTGGCGCAGTTTTTCCAGCCACCCGGGGCCGGGGGGCTGTTTGACGGGCTCCTCGGCTGGGGCGGGCTGCGCCCCGCAGGAGCCGGTTCCGGCGGCTTCCGGTGCGCGTATGATTTCTTCCATAGGGAGGTCTTCCTCCTCTTCCGTATATTCTCTTTCTTGGTCTGTGTTTCTATGAATGATTACAAATAGTTACAAAGTTTATTCTACACACTCTCCCTCCTGCCGTCAAGGTTTTTCCAGAAGTTTTCCCTTTTTTCCACATGGTTCCCCCGTTCTCCCCTTCCGCCCGGAAGGGTCAGACTGTCGAAAAACCGCTTTGGCCAAAGGAGTCGGAGGGAAAGATCGTGTAAAAGAAAACCGTCAGTGTTTTCTTTCCCGCCAAGCTGGGGTAATTCTTTTTTATAAATGTATCCCCCAAAATGTTGCCCTCGGTCCAAAATTTTGGTATAATAGATAAGTATGTGTAACAGGATGATGTGCCATTTTTAGGAAAGAGGTGCCCCCGTATGAATTTGCCAGCCGATATCTGGACGAAGGTACTCTCTCTCATGGAGGGGGATATGACCTCCACCACCATTAACACCTGGTTTGACGACGCAAGCGCCGTCTCCCTGGACGAAAACCGCTTCGTGCTCCACACACCCTCCAACTTTAAGCGGGATATTATCCTCTCCCGCTACCTCCCCGCCATTCAGAAGGCCCTGCGGGAGCTTTTTTCCGCTGATTTCGAGGTGGTCGTGCTGGGCGAGGGCGAGCTGGAGCAGCAGAGCAAGAGCGCCGGGGATGCCTTTATGCCGGGTACGGAGGAGTATACCTTCGAGCGGTTCGTGGTGGGGGCCTCCAACAAGTTCGCCCACGCCGCTGCCCTCTCTGTGGCCGACCGGCCAGGGCAGTCCTACAATCCCTTGTTTATCTACGGAGAGTCCGGGTTGGGCAAAACCCATCTGCTCTACGCCATCGCCCACAAGCTCCACGCCGCGCACCCGGAATTTCGGATTCTCTACATCAAGGGGGACGCCTTCACCAATGAGCTCATTCAGGCCATTCGGGAGGGCAGAAATCAGGAGTTTCGGGAAAAATACCGGTTCGCTGACGTGTTTCTGATGGACGATGTGCAGTTTATCGCCGGTAAGGAGAGTTCCCAGGAGGAGATGTTTCACACCTTTAACTCTCTGTATGAGGCCGGGCGGCAGATTGTCTTTACCGCCGACCGTCCGCCCAAAGAGATGCTCCGATTAGACGACCGGCTGCGGACGCGGTTCGAGTGGGGTTTGCCGGTGGATATTCAGCCGCCGGATTATGAGACGCGTGTGGCGATTATTAAGAATAAGGCCATACGTCGGGGCATGAACCTGCCCGACCCGGTGTTGCAGTATATTGCGGAAAATATCACCTCCAACGTGCGGCAAATCGAGGGCACCGTCAATAAAATCCTGGCCTTTCAGGAGCTTATGGGAGAGAGCGTCGATGTGGACACCGTGACGCGGGCCGTTCGGGACATGTTTAAGGACAAGGCCGACTTTTTGCCCTCCTCGGACGTGATTATTGACGAGGTGAGCAAGTTCTACAGCATTGACGCCGACGCCATTCGGGGACAGGGGAGAACCAAAGATACCGCTTTGGCCCGGCAGATCGCCATGTATCAGATTCGACGCATGACGAATCTTTCCCTGAAGGAAATCGGGCGGGAATTTGGCGACCGGGACCACTCCACCGTGATGCACTCCATTGAGCGGGTGGAAAAGCTCATGAAGCAGTCCCCGGAGGTGGCGGAGGTCATTAAGGACATCAACGCCAACATCAACGCCCGGTATGAGTGAGTTATCCACATTTTGTTGACATGTGGAAAGGGTCCTGTGGACAACTTTGCCTTTTTGGGCGGGCTGTGGAGAAGTGGTTTTCTTCTCCACATTGGCTGTGGAGGAGCAACGCCCTCGGCCCCAAGGGGTAGAGGAACTTTTCCACAATGTTTTTCCCTACGGCCTACTATTACGAAATCTTTCCCCATGCTCTGTGCTGAAATGAGAAGAAACGGAGGTTCTTTCTATGAAATTTACATGCGAGAAGGCCCTGTTACAGGCCGCTATTTCGACGACCTCCCGCGCAGTTTCCCCCAAAAGCTCCATTCCTGCGCTGGAGGGAATTTTGCTGGAGGCTCAGAACGATTTGCGTTTGACCGGGTACAATTTGGAAACTGGTATCCGTACCACCGTTCCCGCCGAGATTACTGAGACGGGTACGTTGGTTTTGGGCGCCCGGCTGTTTGGAGAGATCGTGCGAAAGCTGCCCGACGATATGGTGAGCTTCCAGTCCACCAATTATACCGTCCACATTCAATGCGGTATGAGTGAGTTCCATATTCTGGCTACCGACCCGGAGGAGTTTCCTGAGCTGCCCGCTGTGGAATATCAGAATACCTTTGAGATTCCGCAGAGCCGGTTAAGGGCGATGATTGGTCAGACCTTGTTTGCCGTCAGCACCAATGAGAGCCGGCCAATTCATACGGGGTCCCTGTTCGAGGTGGACGAGGAGGGGCTGACTGTCGTTTCGGTGGACGGCTACCGGCTGGCGCTGCGGCGGGAGGCCATTGAGAAAAAGGAGGGGGCGGAGTCCTTTTCCTTTGTGGTGCCGGGGGCGGCTCTGTCTGAGGTGGAGAAAATCTGCGGCGATGTGGATGAGATGGCCTCCGTTACCCAGGGGGCGCGGCATGTTATGTTCAAGGTGGGCAGTACAATGCTGGTTTCCCGGCGGCTGGAGGGGGAGTTCTTGGCCTATAAGCAGGCGATTCCTAGGAACAATCCCATTCAGGTGGAGGGGGAGACGCGGGCGCTGCTGGCTTCCATCGACCGGGTGAGTTTGATTATCAGTGATAAATTGAAGAGTCCTCTGCGGTGCGTGTTTGATGACAATGTGTTGAAGCTGTCCACTAAGACGGCTATTGGAGATGCGAATGATGTGTGCGCCATTGCGGGCAGCGGCGGCGGATTGGAGATTGGGTTTAACAACAAGTATCTGATGGACGCGCTGAAGGCCGCTCCGGCGGACCGGGTGCGCCTGGAGCTGTCCACCGGCGTGTCGCCCTGCATTATGCTCCCGACGGAGGGGGAGGAAAACTTTTTGTATATGGTGCTCCCCGTGCGGCTGAAGGCCGGGGAATAGAGGAGGGACCATGGAGGAACGGGTAACTGCTATTCATACGCCGTTTATTAAGCTGGAGGCCCTGTTGAAATTTGAGGGGCTGTCCGGTACCGGCGGCGAGGCTAAGGAGCGCATTCAGCAGGGAGAGGTAAAGGTGAATGGTGAGGTTTGCCTTCAGCGGGGGAAGAAGCTGGTGGCTGGGGATGTTGTGGAGCTGGATGGCGTGAGGCTGACGGTACAATGATTCTGCATTCGGTTGCGCTGGAGTGGTTTCGCAATTATGAGGGAATCACTGTGGAGTTTGCTCCGGGGGTGAATGTGATTTACGGGGAGAACGCCCAGGGGAAAACCAATTTGCTGGAGGGAATTGGGTATCTCTCTACCGCGTCCTCCCATCGGGCCCGGTATGACCGGGAGCTGATTCAATTCGGGCGGGACCATGCCTTTTTGAAGGGGGCGCTGTCTGCCCGGGGGCGGGAGTTTGTGTTGGAGGCGCGGCTTCACCGAGGAGGGAGGAGGCAGCTGTTTTCCAATGGGGTCCGGCTGAAACGGGCGGCGGAGCTGTCCGGGGTATTGACGACGGTGCTGTTTTGTCCGGAGGATTTGGATTTGATCCGGGCTGGCGCGGCGGAGCGGCGGAGGTTTTTGGATGGGTGTATTTCTCAGCTGAGGCCTCGGTATGGTGAGGCCTTGGCGGAGTATCGGAGGTTATATGAGCACAAGACTCGGATTTTGCGGGATTATGGGGAGAAGCCTGACCTTTTGGATACCTTGGAGGAGTTTAATGTACAGATGGCCCGGGCGGGGGCGGTGCTGATTCACTATCGGGCGCATTTTGTGAAACGGCTCAGGGAAGTGACGCCGGTGATTCATCGGGAGTTTTCCGGGGGGAGGGAGGTTCTGGAGCTGCGGTATGAGACGGTGAAGAATATTCCTGACCCGGAGGCTTCTCCCAGGGAGTTATTGCCGCTTTTGTTGGAACATCAGAACAGCCACCGGCGGGCGGAGTTGGAGACGAGACAGTGTCTTTCCGGGCCCCATAAGGATGATTTGGAGGTTTTGATTGACGGGGTTAGCGCTAAGACGTTTGCTTCTCAGGGGCAGACGCGGACGGCGGCTTTATCGCTGAAGCTGGCTTCCAGAGAAATAATTCAGCAGGACACCGGGGAGTGGCCGGTTTTGCTCCTTGATGATGTGTTGAGCGAGCTCGACGCCAAACGGCAGGAGTTCGTTTTGCGGAGAATTACCGGCGGGCAGGTCTTTATTACCTGCTGCGGCGATATGGGGATTTCCGCCCTGGAGGGCGGGAGGACCTTTCGGATCCAAGAGGGGAAGATTGTGTCTTGAGGGGGGCTCCTTTTTGGTTCCCTTTTGCCTCTTCCTCGTTACTCTGGTGGTGTTCGTTTTCTGGTCCTGCCTCCGGCGGGTTACTTTCCAGTGATGGAAAGTAACCA
>CAJUDT010000079.1 GCA_910585415.1 uncultured Flavonifractor sp.
GACCAGAAAACAAACACCACCAGAGCAACGAGGAAGAAGCAAAAGGGACACACCCCCCCACCCCCCGCCAAAAAATCGAAAGCCCCCACAAATCCTGATAAAGCAAACCAGAGAAGAGTAAAGGAGAACCCCCATGGAACCGATGACCATACGCGAAATCACCCAGGCCGTCAACGGCCAATTGTTAGGAGAATTTGGAGACTTAAACCGCGAGGTATCCCTGGTGGAGACGGACAGCCGAACCATCCACCCTGGCGCACTGTTTGTCCCCCTGCTGGGCGAGCGAGTGGACGGTCATATCTACATCAACTCCGCCCTGGAGAGCGGCGCGGCAGGCTGCTTCACCCAGCGGGAGCGTGAAACCTACCTGCCGGGAAAATTCTACATCAAGGTAGAGAACACCCTCAAAGCCCTCCGGGACCTGGCTGTGTGCTACAGAAAAAAGTTTCCCATCCCGGTGGTAGCCCTCACCGGCTCGGTGGGCAAAACCACCACCAAGGACATGACCGCCTCCGTCCTGAGCGAACGCTTCAACGTCCTGAAAACCGAGGGCAACATGAACAGTGAAATCGGCCTCCCCCTGACCCTGTTCCGTTTGAATCACACCCACGAAATCGCCGTGCTGGAGCTGGGCATGGACCACGCGGGCGAAATCGACTACCTCTCCGCCATGGTGGAACCCAACGTAGTCCTCATGACCAACATCGGGGACTCCCACATGGAGCACTTTGGCTCCCGCGAAAAAATCCTGGAGGCCAAGAGCGAAATCTTCCACCATGTCTCCCCCGACGCCTTCGTGGTCCTCAACGGCGACGACCCCCTTCTTCGCAAAAAAGGCGAATCCCTGCCTTATCGAAAGGTCCTGGCCGGAGCCGGGGAAAACCTGGACTACCGGGCCACCGGCCTGAGCAGCGACGGCCGCAGCCGCGTCTCCTGCACCCTGCACACACCCAACGGAACCCTGCCTGTGGAAATCCCCGCCCTGGGGGAGCACATGATTTATCCCGCCCTGATGGCCGCCGCCGTGGGCGAGCACTTTGGCCTGACCCCGGAGCAGATTACCGCAGGCATCCGCCACTTTGCCCCCACCAAAATGCGCATGAACATCCTCCGCCGGGGAGACGGCATCACCATCCTCAACGACGCCTACAACGCTAACCCCCAATCCATGCGGGCGGCGGTGGAGGTCCTGTCCAGCATGGAGGGGGATTACAAAATCGCCGTGCTGGGGGACATGTTCGAGCTGGGCCCCCTGGCCCCCGCCCTCCACGCAGGCGTGGGAGAGCACCTGGGCCGGAGCAAGGTGGACTGTCTGGTTGCGGTGGGTAATCTGGCCCGCCATATTTACGACGCCGCGTCTCCCCACATGGCCCAGGCCCATTACTGCAAGAGCAAAGAGGAAGCCAAGCCCCTGCTGGCGGAACTGCTGCGGCCCCAGGCCACCGTTTTGGTCAAAGCCTCCCGGGGCATGGCCTTTGAAGAGCTGGCGGAGTACCTGAAGTCCATCACCAAGGACGCCTGACGGAGCGCGGAGCATGGACGTATGGAACCCCCCGGCCATTCAGGCCCATTGCAAGGCCCTGGAAACGGACCTGAGCCATCAGGCCTTTTGGAAAACCGCCCTCTTTGGGACCATTCTGCTGGAACGCCAGTGGCCCATTTACGCGCGCGCCAGTGTGGGCCGGGCGTGGGGCGCGGCCAAAGAGGTCCGCAAGGTCCTGGACCGCTTCTGGCAGGCGATACCCACCGGAGTGCGGATTCACGACAAGTACCTTCTCTCCTTGGAGGAACATCCCGTGGAGCCGGCGGCGGAGCCCTGGGACCAAGCTGCCGCCGCCGTCCTTGCGGGCTGTGTCCAACTGCTGGAGGTATTTGGGAAGAAGGATAAAAAGGCGGCGGGGAGGCTGGCGGGGGAAAATCTGCACACTCTGGAGCGCTTCCTGTCCGCCTGCGGGGAGGAATACGCCCCGGAACACCCTCTGGTACAGGCGGAGCTGACCGTTCAGCGGGATTTGTGCCAGCGGCTGTGTCAGGTCCCCAATGGGGAAAAGCCCGCCCTTGTGGCGGCTTGCAGGGGGGCGGATTTCGGGAGCCTTCTGGGTGAGCGCTGGTTCCCCGGATTTTCCGAGCTGAAACCCCTCAAGCGCCGGGCCAAGCCGGTAGCGGAGCTGCGGTATACCTCCACCCGCTACGACGCCCTTTTGGCGGAGGAACGCAAGGCCTCCCACTGGGAGCGCCGTCAAAAAGAGATTCGATTGCGTGAGCAGTTATTGGAAACACGCGCCTGGCCCGCCCGGCCGGACGGAACACCGGGCCGGGCCCTGAACGCCTCCGACGTCATCCGCACCTACGACGTGCTACAGTGGGAGTACAGCGCCGGGGCCAAGGAGTGCCTGCTGTCCACCGGCGATGGGGCGCTGGCCAAAGTCCTCTACGGTCTGGCCGCTCAGAGCTGTGAGGCCCTTTTGTGCCTCATCGACCTGGGGTGGCCCACGGAACAGCGGGGGACCGACGGCTTTGGGCGGGACCTGCTCACACCGGCCCGGTGCGCCTGTCTGGCGGGGGATATCCCCCTGACCCTGCGCCTGCTCCAGCGGAGCTGGACCTGTGACTACCAGGGTCCCAACTGCCAGATGCTCCGGGAGCCCCAGACGGGCTGGCTGGACCGGGAGGAAATCCGCGTCCTGTACGCCCTCCTACAGGGGGACGAGGCCGGAGCCCGGAACCTGCTGGTGGAGTACGCCGGGGAGGCGTGGGCGGCGCCCTACCGGCTTTTGCTGGCCGGGGACGGGGCCGGCCTGCACAAGCATGTGGTCAAGCATATCCGCGCCCTGCGGGGGCACTATGAATATCAGGCGTACCGCCCTACGGTCGCCTTCTCCAGTCTGGTGCTGCTGAAGCTGGCCCGCCTGCGGGGCGTGGCGGTGGAGGTCCCCCAGGTGGTGGAGCTGCCCCCCGCTCTGCTGGACGATGCTCCGGCGGACCCAGACGCGCGGCCTCTGGCCGGACAAGCCCTTTTGCGGGAGGCCCTGGGGCCCCAGGGTGACCGGCTGCTGACGGAATTGAAGCAAATGGAACATAGAAAATGAGGACCCAAACATGATAGATATCAGCATATCCGGCCTGGTGAAGGAATTTGAGGTCGGCAAACGGATTTTAGACGGCCTGAGCTTTCAGGTGGACCAGGGGGAGCGGGTGGGCCTTCTGGGCAAGAACGGCGCAGGCAAAACCACCCTGTTCAAGATTCTCACCGGGGAGCTGGACCACGACGAGGGGCAGGTGAGCATCGCCCCTGGCAAGGGGCTGGGGCTCATCTCCCAGATTCCCGTCTATCCCCCGGACTACACCGTGGAGGACGTGCTGCAAACGGCCTTCCACAAGCTCCAGGCCATGGAGGACGAGATGGCCCAGCTCACCCGGCAGATGGAGGGGGACAGCGACCCGGCCCTGCTCAAGCGCTACGGGGCCCTGTCCTCCGCCTTTGAGGCGGCGGGGGGCTACGACACCGAGACGGAGCGCAACAAGGTCTGCAACGGCCTGGATATCCCGCCGGACATGCGGGCCCAGCGCTTCGCCTCCCTCTCCGGCGGGGAAAAGACCCGGGTCAATCTGGCCCGGCTGATTCTGGAGGACACGGATATCCTCCTGTTGGACGAGCCCACCAACCACCTGGACCTCCACGCCACCGAATGGCTGGAGGAATACCTGGACCGCTACAAGGGCACCGTGCTGGCCATCTCCCACGACCGCTGGTTCCTGGACCGGGTGGTTCGGCGGGTGATTGAAATCCACGAGGGCAAGGCCGAGTTCTATGGGGGCAACTACAGCTTCTACGTGGAGGAAAAGGAGCGCCGGTATCAGGAGAGGCTCAAGCAGTACGAGAAGGAGCAGGCCAAGATTGAGCAGCTGGAGACGGCGGCGGAGCGCCTGCGGGTGTGGGCCTATTCGGGCAACGACAAGATTTTCAAGCGGGCCCAGTCTATGGAGAAGCGCATTGAGCGTATGCGCACCACCGGCAAGCCCAAGAAGGACCGCCGCCTGGACCTGAAATTTGGGGAGCGGGAGTTTCGGGGGGACGAGGTACTGACCATCAAGGGCCTGGAAAAGGGCTTTGACGGGCGGACCCTCTTTTCCGGGGTGGACCTGGAGGTGGTGGGGGGCGAGCGCATCGCCCTGCTGGGGGACAACGGCACCGGCAAGTCCACCTTCCTCAAGCTCATCATGGGGGAGGCCCTCCCCGACGGGGGGAAGCTCCGCATGGGGCCCACGGTGAAAATCGGCTACCTGCCCCAGATCATCCACTTCGCCCATCCGGAACGAAATCTGGTGGATACCATGATTTACGACCAGGACTGCTCCACCCAGACCGCCCGCAACCGTCTGGGGGCCTTCAACTTCCGGGGGGAGGACGTGTTCAAGCCGGTCTCCGCCCTCTCCGGCGGGGAGCAGAGCCGCCTGCGCCTGTGTATGCTCATGGACGAGAAAATCAATCTGCTCATCCTGGACGAGCCCACCAACCACCTGGACATCGACAGCCGGGAGTGGATTGAGGAAGCGGTCGAGGACTACGAGGGCAACCTGCTCTTTGTCTCCCACGACCGGTATTTTATCGACCGCTTCGCCACCCGCGTGTGGATGCTGGAGAACGGGGGCATTACCGATTTTCGGGGGACCTATCGGGAGTTCACCGCCGCCCGGGAGCGCTCCGGCAGCGGCCGGCCGGTGAAGGAGGAATCCATTTCTCCCACCCGCGCCGCCCCCAGGGAGGAAAAAAAGAAGCGCCCCGGCGGCACCAAGGAGCTGGAAAAGCAGGTCAACGCCGCCGAGCGGGAGGTGGCCCGCGCCGAGGAGCGCATGTACGAGCTGGAGCAGGAGATTGAGGCGGCCTCCAGCAATTACCTCCAGCTCCAGGAGCTCTATGAGCGGCGGCAGGTGCTGGAGGACGAGATTGCCGCCCTCTACCGCAAGTGGGAGGCTCTGGCGGCGGAGCTGGAGGAGGCCCAGGCATGAAACACAAGCGCAGATACCGGCCCTACCCGGGCAGACTGGGGAGCTTCTGGCTGCGGGCGCTGCTGATTGTGGTGCTGGCGGGGGTGGTGTGCTTCGCCGTGCTGGCGGGGCTGGTTCGCAGCGGAGAGCGGGACGAGCTCCACGGGGAGCCCAAGCTCATGATTATCCTGGGGTGCAAGGTGGAGTCCTGGGGGCCGTCGCTGCTCCTTCAGGACCGGCTGGACACCGCCCTGGACTATCTGGCCAGCCACCCGGATATGACCGTGGTGGTCTCCGGCGGCAAGGGGGACGACGAGCACATGTCCGAGGCCCAGTGCATGTACGACTACCTGACCGGGCACGGCATCGACGAAAGCCGGGTTTTTCTGGAGGACCAGTCCCGCAATACCCTGCAAAATTTCCGCTTCTCCCGGACCCTTCTGGAGCAGCTGGGGCATGACGTGACCGAAGGGGTGCTGGTGGTGTCCAACGGCTTTCATCTGACCCGGGCCAGGATGCTGGCCCGCCGGGTGGGCTTTTCCGATGTGTCCACCCTGGCCGCCCCCAGCAGCCACCTGCCCTCCCGTATTCATATGTTCTTTCGTGAACCCCTTGCCCTGGTAAAATCCTTTCTTTTGGATAGGTGATTTGATTTGGATATGATGGAAAAACTGCGCTCCCTGGAGCTCCACTTCGCGGACCTGGAAGCCCGCCTGGGAGCGGCGGAGACCTATGCCGACCCGGCCCTGGTGGCCCGCCTCAACAAGGAGCAGCGGGAGCTGGAGCCGGTGGTGAGCGCCTACCGGGCCTACACCCGGCGGCGGCAGGATATGAGCGACGCTCAGGCCCTCATGGGGGACCCGGACATGAAGGAGCTGGCCCAGGAGGAATTTCAGCAGGCCAAGGCCGACCTAGAGCGCCTGGAGGAAGCAATCAAGATTCTGCTCCTGCCCCGGGACCCCAACGACGAGAAAAACGTCATTGTCGAGATTCGCGCCGGAGTGGGCGGGGAGGAAGCGGCCCTGTTCGCCCACTCCCTGTTCCGCATGTACTCCATGTACGCCGACGCCCGCCGCTGGAAGGTGGAGGTGGACTCGGTGAACGAAACCGAGCTGGGGGGAGTAAAGGAAATCTGCTTCACAGTGGAGGGCGGCGGGGCCTGGTCCCGGCTGAAATTCGAGAGCGGCGTGCACCGGGTCCAGCGGGTGCCCGAAACCGAGTCCGGCGGGCGGATTCACACATCCACCGTCACCGTGGCGGTCCTCCCCCAGGTGGACGAGGTGGACTTCCAGCTGGACCCGGCGGACATTGAGATGCAGGTGTTCCGTTCCTCCGGCGCGGGGGGGCAGCATGTCAACAAGACCTCCTCCGCCGTGCGCCTCATCCACAAGCCCACGGGCACGGTGGTGGAGTGCCAGCAGGAGCGCAGCCAGTTCCAGAACCGGGACAAGGCCATGCAGCTGCTCCGCTCCCGGCTCTATGAGGAAAAGGTCCGGGAGCAGGAGGACGCGGTCACCGCCCAGCGGCGGAGTCAGGTGGGCACCGGAATGCGGAACGAGCGCATCCGCACCTACAATTTCCCCCAGGGGCGCATGACGGACCACCGCATCAACCTGACGCTCTACAAGCTGGAGAACGTGATGAACGGGGATTTGGATGAAATCATCGACGGTCTGGTCACGGCCGACCAGGCCCAGCGCCTGCGGGAGACAGAAGGATAAAGGGGGATGTTCCCATGGAATTGAAGATTTTGTATACCGCCTTGCCCCAGGGCATGGACAGCGACGGCCTGAAACGGGGTCTGGACGAGGTTCTGGAGGACAGCGGCTGGCTCACCGGCTCCGGCCCCGGCTGGGTGGAGCTGGAGCTGGAGGACGAGCGCCAGAACCCCAAATACGGCATTCTGGCGGTCAAGCACTACCTCCAGCGCGCCGCCCTGCCCCCGGACACGCAGATTGAGCTGGCCGGGACGGCGGTGGGTATCTACGAATAACGCAAAACGTCCGCCCGAGGCATGGCCCCAGGCGGACGTTTTTTCATGCACATTTGGAATTGCGCTGGTTCAGGATTTGGGGGCGTTCCCGTCCTTCTTGTGAAAGGTCAGCTTGGACTCGGTGCCGCTGAGGATGCGCTGAATGTTGCCCCGGTGCTTCCACACAATCAGCCCGCCGCAGACCAGGGCCAGGACCAGAAGCACCCAATCCCGGTACACGAACCAGGTGGCGAAGGGGAAGGAGGCCCCCGCCCACACGGACCCCAGGGACACCCACCGGGTGAGGGCCGTCAGGATGAGCCAGCCCCCCCACACTACCAGGGCCACCCGCCAGTCGAGCATCAGGGCGATGGCGCCTCCGGAGAGGATGCCCTTGCCCCCCCGGAACTGGAAGAAGCACGGGAACATGTGCCCCAGCAGGCAGAAGGTCCCCGCCCAGTACTTGGCCAGGACTGCGGCGGAGGCGGCGGCGTCTCCGCTGGTGATGCGCATAAGCTGCCCCGTGAGCCAGACGCCTGCCAGCACGGCCACCACCGCCTTGAGCACATCGGTGAGGATGACCACAAAGGTGAGGGGCCCGCCAAAGGTGCGGAAGAAGTTGGTCAGGCCCGCGTTGCCGCTGCCGTGGGTGCGCACGTCGTCCCGCAGGATATACTTGGACACGATGACCGCCCCGTTGAAGCAGCCGCAGAAATAGGCAATCACCGCCACGAGTGCGGCGGGGAGACACGCCGCCGCCCCCCATTCCCCCAGCAGGGAAAGTGTGTTTACCATGTTAACCCTCCTTGTCCCCTTTCTGCCGGATGGTCAGCCGCACCGGCGTCCCCTCCAGCCCAAAGGTACTTCTGATTTGGTTTTCCAGGTAGCGCTGATAGGAAAAATGAAAGAGTCTGGCCTCGTTGCAAAAAATGACGAAATGGGGGGGGCGTATGCCCACTTGGGTCATATAGTAGAGCTTGAGCCGTCTGCCCTTGTCGGTGGGGGGCTGGACACGGGCCGTGGCGTCGGCCAGCACCGAGTTGAGCATACCGGTGGTAATGCGCATGGACGCCTGGTCCCGGACGAAATTGATGAGGTCAAAGAGCCGGTCCACCCGCTGCCCCGTCAGGGCGGAGATGAAGAGGATGGGGGCGTAGGTCATGTAGCTCAAATCCCGCCGCACATCCTGGCGCATTTTGTCCATGGTCTTGCCGTCCTTCTCCACGGCGTCCCACTTGTTGACCACGATGACGCACGCCTTCCCCGCCTCGTGGGCCAGACCGGCTACCTTGGTGTCCTGCTCGGTGACTCCCTCCTGCGCGTCGATGAGAATGAGGCACACGTCACACCGCTCGATGGCCATGGTGGCCCGCAGGACGGAAAACTTCTCAATCCGGTCGTCCACCTTGGACTTTTTGCGCATTCCCGCCGTGTCGATGAAGCAATATTTCCCCTTCTCGTTGGCAAAAAAGCTGTCCACCGCGTCCCGGGTGGTGCCCGCCATGTCGCTGACAATGACGCGCTGTTCCCCCAGAATCCGGTTGACCAAGGAGGACTTGCCCACGTTGGGCTTGCCGATTACCGCCACCTGGATGGTGTCGTCCTCCTCGGGCGCGTCCTCCTCCGGGGGGAAATACTCCAGGCAGGCGTCCAGCAAATCGCCGGTGCCGTGGCCGTGGACGGCGGAGACGGGCACCGGGTCCCCCAAGCCCAGGTTGTAGAACTCATAAATATCCGGGTTGGTGTGGCCCACCTGGTCCATTTTGTTGACCGCCAGCACCACCGGCTTGCCGGAGCGCAGGAGCATGTTGGCCACCTCCTGATCGGAGGCGGTGAGGCCGGTCTTGATGTCGCAGAGGAACAGAATGACCGTGGCGTTTTGGATGGCGATTTCCGCCTGCTCCCGCATAAAGGCCAGAATCTCGCTGTCGGCGGAGGGCTCAATTCCTCCGGTGTCCACGATGTCGAAGGTCCGGCCCAGCCACTCGCAGGAGGCGTAAAGCCGGTCCCGCGTGACGCCTGGGGTGTCCTCCACGATGGACAGCCGCTGGCCGCAGAGCTTGTTGAAGAGCATGGACTTGCCCACGTTGGGCCGGCCCACAATGGCGACTAAGGGCTTCATTGGTTCTCCTTCCTGTTCAGGGGTTGTAGCGGTGATACTCCGCCTCCGGCGGCAGGGCGTAGGCGGGCAGCGCACGGGGAAGCTCCAAAAGGGCGTCCACCAAATCAAAGCCGTCCCCGGCCTCCACCACGGTGACGGGCACGCCCAGGGCCTGCTCCACCTGCTCCACGGTCACATCGTCCAAAAAGACCCGCTCTCCCGCCCGAAGCATGTTGTCGGGCAGCAGCAGCCGGCTCCCCAGGTCCCTGCCCTGGAGCTGCCGGATGATGTCCCGCCCGGTGACCAGACCGGAGACGGTGACCGTCTCCCCAAAAAATTCGTTGCGGATGGGGTATACCTGTCCCTCTATCTTACCACACACCGCCCGTACTCTGTCAATGATTTCCCGCAAAAATGGCGCGGCGGATACACCGGTAGCAATGGCGCAGGGGGAGGGAGTGCCCTCCAGCTCCAAGCCGTCCAGGGCGGTTTCCGCCTGACTTTGGAGCAGGCGGAGCATTCCCACGCCATTTTCCAGCTGATTCATGTCCTCATAGTAGTTTTTTTCTGGCAGATTACGCTCTGCAATCAAATAAAATTCGTCGGAGCACCAAACCAGAGATGAGCCGTGCCCGGCGCGAAACGCGGCGGCAAAGGCCTCCACCTGGTCCACCAGGGCCCCGGCCTGCCGGGGGGTGTAGGGGGAAATGGAGGGCAGGCCCTCCCGGTAGCGGGTGAGTCCCACCGGAACGACGGCGATGCTCTCGACGGCAGGGAAGAGTTCGCTCAGGTCTTTTAGGCTTTGGGTCAGAACGGGGCCGTCGTTGACGCCGGGGCAGGCCACAATCTGGCAGTTCATGCGAATACCGGCCTTGGCCAGACGCTCCATGGTGGGGAGGCACTCTCCCGCCCGTGGGCTGCACAGCAGGGCGGTGCGCACCGCCGGGTCGGTGGCGTGGACGGAGATGTTGATGGGGCTCACCCGCAGGTCCATAATGCGCTGAAGCTCCCGCTCCGACAGGTTGGTGAGGGTGATATAATTGCCCAGCAGGAAGGAAAGGCGGGCGTCGTCATCCTTAAAGTAAAGGGTTTTGCGCATACCCGGCGGCATTTGGTCCACAAAACAGAATATACACCGGTTGGCGCAGGAGCGGGCCTTGTCCATCAGGTAGGTTTCAAAATTGAGGCCCAGGTCCTCGCCCTCTTCCTTTCGGACCCGCACGCGGCGGGTCGTTCCGCTGTCCGATTGAAGGGTCAGCTCCAGGCGGGCGTCGTAGGTGTAATATTTATAATCCAACACGTCCACCACAGGGTTTCCATTCACATGGGTCAGGGTTTCGCCCACCCGTAAACCCGCCCGGCGGGCCGGACTGTGGGCGTCCACGGATTTGATTTTTGTTAGACTCATAGGGGGGTCCTTTCTTCTTTCAGAGTTGCTGCTTTTTCGGGGGCTTGGTGGGTTTTGGGGGGTGGGGGGGCTTTTTGCCTCTTCCTCGTTACTCTGGTGGGTTTCGTTTTCTGGTCCCGCCTCCGGCGGGTTACTTTCCAGCGATGGAAAGTAACC
>CAJUDT010000080.1 GCA_910585415.1 uncultured Flavonifractor sp.
CTCCGCTTTCTTTCTGCTCAACCAGATTTCCTATATTCTTATTCGGGAGTAATAAAATCATTTTTGCTCGCCGTCAATCTTTTTCAATCCAACACCGTCACAAAAAATCGTCGCAATTTTTGTGAACTCTGCCAACGGACTGCCCGCAGGTACCTCCCAAAGCAAAACAAAGGCCCCATGGTCCGGTATCTGCTGCCGGGTCCATGAGGCCATTTTTTGAGCGGTGAGATTTGAGTCCGCACATGGTTCGACCGCCGGTCACATCCCCTTTTTGCCGTCCGTGGCCGGGTTGTCCAACAGGGAACCATCCTCGCCGAAGCGGGAGCCGTGACAGGGACAATCCCAGCTGTGCTCGGCGGCGTTGTATTTCAGGGCGCAGCCCATATGGGGACAGCGGGGCGCCGTGGGGGTCAGGAGTGACAGAGCGGCCTCCAGCCCATTTGCCGCCAGCTGGGGACGGAGGACTGTCCGGGAGGGCGAAAAAACCGCCTCATAGGGGTTCTCCCGCTCCAACACCAGGTCGGTTAACAGCCCAGCTGCCGCCATAGAGGTGGTCATCCCCCATTTGTTGAAGCCGGCGGCCACATAGAGCCCATGGGTACGCCTGGAATACGGCCCGATATAGGGGACGCCATCCAGTGTCATACAGTCCTGCGTGGCCCAGCGGGCCGTCTCTTTGGCGTCGGGATAGTGCCTCTGGGAAAAGCGCTCCAGCTCCTGCCAGCCGCCGCCGCGCTTGCCCGTCCGGTGACTGCCGCCGCCCAGAAACAGCAGGCCGTTATAATTCCGAAATGACAATCCCTTCTCGTTCTCATCCACATACATCCCATGGACATCCGGGGCATTGTCCAGAGCCAGCACATAGGAGCGGTGTTGGTAGAGCTTTAGGAAATAACCGCCGTGCTTGTTGAGCAGGGGGAAATGGGTGGCAAGGATCATTGTTTTCGCCGAAATTGTTCCGCCGCTGGTCATTGCCTGACCGGGGGCGATCTCCAAGACCTTGGTGTGTTCAAAAATCCGCAAACCCTTGGCCACAGCGGCAAGAAATTTAAGCGGGTGGAATTGGGCCTGGCGCTCAAATTTTATCGCTCCCGCAACGGGAAACGGGAGGGGAATCTTCTCAACAAACCCGGCGGCAAATCCCAGCCGCTCCAGGGCGGTCAGCTCCTGCTCCAGCTTTTTCCGGCCGTCCATGGAGTAGACAAAGGAATCCTTTTCCTCAAAATGGCAGTCGATATCCTGACACAGAGTCCGATACTCCTCCAGCGCCGCCTGGTTGGCCGACAAGTACATCTTTGCCCGCTCCACGCCAAATTCCCGAGTCAGCTTGCCGTAGATCAGCCCATGCTGGGAGGTGAGCTTTGCTGTTGTATTTTTGGTGATGCCGCCGCCGATACTCCCCGCCTCCACCAGCGCGTAATCCACCCCCGCCTGTGCCAGCTTGTAGGCGCATAAAAGTCCGGCCATACCGCCGCCGACAATGAGCACATCGGTTCTCAGGTCTGCGCGAAGGGGCTCAAATTGGGGAAGCTGTGCCGTCTGACTCCATACGGAATCCATCCTATCACCTCACTGGGGTTAGGATGGCTGTGCGTTCCGCAGATTATACTCAGGGGCAGGCTCAAGCTGCCGCAGCACAAAAGCCGGCGCAGCCTGACGCCGCACCGGCCCACACGAGCAATCATCTCGGAGCCCGCCTGCCCGCAATCCCCCATTCAAAGCGTCCGCACATAGCGCAAATCCACGCAGACTGTATCCGGCGGAAAGGGAATATCCACATGGGTGCCGTCCCAGGTAAAACCGTGGCGGGCGTAAAATCTCCGGGCCCCCTCGTTTTCCCGCAGGACGAACACAAAGCAGCTGGGATACACGCCCTTCATGCGGCGCAGGACTTCCCCCATCAGCAGGGAGCCGTATCCCTTCCCCTTCTCATCCGGGTGGGTGTAGAAGGAGACAATCTCCCCCCAGCCCTCATAGCCTGTGGAGTCGAAGCTCACCAGACTGCTCTCCTGAGGACTGGGCCCCACCCGCGCGGGGGCGTAGGTGGCGCAGCACACAGGGGTCTCCCCCCGGTAGAGCAGCAGGCCATGACAGCGCCCGGTCCGGTGGTCCTCCCGAAAATAGGGGACCCAGCGCTCGTCCGTGACCTCCTGCTGTAAATACGCGGCGGGCAGGGCCTCAGTGTAGGTGGTCCGCCAGCCCAGCGCGTGAATCAGGGACATCGCCTCAAAATGCGCCTCCTGACAGGCATCTACAAACTGTAATCTTTCCATCATGCCCTCCCCTTTGTTATATTCCCCATTCCCGCCCTCGCTTCCAGTCAACGCAGTGGTGATACCTTGTAAATTGGAGCCGAACTCCGTTACAATGCGGTTATACGCAGTCTGGGCGTGACCTTCACGCGGAGGAATCGAACCCCCTCGCGCCCGCCCATGGGCGCTGCCAATGGTCCGGACTCATTCTCAGCCGGAAGAGATGCGCTCACCCTGGAAGCTACCAATCCGCCGCTCAGGTAATCAGCTCTGTGGTCCAGTTGGCCGCCTGGATGCGGTTGTCCAGCAGCCGCAGGTCGTGGGCCATCCCATCCACCTGCTTCTGCACCGCCTTCACGTCCACCGTGCTCAGGAGCTTGATTTCACTCCGGGTCCCCCGGTGGGCCAGCTGGCTGGCGCTGTAGGCCAGGTCCCGGTAAGCACTGAGCTTCAGCTTCAGCGCGTCCCGCCGGGCCAGCAGCTGGGTGAGGCTCTCACCCTCCAGCTCCGTGCGGCAGTTGGTCAGGTTGATTTGCCCGATGAGGGCCTCCAGCTGCGTAATGCAGCCGTCCAGCTCACGCAGGAGCTCCTTGGGAGACTCCGGGGGCCGCTCCCCCTCCTGCACCACTGCGTTGCTGTTCAGCCGCCCTTGCAGCTGCTGGATACGGCGGTTCAGGTCCGCCCGCTCCTGCAATGCCTCGGCCAGTTTCATGGTTTCTCCCTCCCTATTCCGCCGCCGCACCTACGGGCTCTCCCGTCCGTGCCGGGGCCTCCGCGGCCTGCCGGGTCAGACCTCTGGCGTTGGCCAGCATGAGCTTGATGCGGTTCTCCTGGTTGATTTTCGTGGCCCCCGGGTCGTAATCAATGGCCACAATATTGCTATTCGGATAATCATCCTTGAGCTTGCGAATCATTCCCTTACCCACAATATGGTTGGGCAGGCAGCCAAAGGGCTGGGTACAGACGATATTGGGGGTGCCCGAGTGAATGAGCTCCAGCATCTCGGCGGTGAGCAGCCAGCCCTCCCCCATCTTGTTGCCCTCCCCCAGGTAGCCCTGAATGAGCCGGCGCAGGTCCTCGAAGGTACCGGGCGCCCGAAAACCCGCCCGCTCCATGGCGGCAATCATGGCCTTCTGGCATTTCTCCACATACCCCTTCAGGAGCTGGCAGGCTTCCTTTTTCACCCACTTGCCGCCGTAGATTCCCACATCCACCTCGCGGTTGTAGATTTTGAAGATGATGAAGTCGGTGAGCCCCGGCACCACCGGCTCGGCCCCCTCGCTGAGAAGGAACTGTTCCAGATTGTTGTTCCCCAGGGGGGAGTATTTAATATAAATTTCCCCCACGACGCCCACCCGGACCTTGGGTTCCCCGGCCACAGGGACGGCCTTGAGAGCGGCGGTGATATGGTCAAAGTTTTCCACCATGCTCGAAAAGGACAACCCCCGCCCGTGCTCCATTTCCTCCAGAAGGTGGTCCTCCAGCTGCCGGATGGTCTCGTCGGTCTGGCCGGGGGTGACCTCGTAGGGCCGCACCTGGTTGGCGCACTGCACGATAATGTCCCCGTACATCATGGCGAACACCGCCTTGCGCAGGGTGCCCAGCCCCATTTTGAAGCCGGGGTTGGACTCCAGGCCGGACAGATTCAGGGAGATTACCGGCACATAGCTCAGTCCCGCCTTTTCCAGGGCCTTGCGCAAAAGGTGGATGTAGTTGGACGCACGGCACCCGCCGCCGGTCTGGGTGATGAGCAGGGCTACCTTATGGGGGTCGTATTTGCCGCTTTTCACCGCGTCAATGAGCTGTCCAATGACCAGCAAAGCGGGATAGCAGGTGTCGTTGTGGACGTACTTGAGGCCCTCGTCCACAATGCCCCGGTGGCTGGTGGTGAGCATCTCCACCTTATACCCCAGGTTTTCAATGATACGGGCCATCAGTCCAAAGTGGACCGGCAGCATGGTGGGAAAGAGGATGGTATATTCCTCCTTCATTTCCCGGGTAAACAGGAGGCGGCCGGTTTTGTCATATACTAATTCTGCCATAGCGTCAGGTTCCTTTCGGTTTGGCGTACAGATAGGCGAAGCCGGGGCGGAAACCCGCCCCCAGCGCCACGTTATGGGAGGCAAGATGGCTCTCGGCGGTGCCGTAGAAGGGGACCAGGTCCCGGCGGAGCAGCTCATCCTTCAGCAGGGCGGTGAGATTCACCGCCAGCCCCCTCCCCCGGTGCTCCGGCAGGACGTTGATGCCGATCTGCCACAGGCGGGGCCCGTCCTGGCTGGCCCCGGCCATGGCGATGGGAGAGCCCGTTTCATCCACCGCCGCCGCCGCAATCCGGTCGGGGAACAGGGGATTGAAGCACAGCGCATCCCCCCAGAAGGGCACGCCCTGGAACTGCTCCAGCTCGTCCTCCTCGTACCAGCGCACCTCGCCCAGGGGGACAGCGGGCGGAACGGTCAGGTCGGGCAGGTAAAACTTGCGGGCTGAGCCGATTTCATACCCAAAGGGGGCCAACGCCTCATCAATGGCCCGGCAGTAAGGGGCCTGAAAGAGCCACTGGGCGGGCCGCTCCAAAAGATACTCCCGGGCCCAGGGCAGCAGCTCCGCCCGGCACGCCGCCGCCAGCTTCCCCCGCCAGATGGCGATTTCCAGAAATGGGGTGTCCTTGCTGTAGACCCTCCGTCCCGGCCTGTCCTGCCACTCCACCACCACGTTTTCCGGGGTGTCCAGCAGGGCCGGGCCACAGCCCAAATCCAGGGCCAGCTGCTCCCGGACAATTTCGTATAAGTCTGCTTGAAGCATGCAAAACTCTCCTATCATGTTTGACTTATCTTGTGCAGACACCGTCTATGTCATATGGCGTTGAGGCGCACAATCCGCCTCCTCCAGCGCTTGTCCATCTCCCGCTCGATATCCTCGTCGGTGCTCCAGGGAAAGCGGGGAAGGCTGTACCGAAAATAGGGGGAGTAGGCAAACGCCGCCCGGTCCCCCTCCCCGCCGCAGAGGGCGCAGCCGCCGTCATCCCCCTTCAGCAGCCAGGAAGAGCCGTCCACCAACTCAGCACGGCAGGCATTTCCGATGACCAGACCAAAGGCGTTCTGCGCGTCCTTGTCCAAGGTCTCGTTACAGACGGCCCTCAAATCCAGGGTATTCCCCCAGGGAAACAGGCTGTGGACTCCGCCAGAACAGAGATATTCCCACTCGTCCTCGGTGGGCAGGACAAAGGGGGGCTTTATGCGCTCCGGGGTGTTCCAGGACCGCCGCTCCGCCAGCATGGGCGGTATGTCTACCCTGCGCAGAGGCGAGGTTCTGGCGTTCAGGTCCTCCAGCAGCTCTTTTCGGTAGTCCGCCCAGGTCTGCGCCAGCTGGGCGCGGGCGTCCTGCTCCGCCTCGTCCAGCCAGCCTTGAATCTCCCGGCGCTGTTCCTCGGTCAGGTCCGGCTTTGCCAACATACGCCGGCAGTCCTCCTGTTCCTCCTTGAGCCGCTCCAGGTGATACGCCTGGCTCTCCTGGTAATAGCGGCGAAAGGCCGTCAAAATCCGGGGCGGCAGAGGACAGCGGCCGGTGTCCCAGCCCAGTTTTGCCCCCTGTCTGCCGGGGACGTAGACAAATTCCCCCTTAGGCGCCTCACGGCAGGTCAGGACCAGAAGTTCCCTCCCCTGTCCGTTCTGCTCCACTCTGGCGGGCTGGAAGGTCAGAGGAAGGGCTTCCAGCTCCTTCAAAACGGGAAGGAAGGGCTCCAGACTGGCGTTCATCGGTCGTTTCTCGCCTCCATCGCGGCCATCAGGGAGCGGATGCGGATTTTGACCGCCCCCAGGTTGCTGATATCGTCAATTTTTAGCTGGGTGTACAGCTTGCCGCCTTCCTCCAGAATGCTCCGCAGCTCGTCGGTGGTAATGGCGTCGGTGCCGCAGCCGAAGCTCACCAGCTGGACCACCTGCATGTCCGGCTGGGTACACACATACCGGGCGGCGTTGTACATGCGGCTTTGGAAGGTCCATTGGTTGAGGACTTTTCGGGGGGCGTAGCCCTCCAGGTAGCTCAGGGCGTCCTCCGTGACCAGCACAAAGCCAAAGGAGGTAATCAAATCGTTGATGCCGTGGTTGATTTCCGGATCGATGTGGTAGGGCCGTCCGCAGGCCACAAGTATAGGCATATGGTGTTCCCGCGCGTATTCGATGTACGCCCGCCCAGTGGCCCGCACGTCCTCCACATAGGCGTCGTAGGCGGCATAGGCGGCTTTTACGGCGGCGGCGGTCTCCTTTTTGGGGATATCGAACTGTTCCAGCATCATCTGCGCAATCCGCTTTTCAAAATCCTTCCGCCGCCACAGGCCCACATAGGGGTCCAGGTACTTCGTCTGCTTGAGCACCGGCATGTTGGCCGCCAGCAGCTCGGGGTAATAGGCCACCACCGGGCAGTTGTAGTGGTTGTCCCCAATGCCCTCGTCGTTGTTGTAGCTCATGCAGGGATACCAGATCGCGTCCACCCCCGCCTCCACCAACGCCTCCGCGTGGCCGTGCAGGAGCTTGGCGGGATAGCACACCGTATCTGAAGGGATGGTCTGCTGTCCCTTTAGGTAGAGCTTTCGGGAGGACTCCGGCGAAAGGACCACCGAAAAGTTCAGCTTTGTGAAAAAGGCAAACCAGAAGGGAAGATTTTCATACATATTCAGTCCGAAGGGGATGCCCATCTTCCCCCGGACACCGGTGCCGTCTCCCTTGCCCTGGAGGGCCCGGAGCTTGTCGTACTTGTAGCGCATCAAATCGGGGTTCTCCACCTTCTCCTTGCCCAGGGGCCGGGAGCAGCGGTTGCCTGAGATGAATCTCCGCCCGCCGTCGAAGGTGTTGACTGTCAGCGAACAGTGGTTCGTACACAGATTGCACGTCACCGGCTTGGCCGTGTGGGAGAAGGCCTCCAGGGCCTCCGGGACCAGCAGGGCGCTTTTTCGCAAATGCAGGTCCCGTGCCGCCAGGGCCGCGCCGAAGGCCCCCATAATACCCGCGATGGTGGGGCGGGTCACGTTCCGGCCCAGCTCCTGCTCAAACGCCCGGAGCACCGCGTCATTGTGGAAGGTGCCCCCCTGAACCACAATATTTCGGCCCAAATCGTCTGCGTTGGCGGCGCGGATGACCTTATAGACGGCATTCTTTACAATGGAGATGGACAGGCCCGCCGAGATATCCTCCACACTGGCCCCGTCCTTCTGGGCCTGCTTTACGGAGGAGTTCATGAACACCGTACACCGGGAGCCCAGATTCACCGGATGGGGGGCCAGCAGGCCCAGCTGGGCAAAGGTGGCTATGTCATACCCCAGGGCCTTGGCGAAGGTTTCGATAAAGGAGCCGCAGCCGGAGGAACAGGCCTCGTTCAAGAGGATGGAGTCCACCGCGCCGTTGCGGATTTTGAAGCACTTCATATCCTGCCCGCCGATGTCGATGATGAAGTCCACATCGGGGTTGAAGTGCCGGGCGGCGTTGTAGTGAGCCACCGTCTCCACCAGTCCCAGGTCGCAGGAAAAGGCGTTTTTGATGAGGTCCTCACCGTACCCGGTGACCGCCGCGCCTTTGATATGGATGCGCGTGCCGCAGAGCTTATAGATCTCCTTGAGCTGCTCCAGCACAATGGCCACCGGATTGCCCAGGTTGGAGTGGTAATAGGTGTACAGCAGTCCCCCATCTGCGGTGATGAGGGCCATTTTCGTGGTGGTGGAGCCCGCGTCAATGCCCAGCCAGGCGTCGCCCTGGTAGGTCTGTACGTCCACCTCCGGCGGGCGGGTGGCGTTGTGACGGGCGGTGAAGGCGTCGTATTCCTCCTGGCGCGCAAAGAGAGCGGGCATGGTATCCACCAGTCCCACGTCCCCCACGCTTTCCTCCAGGCGCTTCAGGAGCCCGTCAAAGGGCTGCTCGCCGTAGTCGGAGGCACACAGGGCCGCGCCGATGCCCGCAAAGCAGTCCCCGTCCTCCGGGAATATGGCGTGCTCCTTGTCCAGCCTCAGGGTTTCCACAAACCGCTCCCGCAGGCCGGTGAGGAAGTGCAGAGGGCCCCCCAGAAAGACAATTTTCCCCTGCAAGGGCCGTCCCTGGGTGAGTCCCGCTACCGTCTGATCCACCACCGCCTGAAAGATGGAGGCCGCTACGTCCTCCTTGCGGCCCCCCTGATTGAGGATGGGCTGAATGTCGCTCTTGGCGAACACCCCGCAGCGGGAGGCGATGGGGTAGATCTTCTCGTGCCGGAGGGAGAGGACATCCAGCTCGTTGACCGTCACGTTCATGAGGGTGGCCATCTGGTCGATGAAGGCCCCGGTGCCCCCGGCGCAGGAACCGTTCATCCGTTCCTCCAGGGCTCCGCCGAAAAAGATAATCTTGGCGTCCTCTCCCCCCAGCTCGATGACCGCGTCGGTGTCCGGTATGTATGTATTGACGGCGGCGGCGGTGGCGTAGACCTCCTGTACAAAGTCAATGCCCGCCGCCTTGGCCACCCCCAGCCCCGCCGAGCCGGTGATGACCATGCGCACCTGCTTCCCGGACAGGGTGGCGGACAGAGAGCGCAGGGTCTCCGCCGCCCGCTCGCGGGCCTTGGAATAGTGCCGCTCATAGGAGCGGAATAGGAGCTTATTCTGTTCGTCCAGCAGGACGACCTTTACCGTGGTGCTGCCGATATCAATGCCAATACGAAGGCTCATATGTTCACCCAACTTCTTCTACTGTGTGGTGGGAGCGGACCGGGCACAGCCGCCCCGTCCAGCTCAATCATATTCTATATCATAGTACAAATCGACAGCTTTTACAACCGGAAAATTCCTCTGCTTTGCGAAACAAACAGACCGGGTTTTCCCGCCGGAGGCAGGGCTTTCAGGCGGCGGGGGGCTCACCCCGGTTATCTTTCTCCCTGCGGAAACACCGCCGCGCCAGCTCCCTGGAAAAGCCTCTTCCATTTTACCTGCGTTTCTGCTAAGATAGCTGTAGACCTGCGGCCAGACTGCGGGACAGAAAACCGTTTGGAGGGAAAAATGAATGAAAACAAGGGCTATGTCCGTTTTGTTAACCTTGGTTCTGTGCCTCGGAACCGCCGTACCAGCCCAGGCCGCCGCACCGGAAGCGGACCAGCAGCAGGCCTATCAGGCCATCCTTGCAATGAAGGAGCAGTATCCTGAGGGGACGCCCTGGACCAACGACAACCACTATGCCTGGAACGCCGGCATCTACTCGGGCGGATATGGCTGCGTGGCCTTTGCCTTCCTGCTCAGTGACGCCGCCTTTGGGGACCTTCCGGCCAGAATGCTGACGGAGTTCTCCTTCTCGGACGTGAGCGTGGGCGATATCCTCCGTATCAACGACGACACCCACAGTGTCGTTGTACTGGAGGTCCACGACGACCATGTGGTCATTGCGGAGGGAAATTACAACCGCTCTGTCCATTGGGGGCGTACACTGACCGCTCAACAGGTCCTCGCCGCCGATAATCTCATCACCCGCTATCCGGAGTCCGGTACGCAGACCCCCGATGTGCCAAGCCCCGAAGTCCCCGCCCACCCGTTCCAGGACGTGCCCAGCTGGTGCTCCGACGCCGTATCCTGGGCGGTGAGCGAAGCAATCACCACCGGCACCTCCAGCACCACCTTCAGCCCGGACCGCGTGTGTGCAAACGCGGATATTCTCACCTTCCTGTGGCGTTCCGTGGGCAGTCCCGACCCCGCCGCCCTGTCCCCCCTTCCACTCAGCGGGGACGAGTGGTACGCCAACGCGGTCCACTGGGCCTATGGCAGCGGCATCATCGGCCCGGACTTTGACCCCAACGCCCCCTGTACCCGCATCCGCGCCATAACCTTTCTCTGGCAGGCACTCGACAACGGCTACTATACCGGAAGCGCCTTCTCCGATGTGACGGCCGCCTCTGCGGGGATGGACGGCCTCAGCGCCGTGGCCTGGGCGGTGCAGAACGGTGTTACCTCCGGCACCTCCGACACCACCTTCAGCCCCGATAAGGTATGCAGCCGGGGGGAAATCGTCACCTTCCTCCACCGGGCCTGCGTCCCCAGCGCCAGCCTGAAGGAAGCCGCCTGAGCCCCGCCAAAGCAGGCATACGCAAAACACAGCCCCCCGCAGGTGATTCCTGCGGGGGGCTGTGCAGCTTGTCGAAAAAGTCCTAACGGACTTTCCCGCCAAGCTGAGGAAAATTTCTA
>CAJUDT010000081.1 GCA_910585415.1 uncultured Flavonifractor sp.
CCAAATTCAATCAAAACATTCCTTAAACCAGAAATCGAAATCCCCCCTCTCTGACTGATTCTTTGCCTACTTTCTGATCATTCAGAAAGTAGGCCGCCGGAGGCAGAACCAGGAAACAAGCTCGCAGGGAGTAACGTGGAAGAAGCAACAGGGTAACGCCCCTAAACCTCCAGCCCTGCCAAAAGCTCCAAAGCCCTCTTAGAAAGCTCGGCATTTTTATTCCGTTTCCCCTTAACGCGATACCCCAAGGGCGGAATAATGCCAAAATTAACATTCATAGGCTGAAACTCAGCAACGCTTTCATTGCTGACATAGAGGGCCAGCGCCCCCAGAGCGGTTTCCTGCGGGAAATTGACAGGAGGTTCTGCGCGTAACCTATGCGCCAATTCCACAGCCGCCAGAAAGCCCGACGCAGTAGACTCCACATAGCCCTCGACCCCGGTAATCTGTCCGGCGAACATAATCCGAGGCTCCTTCTTAACCCGGTAATACCGGTCCAACAGCCGGGGCGAGTCCAGATAGGTGTTCCGGTGCATCACGCCGAAGCGCACAAACTCCCCATGACGCAGAGCCGGAATCATCGAAAATACCCGTTTCTGTTCCGGCCACTTCAAATGCGTCTGAAAGCCCACCAGATTATATATGGACCCCTCCGCGTTGTCCCGGCGCAGCTGCACCACGGCAAACGGCTCCTTCCCCGTCCGGGGGTCCCGGAGCCCACGGGGCTTTAACGGCCCATAGCATAAGGTCTGCTTCCCCCGCCGGGCCATGACCTCCACGGGCATACAGCCCTCAAAAACCTGCTTGTCCTCAAAGCCGTGGACCTCCGCCTCCTGGGCGGCACAGAGCTCCGTCCAAAAGGCGTCATATTCCGCCTCCGTCATAGGGCAATTGATGTAATCCGGCGTGCCCTTATCATACCGAGAGGCAAAAAACGCCGACTCCATATCCACACTTTCAAAAGTAATCAGCGGCGCGGCGGCGTCAAAAAAGTTAAGATACCGGCTCTCGGGAAAATACCCCTGAATGGCCTCCGCCAGAGCGTCGGAGGTCAAGGGCCCCGAAGCCACAACCACCTGTCCCTCCGCCGGGAGGGCGGTGACCTCCCCCTCGGTGACGGTAATCAGGGGGTGCCCCTGAATCTTCTCAGTGATAGCCTGGGCAAACCCGTGGCGGTCCACAGCCAGGGCCCCTCCGGCCTCCACCCGATGGGCGTCGGCACAGGCCAGAATCAGCGAACCCAGACGGCGCAGCTCTTCCTTCAAAAGCCCCACCGCGTTCTCCAGCTGGTCGGAGCGCAGAGAATTGGAGCATACCAGCTCCCCAAACCAGGGGGTATGGTGGGCAGGCGTCATTTTCTGGGGCTTCATCTCCCGCAAATCCACGGGAATCCCCCGCTGGGCCAGCTGCCACGCAGCCTCGCACCCAGCCAGACCCCCGCCTATGACGGTTACAGGTTCCATAAATACCTCGTTTTCTATCGCTTTTTTAATTTTCTGGGCTCATCAGTAAGGCCCAAAAGATAGTCAGCAGAGATATCAAAGTATTGGCAGAGCACGAAAAGCCGTTCCATGGAGGTTCCAGTCTTTCCGTTTGCCATATCACTGATTTGAGTGCTGGTAACATGCAAAATTGCGCCCAATTCAGTGTAAGTTTTACCTCTACTTTTAATCAACGCTTTTAGGCGGCTCGAAAATACGGTCCGTTCAAACATAAATAACTCCCTAACGCTTCATACACCGTCTACGTTTCTTCTAATTTTCTAGGCTCGTCGGTGAGGCACAGCAAATAGTCTGCGGTAACATTGTAGTGCGTGCAAATAATTGCCAACTTACCATAAGTGGAAGCCTTTCTTCCGTGCTCCATTTCGCCAATTTGGTTTTGCGTAACCCCTAACAATTCTGCTAATTGTTTTTGTGTTTCGTGGGCTTCCATACGAAGTTTTTTCAGCCTCAGACCAAATTCCTTATTTGTATACATAAAACTCTCCTTGACAGCCCACTAAAAGTATGGTATATTCATACCAAACTTTTAGTGGGGGTGCTATGCAATGAACCAACTACTTACCGACCTTTTCCACATGAGGGAAGAACGCTATGGAGCCGAGATGCTCCACACGCCGTCTACGATTCTTCTAATTTTCTAGGCTCGTCGGTGAGCCCCAACAGGTAATCAGCAGAAACATTATAGTGACGGCATAGAAGGACAATATTATCAATCCCGGTCGTTCTGCGGCCTTTTTCCATGTCACTGATTTGTGTCACTGATACACCTAACAACTCCGCTAATGTGCGTTGTGTTTCTTTGCGGGCCGCACGTAGCAACCGAATGCGTGTTCCAAAAATGTTTTCTTTTTGCATTGGTGGATTTTCCCTTGACATGTGCGCTAAAAGCTGATATTCTTATAATCAGCTTTTAGCGGAATTTGAAAGAAGGTAACAACATGAACCAACTACTTACCGACCTTTTCCACATGATGGAAGAACGCTATGGAGCCGAGATGCTCCACACGCCGGAATATGAGAACTGCAAAACCATCTACAGCCGGCATATGGCCCAGATATCCCAGCAGATGAGCCGGGACTTTCACGACAAGCTCAACGACATCCTGACCGAGTGCGCACAGCTGGAGAATGAAGCGGCCTTCCTCTGGGGCCTCCGGCTGGGGCTGGCGCTGCATATGCTGTAGAGCGGTTATTCCTCTGCTTGGGCGGTTTTTTTGGACGTGCTCTTTTTCGCCGCCGTGGTCTTTTTCGCAGTGGTGGTCTTTTTTGCCGTCGTGGACTTCTTGGCCGTGGCGGCCTTTTTGGTGGTGGTCTTTTTCGTTGTGGACGCTTTCTTTGCCCCTGTGGTCTTGGAGGATGCGGCGGTCTTTTTGGCCGCGGTCTTTTTGGCGGGCTTGGCTTCCTCTGGAGGCGTGCCGTTCTCCGGCGTCTCGGCAGAGGCCGTCTTTTTCCGATACCCCCGCTGGTCCTCCGGCAGGAAATTGGGGCAGTGGGGATTGATGCAGAACGGCTTTTTGAACCCCCGGCCGGACTTCTTGAACAGAGTCTCTCCGCACTCCGGACAGTTATCCTTCACCGGCACGTCCCAGGTCATGAAGCCGCAGCGCTTGGTTTCGTCCTTATTGGTATTGTTTTCACAGCCGTAATACGCATAACCCCGCTTGGAAGTCTTTTTGAGAATCCGCCCGCCGCACTGGGGGCATTTTCCCGGCATTTCGATGACGATGGGCTGTGTATGGTCGCACTCCGGCCAGCCGGGGCAGGCCAGGAACCGCCCGAACCGCCCCGATTTGAACACCAGATTCTTGCCGCACTTGGGGCAAATCACGTCGGACACCTCGTCGGGGACCTTGATGCGCTGGCCGTCCAACTCGGCTTCGGCCTTTTTGAGCTCGTCGGTAAAGCCGCCGTAAAAGCTCCCCAAAAGGCTCTTCCAGTCCACCTTACCCGTCTCCACCTGGTCCAGCTGTTCCTCCATGTGGGCGGTGAAGGTGGTATCCACAATATCGGTGAACCGCTCCTTCATCAGGCCGTTGACCACCTCGCCCAGGGGGGTGGGGCGGAGGTTTTTGCCCTCCTTGACCACGTATTCCCGGTCCAGAATGGTGGAGATGGTGGGGGCGTAGGTGGAGGGCCGTCCGATGCCCTTTTCCTCCAGGGCCTTGATGAGGGTGGCCTCGGAGTACCGGGGCGGGGGCTGGGTAAAGTGCTGCTGGCGGTCCTCCTTCAGGAGCTTGAGGGCCTCCCCCTCCTTCAGGTCGGGCAGGGGAGACTGAGGGGCTTCCTCGTCCTCGTCCTTGCCCTCCACGTACACGGCGGTATAGCCGGAAAATTTCAGCGCGGAGTGGCTGGCGTGGAAGGTATACCCGGCGCTCTCCACCTGAATGGAGACACTGTCATATACGGCGGAGGACATCTGACAGGCCAAAAACCGGCTCCAAATGAGCTTATAGAGCTTGAACTGTTCGGCGGTCAAATCCTTTTTGATGGCCTCAGGGACCAAATTCACGTCGGAGGGGCGGATAGCCTCATGGGCGTCCTGCGCGCCGGATTTGGTCTTGTACACCCGGGGCTTGCCCGGATAGTAGTCCTTCCCGTACCGGGCCAGAATAAAACTCCGGGCGGCGGCGGTGGCCTCGTCGGACAGGCGCAGGGAGTCGGTACGCATGTAGGTAATCAGACCCACGGTGCCCTCCCCGGCGATATCCACGCCCTCATAGAGCTGCTGGGCGATGGACATGGTCCGGCGGGGGGTCATGCCCAGTTTTCGGCTGGCCTCCTGCTGGAGGGTGGAGGTGATGAAGGGGGGCGCGGGGTTGCGCTGCTTATCCTGGCGCTTGACCCCCTTGACGGTAAAGGGGGAACCCTTGATTGCCTGATAGACCGTCTCCACCTCTTCGGCGCTGTGGAGCTCCATTTTTTTCTCCCGCCCGTGGAACGCCGCCTTAAAGCGCCCCAGATTGGGGGCAACGCGCTCCAGGTCCACGTCCAGGGACCAATATTCCTGGGGGACGAAGGCGCGGATATCCTCCTCCCGCTCACAGACCAGACGGGCGGCTACCGACTGCACCCGCCCGGCGGACAGCCCCCGGCGGATGGTTTTCCACAGGAGGGGGGAGATTTGGTAGCCCACGATGCGGTCCAGCACCCGCCGGGCCTGCTGGGCGTTGACCAGGTCCATGTCGATGGCGCGGGGATGGGCGATGGATTCCCCCACCACCTTTTTGGTAATCTCGTTGAAGGTGACCCGGTAGGTCTTGTCGTCGGGTATGTCCAAAAGCTCCTTCAGGTGCCAGGAGATGGCCTCCCCCTCCCGGTCCGGGTCGGTGGCCAGAAAGACGCTTTCACTCTTTTTTGCGGCCTTTTTCAGCTCGTCGATGACCTCTTCCTTGCCCTTGATGGGCTGATAGTCCGGCTGAAAATTGCCTGCCACATCCACGCCCAGCTTGCTCTTGGGCAGGTCCCGCACATGGCCCATGGACGCCTTTACCTCATAGCCCGGGCCCAGATATTTTCCGATGGTTTTTGCCTTGGCCGGTGACTCCACGATCACCAGATTTGATTTCGCCACAGTGATTGCTCCTTTATCCAGCCCTGTCCGGCGGCCGGTGGCTGTCCAGGCAGGGTCTAATCTTGCTCATTTCTTTTTCTGCACGAAAAAGAAAAAAAGGTTCCCAGCGCCTAATAATTGCTCCTGTCCGGGGAGATTTGCCCGGCAGCGAAAGGGCAGGTCATTCGGGCGCATTATCAAACCGGACCAGAGCGCGGAAGCGCTTGCCCGGCAGTTCCTCAATATACCCGCTGGCTTGCAGCAGGGTCAGCGCGGTGTTCACCCGGCGGGCGGGTATCTCCGTCTCTCCCACCAGCTCGTCGGGAACCAGGGGGCGGCGGGTCAGAAGATGGAAAATCTCCCGCTGCTCATCCCCCAGGGCTTCCCACTCGCTCCGGGGCCGGGTGGGGGGATCCGCCTCCACCTCCGAAGCGGGGGGCTCTTTCGGTTCCTTCGGCTCCTTTGGCTCCTTTGGCTCCTTGGAGCCGTGTTCCAGGCGCTGGTCGGCCTCCTGGGGGAGCAGGGGCACGGCGGGGCGGAGTTTTCGGGGGAAATTGTGCGCAAATTCTATCAAAATATCCTCCGCGTTGTGAATGAGCTTGGCCTGACTCCGTTGAATCAGGCCGTTGGTCCCGGCGCTCATGGGCGCGTCCACCGGACCGGGGACGGCAAACACATCCCGGCCCTGGTCCAGAGCCTTGCGGGCGGTAATGAGAGCGCCGCTGTGGGCGGGGGCCTCGACCACCACCACGCCCAGGGTCAGTCCGCTGATAATCCGGTTGCGGACGGGGAAGTGGGAGCCGTGGGTTTCGGTCCCCGGCGGGTATTCGGAAATCAGCGCCCCGGCGGCGGCTACGTCCTCATAGAGCCACTTATTCTCCACGGGATAGACGACATCAATGCCGCCGCCCAGCACGGACACCACCGGCCCGCCGCCCCGAAGGGCCCCGCGCAGGGCGCAGGTGTCAATTCCCTGGGCGATGCCGGACACCAGCAAAGCCCCCGCCCGCGCCAGCTCCAGGCCCAGCCGCCCGGCGGTGACCTCTCCATACGAGGTACATCTCCGGGTACCCACCATGCCCACGGCCAATTCCTCGTCAAAACGGAAGCGCTTCCCCTTGCCGTAGAGGACGAGGGGATAATCCCGGAGCTGGTGCAGGCGCTCGGGATAAATGGCGTCCTGATAGGTCATGATCCAGAGGCCCAGCCGGTCGCAGCGCTCCAGGACCTGCTCGGCGCGGTCCATAGACTTGTCCCGCAGGGACTCCTTGAGGCCGTTGGGAATCCGCAGCATATCATATTCGGAAGGGTCGGCATAATAGACCGCCTCGGCAGAGCCAAAGTGCTCCACCAAGGCCTGCGCCGCGCCCTCCCCCAGGTAAGACCGGGTGGTGAGCCACAGCAGCTGATTGAGCGTTGCAGACATGGGTGCGCCCTCCTGTTCTAGCCCCGGTATCCCTCCCAGAGGACCACCGCCGCCGCCACAGCGGCATTGAGGGATTCACAATGGGGGGACATGGGGATTTTTAAGGTCTTTTCACAGCGCTCCAGCACCGGGGGGGAGACGCCCCGGCCCTCGCTGCCGATGACCACGGCGGCGTTGGACAAATCCGCGCTCCGCAGGTCCTCGGTATCCGCCCGCAGGGCGGTGGCGTATAGGGGTATGTTGGCCTGCTGAAGAAGGGAGGCCGTCTCATCCAGGGTACAGCGCCACTGGACATCCCGAAAATGGGCCCCCATGGCGGAGCGCAGGGTTTTGGGGTTGTACAAATCGGCACAGCCGGGGAGCAGGATGACCGTAGCCCCGAAGGCGTTGGCCGTGCGCAGGATAGTCCCCACATTGCCGGGGTCCTGCACGCCGTCCAGGACCAGGTAGCGCCCCTTCGGCGGCGGACCCATGGGCGTATCGTTGTACATGCCGCAGGAGAACACCACCCCCTGGGGGGTCTCCATGGGGCTCACCGCTTTCATGACGCTCTCGCTGACCTGGACCATGCGGATGCCAGTGGTGTCAAACTCAGGCAGCTTGTCCGGGCCGGTGAAGAGGACGGTGTGGATGTGGGCCGCCCACAGGGCCGCCTCATCCAGGAGCTTGGGGCTGTCGCACAAAAACTCCCCGCATTCCTCCCGGTAAGCCCGGGAGGAGGCCAGCTTTCGGAAATGGGTACACAGGGGATTCTGACGGCTGGTAATGGATTCCATGGCTTACTCCAAATCCTGAAGCCGGTTCACGTCCTCGGTACGGCCCAGGGCCACCGCCGCGTCGCCGGGCTCCATGGTGTAGTCGGGACCGGGGGCCACGTTGAGGGCACCGTCCTTCCCCTTGCGCATGGCAATGATGTTCACCTTAAACTTGGCCCGCACGTCCAGCTCCTTGATGGTCTTGAAGTGCCAGGCCCGGGGGATGGCAGTCTCTACAATGCCGAAATCCTCACTGAGCTCGATGAAGTTGAGCACGTTGGAGCTGGACAGCCCCTGGGCCAGCTTGACCCCCATTTCGTGCTCGGGAAACACCACCCGGTCGGCCCCGATTTTTTCCAGGACCCGCCGGTGTACGTGGCTTTTGGATTTGCAAATCACCTGGGGCACCCCCAGCTCCTTGAGGTTGAGGGTAATCAGGGCGGAATTGCCCACGTCCTCCCCCACGGCCACGATGGCGCAGTCATAGTTGCGCACACCCAGGGCCCGGAGGACCGCCGGGTCCCGCGCGTCCCCGGCAACGGCGTGGGTGACCCGGCCGGACACCCCCTGGACCAGCTCATCGGACTGGTCCACCGCCAGAACCTCATGGCCCAGGTCGGACAGCTCGGCGGCGATGGCGGTGCCGAAGCGCCCCAGGCCGATAACGACAAATGTTTTCATAATTGACAGCCTCCTGTAACGGTAAGCAGGCTTACCCGATCATGACCCGCATTTCCGGGTAACGGAGCTTGGCGGGGGTGTGATTGCGGGTGATAAAGGCGATGGAGAAGGAGAGTATGCCCACCCGGCCCAGATACATCAGGGCGATGATGAGCCCCTGAGAAATCCGGGACAGCCCCGGCGTCAGGCCGCAGGTGAGCCCCGCGGTCCCCATGGCGGAGGCCACCTCGTATGCGCAGTCCAGATAGGGCAGACCCTCTAAAGTGGAGATGGTCATGGAGGCCCCAAAAAAGAGGAAGAGCACCACCAGAGCCAGGGTCATGGCGTCCAGGACCCGCTGGAAGGGGACGGCACGGCCCCGAAAAGCCACCTGCTCCCGGCCGGTGAGGCTGGCGCGGAGGGCCAGCAGCAGCACCGCCACCGTGGCGGTCTTGACCCCCCCGGCGGTGGAGCCGGAGGAGCCGCCGATGAGCATGAAGATACAGCACAACGCCTTGCTGCTGTCGGTGAGGTTCCCCTGACCGATGGCGTCAAACCCGGCGGTACGCAGGGTCACCGACTGAAAGAAGGCGTTCAGCCCCTTCTGCCAGAGGGGCATGTCCCCAAAGGTGGCGGAGTTGTGGGATTCCTCCAGAAAGAAGAATACCGTGCCCGCCAGCAGCAGACCGGCGGTGAGCATCAGCACGATTTTCGTGTAGGGCGACAGCCGCTTCCAGCAGCGGCACTCCAGCAAATCCTCCCACACGAAGAAGCCCAGGCCTCCTAAGATGATAAGGGCCGAGAGGGTGAGCAGCACCACCGGGTCGTCCTTGCAGCAGGCCAGACTGGAGAAGGCCCCTCCCCTCCAGCCCAGCAAATCGAAGCCCGCGTTGCAGAACCCGGAGACCGCGTGGAACAGCCCGTACCAGAGCCCCCGGGCCAGCCCCGCCTGGGGGATGAAGCGCAGGGCCAGAAGGACCGCGCCAGCCCCCTCCAGCAGGAAGGTGCCAATCAGGGCGTGACGCACCACCCGCACCACCCCGTCCATATTGTTGAGGTTGAGGGTGGAGACGATAATCAGGCGCTCGGACAGTCCGATGCGCCGCCGGGTGGCCAGGGAGAAGAGGGTGAGAATGGTCATGAAGCCCAGCCCGCCCAGCTGAATCATAACCAGAATGACCACCTGCCCAAACAAGGACCACTGGGTCCAGGTGTCCACCAGAATCAGTCCGGTGACACAGGAGGACGAGGTAGCGGTAAACAGAGCGGTGAAAAATCCGGCGCTCTCCCCACTGCGGGAGGCGGCAGGGAGAGTCAGCAGCAGGGCGCCGGTGAGAATGATGACGGCAAAGGAGGCCGCCACAATGCGGGTGGCGTTGAGGCTCCGGCTGCGGATGAGCTTATCCCGGAGCCATAGGGTGAGCTGGCGGGACACAGGCGTCCCTCCTTCCAGAACGAGGAGCTGGTTTTTTGGATACACAAAAACATACCAAAGGGAATGCCCCTTGGTACGTGTTCTCTCGGTGCAGGCAGGCGGCAAAGGGCCGTGTCTTTCCCGGGCGGAGGGCTGTGCCCCTCCGAAAAAACCCAGTAGCGCCACTTATTATAACGGTAAAGCCCTGATATTTCAAGGGGCAAGTTTCATATTTCCTGCGGACCTTGGACAAAGAGACCCGGCTTTGGCCGGAAAAACAAAGAATTTCCGCACCCCTGCCCGCCATGCGCATAGTATGAAGTGAGACCGGACCGGACGGCCGGCCGGCGGACCTCCGCCGGGGCACGGTCCAGTTACCATCGAAATCAGGAGGTACTTAATTATGGGTTGTAACGGTTCTGGCTGGGGTGGCAGCGGCTGCCTGTGGATTATCCTGATCATCATCGTGCTGGTGTGCTGCTGCGGCGGCGGCTGGGGCGGCAATGACTGCTGCTGTTGCTGCTGCAACAACAACTGCGGCTGCGGCTGCTGCAACAATGGCTGCTGCAACAACGGCTGCTGCTGACAGGTACACAGGGCCGTCCGGCCCTCCGGCGGTCCAGGGAGAGCCCCGTCCCGGCTTCGGCCAGGGCGGGGCCCAGACGGTCGAAAAACCGCTTAGGCCAAAGGATTCGGAGGGAAAGATAGTGTGAAAGAAAACCGTCAGGGTTTTCTTTCCCGTCGGAATCACAAAATTTCGGA
>CAJUDT010000082.1 GCA_910585415.1 uncultured Flavonifractor sp.
GGGCCACCACGTCCATGGCGGTGTAGGGCCGGGCGTGGCCCACGTGGAGCCCCTGGCCGGAGGGATAGGGGAACTCTACCAGACCGTAAAATTTGGGCTTTGCGCTGCCCGTCTCCACGGCGAAGGTCTGCTTCTCCTCCCAGATTTTTTGCCACTTGGGTTCAATTGATGCAAAATCGTATTTCATGTCGGCACTTCCTTGCTGTTTCTTTGGCAATCGTTGATATTATAATAGAAGTACCGGCGGATTGCAAGCGAAACGGGCCCTGTTTTTCCATGCTCCGTCTTTTTTTCACATCCTGTTGCAATCTTCCCGATAAAAATGCTATACTGGTGTCCAGAACATCAAGCCCAGACCGACGAGGAGGAACGCCATATGTCCAGCATCTACAGTGTAAAATTGGGAAAAATCATCAAGGAATTTGGCCTGGAGGTCCTGCGGGGGGGCACGGGCTATGAGAACCGCGCCATTGAGACGGAGGACGTCAACCGCCCTGGCCTCCAGCTGACGGGCTTTTTTGACTACTTCGACCCCAGCCGCCTCCAGGTCATCGGCAAGGTGGAGACCACCTACCTCACCGGACTCACCCCCGAGGCCCGGCGGGAGAGCTTTGAACGGCTTCTGTCCCAGGATATCACCGCCCTGATTATCACCCGGGGCATCGACCCCTTTCCCGAGTGCATGGAGATGGCCGAGAGATATGACCGCACCGTTCTGCGCAGTCAGGAGACCACCTCCGCCCTCATGAGCACACTGATTGCCTCCCTCAAGTCCTACCTGTCCCCCCAGATTACCCGCCATGGGGTACTGGTGGACGTGTACGGCGAGGGGGTGCTGCTGCTGGGCGAGTCCGGTGTGGGCAAGAGCGAGACGGCCATTGAGCTGGTCAAGCGTGGCCACCGGCTCATTGCCGACGACGCCGTGGAAATCAAGCGCACCGCCGCCATGAACCTTATGGGCACCGCGCCGGAGCTCATCCGCCATTACATTGAGCTGCGGGGCATCGGGGTCATCGACGTGCGCCGCCTGTTCGGCATGAGCGCCGTCAAGGACGAGGCCGTGATTGACATGGTCATCAACCTGGAGCAGTGGAAGGATGGAGCACTCTATGACCGCCTTGGGCTGGAGGAGCTGTACACCACCATTTTGGACGTGCAGGTACCCTCGCTGACCGTCCCGGTGAAGCCCGGACGGAATCTGGCGGTCATTGTGGAGGTGGCGGCGATGAATAACCGTCACAAGAAGATGGGCTATAACGCCGCCCTGGAGTTCACCAAGCAGATCAACAAGCATTTTGACCAGGCTATGAGCGCCCAGCTGGAACAGCAGTGAGCTCCCGCCAATCCATAAAATTCCAAGCCGCTCCAGACTGTACCTTCTGTATCGTCTGGGGCGGCTTTCGCTCTGGGCGGTGGCAGCTTCCCCTGCGCCCCGTTTGCGGCTATTTGGTGTACAGAAAATCCACAAGTCCTGTCCGGTGGAATTTCTGTGAATAATTCCCATATAATTCCTATCAAAAAACAGTTGTTTTTTTTCTGAAATTGGTGTTATAATAAGACATCACAAAAAAGGAGGCGATAACGATGGTAAAGCAGAAGCGAGTTTACGGTGCTGACGTGGACGAGCTGATTTTTGGCAGTGATCAGCAAGTCACCCCCAGCCAGCGGTAAGCGGCGGGATGGGAAACGGTGCGGCGCCTGTTGGATTGGCGGCCGCTCTTTTTTTATCCGCTCAAATCTAAGAAAATCTTAATCTGTTTTCTATGGCGGTTTTCGCAGAAATGTGATACCCTTACACCATTGCCGAACACACGGAGGGTGATGGATATGAAGCGGTATCAATGGGCTTTGGCGCTGGGGGCCATCCTGGCGCTGGGGGCGGGTGGAGGCCTGCTGCTGTTGCGGACGGGCTTCTTTGCGAGCATAGGCTCCCTGGAGCAGTTCCAGGCGTACATCGAGCGCTTCTCCCCCTTCTCCCAGCTGGTCTACTTCCTGGTGCAGTTCCTCTCTGTGGTCATCGCCCCAATTCCCAGCAATGTCACCGCTCTGGCCGGAGCTCTGGTCTTTGGCATGTGGCCGGCCTTCCTGCTGACGGCGGCCGCCGTGGTCAGCGGCTCGGTCCTGGTGTTCTGTCTGGCCCGGACCTTGGGGCAGTCCTTTGCCGATAAGCTGGTCAGCCGGAAACTTTCGGAAAAATATCTGGACATTATCCGGCGGAAACGAGATGTGTTCCTGGCCCTGGCCTTTCTCTTCCCCTTCTTCCCGGATGACATACTGTGTATTCTGGCCGGACTGACGGATATCCCTTTGCGCCGGTTTGTGGTCATTGCGGTGCTCACCCGGCCTTGGGGCCTGCTGGCGGCCTGCGCCCTGGGGGGCTCGGTTATCGAAATTCCCATGTGGGCCATGATTTTGCTGGGCTTGGCGGGAGTGGTGGTCTTTCTGGTGGTCCTCAAATACGGGGACCGGTGGGAGGATGCTATACTCCGGCGGTTTCAGAAATGATTTCCTGCTGTGAAAACGGCATACTGCCGAATAAAATGCCTGTACCTCTCTCATGAAGGTACAGGCATTTTCGCGCGTTTACATCAGCGGCGCGAACACCCGCAGGATGCTCCGCAGAAGCTGCCGGGGCCAGGGGTGGCGGCGGCACCGCTCCAGGGTAATCTCCTGGCTCTTGGCCTGGGTGTCCAAAAAGTCCGCCTTGATGTCCAGCACCGTGGGGTCGTGGCACAGCCAGACGCCATTTTCAAAGTGCAGAAACATACTCCGGTAATCCATGTTCACCGTCCCCACCGTGCCGTACACGTCGTCCACCGCAAAGCATTTGGCGTGAACAAAGCCGGGGGTGTACTCGTAAATTTTCACACCCGCCTCCAACAGGGGTTCGTAGTGGGCCCGCGTCATTTCAAAGACCACCTGCTTATCCGGTATGTGGGGGGTGATGATGCGCACATCCACCCCCGCCTTGGCCGCTGTACACAGAGCCACGTTTATACTGCTGCTGACAATGAGATAGGGGGTCATGATATAGATATACCGCTCGGCCTTGTGAATGAGGTTCAGGTAGACCGTGGCCCCCACCGGCTCGTTGTCCAGAGGGTTGTCCGTATAGGGCTGGACGAAGAAATTACTCCCCCAGGCGGCCTCCGGCGGCATGGAGGCCGGACGGAACTGGTTATAGTCCTCCCTGGTCCCCCGGATATACTCCCACATGGTCAGGAACATCACCGCCATGCTCCAGGGGGCCTCCCCCTTCAGGAGGATGGCCGTATCCTTCCAGTGGCCGAACTTCACCACGGCATTGATGTACTCGTCCGCCAGGTTGATGCCCCCGGTAAAGGCCGTATGTCCGTCAATGACGCAGATCTTTCGGTGGTCCCGGTTGTTCATGCGGATGGACAGCACCGGCCGGAACCGGTTGAAGTCACAGCAGGGAATCCCGGTTTCCGCCTCAAATTTCCGGGCGTAGGCCATGGGCAGGGTGAACAGGGAGCCCACGTCGTCATAAATCACCCGTACGTCCACCCCGGCGGCTTTCTTCTCCTTCAGAATTTCCACGATGGAGTCCCAGAACACACCTGGTTCAATGATGAAATACTCGATAAAAATATACCGCTCCGCCCGGCGCAGCTCATCCAGCAGGACGGGGAACACATCGTCCCCCAAGGGGAAGTACCGGGTCCAAGTGTTGGAGTAGGCGGGGCAGTGGGCGTACCGCTCCAGATAACGGGCCTGATTCACCGCGTCCCGGCCGAAGGGGGCAAGCTGTTCCGCTTTACAGTCTCGCTCCAGTACCTCCACCATGGCGCGGTCCATGCCCTGCATCCGCTCCCGCATAGCCCGCGAGAGCCGTCCGCCTCCGCAGAGCAGGTACACCAGCCATCCAAACACCGGGAAGAGCAGAATGGGCACCAGCCAGGCAATTTTATACCCCGGGTCGCTCTGGTCGTTGATGACGGTGAGCACCGCAATCAGAGACAGGGCCACGCAGAACCAATAGAAGTAAATGAAATAGGCGGAGAAGGACACCGTCGCCACCAGCAGCACGCCCGCCTGAAACAGAATGAGCAGGCCCACAAGCACCGTCCGATGGAACAGCAGGGAAACGAGCTTTTTTACATTCAGAGTTTTCAGCTGACGCTTGACTTCATCGCGCCCTCTCATTTCACCACCACATTTTCTTTCCCCAGCAATTCCTCCAGCTCCCGCAGGAGGGCCGGATGGACCAGTACCGGCCGGGCCGGAGCCCAGCAGTTTTCCGCCTCAAACTTGGCCTTAAAGAGTCCGTCGCCGGGGAACATCTCCAAAATCAGCTGGATTTTCCGCCACCGGGGGTCCTCTCCGGCGGGGAGGCGGATGTAGAGCTTTTTCCGCTCCTGCGCCGCCGCCCCTGGGGTGAATCCGGGGATACCCTCCCCCACCTGCTCCAGGGGGCGCACCCAGTCGCACATGAGCTGGGGGGCTTTCTCGTCCCGGACGGAAATCCGCCCCTCGGTCAGTATGGGCATATTCTCCTTGAGATATGCCCCGCTCTCCCCCAGCACGCGGGAAAAGACCAGCAGTTCCATGGACCCGGTATCGTCCTCCAAGGTCACATAGGCCATGAGGGTGTTGTTGCGGGTGGTCTTGGTCTTGGAGGACGTCACCACCCCCGCCAGCACCACCTTTTGCCCGTCCCGGAACTTCTCCGCCCCGCCCTCCTGGGCAAAGTCCGTCAAAATGGCCCCGATGGAGGACGCGTGGTATTGCTTGGCCAGGGCCCGGTACTCGTCCATGGGATGGCCGGTCATGTAGAGGCCGGTCGTCTCCTTCTCCATGTTCATCAGCTCCCGGCGGGAGAACTCCGGGATATTTTTCAGGTGCATTTCCTCTGAGCGCGCCGTCTCCCCGCCGCCGCCGAAGAGGTCAAACTGCCCCTCCAGGTTCTGCCGCTGGGCCCGGGCAATGGAGTCCACTACCTGCTCGTAGGCGTCCAGCAGCTGGGAGCGAAACACCCCCATGCTGTCAAAGGCCCCGCAGCGAATGAGATTTTCCAATACCCGCTTGTTCAAATCCGCATGGGACATCCGCCGGCAGAAGTCGGGGAAGGAGGTAAAGGGCCCGTTCTTCTGGCGCTGGGCAAACACCTCCTTGACAAATCCCCGGCCCACGCCCTTCACCGCCGCCAGACCGAAGCGGATGGAATCCCCGGACACCGTAAAGTCCGCCCCCGACTGGTTCACATCCGGGGGAAGCAGGGGAATGCCGCACTCCTTGCACTCGGCGATATACTCGGCCACCTTCTCGCTGTAATCCAGCACGGAGGTCAGCAGAGCGGCCATATATTCCTTGGTGTAGTGGCACTTAAACCACGCGGTCTGGTAGGCTACAATGGCATAGGCCAGGGAGTGGGCTTTGTTGAAGGCGTATTGACCAAAGGCCTCAATTTCGTCGTAAATATCCTCGCCGGTCTGGGCTGGGATGCCCTTGGAGACACAGCCGGAGATATTCCGCTCCTCGTCTCCGTAAATGAAGGCGTGGCGCTCCTTTTTAATCTGGGCCTTCTTCTTTTTCGAGATGGCCCGGCGAACCATGTCCGCCTGCCCCAGAGAGAAGCCCCCCAGACGGCGGAAAATTTCAATTACCTGCTCCTGATATACAATACACCCATAGGTCACCGACAGAATAGGCTCCAGCATGGGATGGCGGTAGGTGACCTTATCGGGATGTTTGGCGCACTCCAGGAATTTGGGAATGGAGTCCATGGGACCGGGGCGGTAGAGGGCGATGATGGCGCAGATATCCTCAATGCTCCTGGGCCGCAGGCCCACGCCCACGCCGGTCATGCCCGACGATTCCATCTGGAACACCCCGGAGGTCTTGCCCTCGGAGAGCATCTGGAACACCTCCTGGTCGTCGTCGGGGATATCCGCCAGGGTAAAGCCGGGACGGGACTGGGCCACCATGCGCACGGTATCGTCCAAAATGGTCAGGTTGCGCAGGCCCAAAAAGTCCATTTTCAGCAGGCCCAGCTCCTCCAGGGTGGTCATGACGTACTGACAGACCACCGACTCGTCGTTCTTGGCCAGGGGCACATAGTCCACCACCGGACGGCGGGTAATGACCACCCCCGCCGCGTGGGTGGAGGCGTGGCGGGGCATCCCCTCAATGGCCTTGGCGGTGTCAATCAGGCGCTTGATGCGGGGGTCCCCCTCGTAGGACTCCCGGAGCTGCTTGGAGAGCTTCAGTGCGTCGTCCAGGGTAATGTGCAGGTTGCCGGGACCGCCGGGGACCTGCTTGGCCACCGCGTCCACATCGGCATACGGGACATTCAGGGCCCGGCCCACGTCCCGGATGGCCCCTCGGGCGGCCATTGTACCAAAGGTGACAATCTGGGCCACGTGGTCCGCGCCGTACTTGTTTTGGACGTACTCTATCACCTCCTGCCTCCGGCGGATGCAGAAGTCGATGTCGATATCAGGCATGGTGACCCGCTCGGGGTTGAGGAAGCGCTCAAAGTAGAGGCTGTACTTCATGGGGTCCACGTCGGTGATATTCATGCAGTAGGCCACCATGGACCCCGCCGCCGAGCCCCGGCCCGGTCCCACAGGGATGCCCCTCCCCTTGGCGTACCCAATGAAGTCGGAGACAATGAGGAAGTAATCCACAAACCCCATCTGCCGGATAACCCCCATCTCAAAGTCCAGCCGCTCCCGGTACTCCTCCGGCGGATTGGGGTAGCGCCGCTGGAACCCCTCCTCGCAGAGCGTCTGAAAATAGGCGTCCCCGTCGGTGCAGCCCTCGGGCAGCTTGAACTCAGGCAGGTGGTGGACGCCGAACTGGAACTCCATACTGCACAGCTCTGCGATTTTTTCGGTGTTCTCCATGGCCTCCGGGTACTCTGGGAACAGAGCGGCCATTTCCTCGGTGGACTTGACATAGAGCTCCTGGGTTTCCATCCGCAGGCGGTTGGGGTCGTCCACGGTCTTGCCCATCTGGATGCACATCAGGGTATCCTGCATCTCCGCGTCCTCCCGGCGGAGGTAGTGGGCGTCGTTGGTGACCACCAGGGGAATGCCCGTCTCCTGGTGGATGCGCAGCAGACCTTGGGTAACCTCCTCGTCCCGGGGCAGGTTGTGATCCTGGAGCTCCAGGTAATAGCCGTCCTCCCCGAAAAGCTCCCGCATTTCCAGGGCGGCGGCCTTGGCTCCGGCATAATCCCCCGCCAGAATCAGCCGGGGCACCTCCCCGGAGCGGCAGGCGGACAGGGCAATGAGTCCTTCCGCGTGCTCCCGCAGCAGCTCCTTGTCGATGCGGGGCTTGATATAAAAGCCCTCGGTAAAGGCGGCGGAGTCCAAGAAGCAGAGGTTCCGGTAGCCTGTCTCATTGCGGCAAAGGAGAATCAAATGACGGGCCTCGGCATCCAGCTCGTGGATGCGGTCGGTGCGGCCCCGCGGGGCTACGTAGACCTCACAGCCAATAATGGGCTTAATGCCCTCGGCCTTGCAGGCCTTGTAAAAGTCCACCACGCCATACATGACGCCATGGTCGGTGATGGCCACAGCGGTCTGGCCCAGCTCTTTTACCCGCTTCACCAGCTCCGTGATGCGGCAGGCTCCATCCAGGAGGGAAAATTCTGTGTGGACGTGCAGGTGGACAAAGGACATCTCGCTCACTTCCTTTTTTTCTCTGTCTATTTGGCCGGACTATTCCAGGGTAATCGCCGTCTTGCACTCCGGGCATTCAATCCCATGGGCTCCCGGCTTCATGACCTCTTTGAAGAGGCTCTCCCGGCAGTTGGGGCAGAGGGTCCCCCGTTCCGTGACCACGGCGCTGAGGCACATCACAATGGCCCCAAGTATGATAAGAACCCCTCTGTGGAGTAGGACCCCCAGGGCCAGCATGACAAAAAAGAAGCCGATGCAGGCCAGGAGCTGCTTTTTCCAGAGTTTGTTGATGCTCACGGGACAGGTCCCCTCTCAAATTTATTCCATGTAGATTTTCGCCCCGCACTTGGGGCAGAAAAAGCACTCATCCAGACGAAGGGCCAACCGGTCCAACGCCCGGCCGCAGGCGGGACAGCGTAGGTTGAGGCTGCTCACGATTGCCAGCGCCGCCGCCGCAACGAGCAGAAGGACGCACACCAGGAACAGCAGCGCACCTCCGCCCAGGAGAACGCCAACGCTGAGTATCATCATATCCGCCATCATCAGGGCGAGCGCCGCCCAACACAGAGTCCGCCATTTTTTCGGCAATGAGAATTGCATGTCTGCCGCTCCTTTCTTTTGTCACTCCAGGTTGATTCTCGCGCCGCATTGGGGGCAGAAAAAGGTATCCGCTTTCCCCAGAATCCGCAGGCTTGGCGCCCAGCCGCAGGAGGGGCAGCGCAGTTTACAATTACAAATCACCACCGGCAGGAATCCCCCAACCGTCAGGGCTCCTCCTGCCAGAAGTATGCCCTCGTTCCCGCCGCTCAACACAAAGCCTATGTAACCAAGCGGCAATCCCAGGAGTGCCATAACAACGCCCGCCCAGCCCAGGTACCGCCATTTTTTGGGAAGTGAAAACCGCATATCTGCCGCTCCTTTCTTTTGTTGCTCCAGGTCGATTTCCGCGCCGCATTTGGGACAGAAAAAGGATTCGCCCCCAATGAAGATAGTGCCACTTCTTTGAGATAGTATACCGTTTCATGGGGCCTCCCGCCTTCCTTCCGTCCTCCGGAGGGTCCATGCTATTTGATTTGTATCCTCGCCCCACAGGCCCGGCAGGCGGCGTCCTTTACCCCAAGGCCCATGACATTTCCCTCCAGCGCACCCCCGCAGGCGGGACATTGGCTTTTCCAACGCTTCAGCCACATGGAGGCAATGCAGCTCCCAAAGGCCACAAAAACCAGAATGAGGTTTTCCAGGAACAGACCCAGGAGAATCAGAGGAATCTGCCCCACGCGCAGGCCCCAATACAGGACCCGCCACAGTCTGGATATAGTGTGTTCTTCCATAAACGCTCCCCTTCTTTCACGATTTTGACAAGGCCAGCAGCTTGCGCAGGCGGTGGTTGAAGGCGGACTTGCTCACCGGTGGGTCACAGAGCTGACACAGCTGGGAGAGGGTCAGCTCCGGGTGGGCCATGCGCAGGTCTACGGCCTCCTTGAGCTTGTCCGGCAGGTCCTCCAGCAGGCCCCGCTCCTCCAGACGGTAGATGGCCTCCATCTGTTCCTGAGCGGCCTCCACTGTCTTGTCCAGGTTGGCGGCATCGCAGTTCACCCGGCGGTTGACGCTTCCACGCAGGTCCTTTTCGGCCTTGGCGTTCATGAGCTCCATGGCCGCCAGAGGGGCCCCCAGGGCGGTGAGGAAGTCCTCAATGGCCTCGCTCTGCTTGAAGTAGGTGACGCTTACCCCCTTGCGCTGCGTCTCCTTGGGGGAGAAGCCCGCTTCCAGCAGGAGGGTGCGCAGCTCCCGGCTGACACTGAGATGGTGGGTGGATATCTCCAGGTGGTAGCGTTTCGTGGGGTCGGTGACGGAGCCTCCGGCCAGGAAAGCCCCGCGGAATAGCGCCGTACGGCAGTGGTCTTCCTCCACCATTGCAAAATTAATGTGGTGGGCTAGGGTTTCCTCCGGGGCGCAATCAAAGGCGTTCCACAGGGTTCTGAGCTTGTCCGCATCTCTGATAGAGAAGGTGTATTTGCCTGCGCCGTCCTCCGGGAGGGTGTCGAAGGTTATTTTGAACGCTTTTTGGAACAGATTCGGCAGGCGGGCGGCAAAATCAGAGGATTCTGTCACAATGCGGACTTGGCTTCCGGTGAATTGATTACAGTAAAGCAATATGCCGTAGGCTTCTGCCCGGGCGCAGCAGCGGCGGCTGATTGGGGCTCGGCATAGTTCGGTTTTTGCTTGGGACGAAAAAGACATGCTGGGGGCCCCTTTCCTTTTTTAGGGTTTGCGGATTGGTTTCTTTTTGCGTTTTCTACGGTACTTGTTGCAGTTTGTTGGATGGTGCTGGCTTTGGTGGGGGGTTTGCCTCTTCCTCGGTACTCTGGTGGTTTTTGTTTTCTGGTCCTGCCTCCGGCGGGTTACTTTCCAGTGAT
>CAJUDT010000083.1 GCA_910585415.1 uncultured Flavonifractor sp.
GCAAAAGCCCGGAACCCCCTGCGGCGCAAGGGATTCCGGGCTTGGGTTGGTAGACATTTGGTAGACTTGCTCTGAAAAACACAGATGTGCGGCATATGGCACAAGAGCGGAGTCCTGCAAAAAATTTCCACTGGGCAGAAGGTATAAAAAGGAATGTTTCCGTGGACAATAATTTTGCTTTGATTTTACACAGACTTATGCTATAATGTAGCTGTATTGGAGCGCACTGCCATGTGCGCCGCCTTTATGGAATGTTACCGGACCGGGTTGTTTCCGGTCCTTGGATACCGCGGAGGGCTTGGTGTGAGGCCGTCCCGGAAGGAATAGAGGGTTGTTGTTTTGACAAAATATGTTATTCACGGCGGGAAACCGCTTTTTGGTGAGATTGAAATCAGCGGCGCGAAAAACGCCGCAGTCGCCATTATCCCTGCCGCCCTGTTGGTGGACGGTGTGTGCCGTATTGAAAATATTCCCCAAATCAGCGACGTTACTTCCATCTTAAATATCCTCCAGGAGCTGGGCGCCGACGTGCGGACGGTGAACCGGACCACCGTTGACGTGGACTGCTCCCATGTCCGCAACGCCAAGGTGCCCGAGGAGTTGGCCCGGAAGATTCGAGCCTCCTATTACCTCATTGGGGCCCTGCTGGGCCGTTTCGGCTGTGCGGAGGTTCCTCCGCCCGGCGGGTGCGACTTCGGCGGACGGCCCATTGACCAGCACATCAAGGGCTTTGTGGCTATGGGCGCCGACGTGGAGGTGGGCGGCGGATATATCCACGCCAAGGCCAAATCCGGCCGGATGCAGGGCACCCAGGTATATCTGGACATCGTATCCGTGGGGGCCACCATGAACATCATGCTGGCCGCCGTGCTGGCTGAGGGCATGACCATCATCGAAAATGCCGCCAAGGAGCCCCATGTGGTGGATTTGGCCAATTTTCTGAACTCTATGGGCGCGGATATCATGGGCGCGGGCACGGATGTCATTAAAATCCGCGGGGTGGCGCGGCTCACCGGCGGTACCTATTCCATCATCCCCGACCAGATTGAGGCGGGCACTTATATGGCCGCTGTAGCCGCCGCCGGGGGGGAGGTGCTGATTCGCAACGTCATTCCCAAGCATTTGGAGTGCATCACCGCCAAGCTGCTGGAGATGGGCGTGGAGGTGGAGGAACGGGACGATGCGGTGCTGGTGCGCCGCTGTGCCCCCCTGACCCGCACCAACATCAAGACCCTCCCCTACCCCGGCTTCCCCACCGATATGCAGCCGCAGATTGCCGCCATTCTGTGTATTGCGGCGGGCACCAGTGTGCTGACGGAGGGCGTGTGGGACAACCGTTACCGCTATGTGGACGAGTTCCGGCGGATGGGGGCTCAGGTCCAGGTGGATGGAAAAATCGCCGTCATTGAGGGGGTCAAGCAGCTCACCGGAGCCCGGATTCGGGCTTGCGACCTGCGGGCCGGGGCGGCGATGGTAATTGCCGGACTGGCCGCTCATGGGGTTACAGAAATTGGCTGTGTCCACCATATTGAGCGGGGTTACGAGGATATTGTGCGCAAGCTCTCCGGCGTGGGGGCGGACGTCCGTGTGGTCGTCACCCCAGACGAGGAGAAGCAGGCGCAGGTTGGATAACGATATGTCAGAATACAGGCGGCGGCCGGATTCCGCCGCCTTTTTGTGCTGGGGTTTCCTGGGAAATACCTGTGCCCCGCTGAATTTGGTACATAGGAGCGATTGCGTTGCTGACACTGACCACTTTAGCCAGCGGCTCCAGCGGAAACTGCCTGCTGGTGGACGATGGAACCACCCGTGTGCTGGTGGACGCGGGCATCTCCTGCCGCCGGATCTGCAAGGCCCTGCGGGAGCTGGGGGTGGAGCCTTCGAAGCTGTCCGGGGTGTTCATCACCCATGAGCATTCCGACCATATTTCCGGACTGACCACCCTCACAAAGCAGTTTCGACTGCCGGTTTACGCCAGTAAGGGTACCGCTTTGCAGCTGTGCCACCGGATTGCCTTTTTGGAGGACGTGATTCACCCCTTTGCCGCGGGGGAGCGGCTGTCGGTGGGTTCCCTGGAGGCGGCCAGCTTCCAGACCTCCCATGACGCCGCTGACAGTGTGGGCTATACGTTTTGCAACGGGATGCGCAAGGCGGCGGTGGTTACAGATTTGGGCGTCGTGACGGATTCTGTGCTTCAGAACGTCTGGGGGGCCCACTTGCTGGTGGTGGAGAGCAACCATGATGTGGAGTGGCTCACCTCCGGGCCCTATCCGTATCACTTGAAACAGCGGATTTTGGGCGAAAAGGGCCACCTGTCCAACGAAGCCGGGGCGGAGCTGGCCTGTACCGCCGCCCAGGGGGGCGCACGCACGATTTTGCTGGCCCACCTGTCCAAGGAGAATAACACCCCCCGGCGGGCCTATGACACGGCCTGCGGGCTCCTGGAGCGCCGGGGCGTGGCCGTGGGGCGGGAGGTCACTCTGGAGGTGGCCCCCCAAAGCGAAACCGGACGGCGGCACGAGGTTTGATGGGATGGCAATGAGTGTTCATATCCTCTGCGTGGGCAAGCTGAAGGAGTCCTTCTATCGGGACGCCTGCGCCGAGTACGTCAAGCGGCTGGGGGCCTATTGCAGGCTCACCGTGGTGGAGCTGCCGGAGGAAAAACTGCCGCCGAAGCCCTCTCCGGCTCAAATCGACGCCGCGCTGGAAAAGGAGGCGGCAGCTATCCGGGCCAAACTGCCGCCCAGCGCCTATGTGATCGCGCTGTGTGTGGAGGGACGGATGCGCTCCAGCGAGGATCTGGCGGCGAAGCTCCGCAGCGGTATCTGGGGGGACGGCAGCTCCAAACGGCTGGTTTTCCTCATCGGCGGCAGCTATGGGCTGGACAAGGCGCTGAAGGGGGAGGCAAATGACCGGCTTTCCATGTCCCCCATGACCTTTCCTCACCATTTGGCGCGGGTGATGCTGCTGGAGCAGGTTTACCGGGCTTTTAAGATTAACGAGGGGTCCAGCTACCACAAATGAGGGGAAGGCTATGAATGGCAGTAGGGAACGGCTTTGCGCCTCTGCGGCCCGGAGGCAGAGCGTTCAGATGCTGCTGGCCGGAGCTGCCGCGCTGACCGCCGGTGCGCTGGCTGGCTGCTTTGCGGCTGTGACAGGAATCCTCTGGAATATCAGGGATTTCCTCTGGATTGTCGTGATTTTGTTTCTCTTTTTCGGTGGGGGATACCTTTTATTCCTGGGAGTGCGGGGACTGGTATGGCCAGAGACGACGGATATCTGTACCGTTATCCGCGCCCAGCTCCGCCCTGGGGATGAGCGGACCGGGCGGGAGGCCCTCGCCCTGGTGGACGCGGATTTGGAGTCCGCCCAGGGGTTCCTTCAGGGGAAGGTCCTGGTGGGGCGGGAATGGCTCCTCGTGCGGGACACGTGGGCCAGGCCCATTCGGCTGGACCGCATTTGCAAAATCGAGCGGAGAAGCACCCGGCGCGTTCCGCTATATCTGAAATTTCTGGATGAACGGGGCCTGGGGCCGGTCACGGGAAGGCTTTCGGCGGCGGAGGCAGACGCCGTTGAGGCGTATCTGCGGGGTGCTGCGCCCAACTTGCGGACTTGAACCGGCGGTGTGACTGCGTATCGCGTGCGCGGCCAGCCGCTGCGCTCTGAACTTGAATACAAGCGGGCGGCTTCCTGTATCTGAGAGCCGCCCGTTGATTTTGGGTATTTGGCCGGGTGCGCATACCCACAGCCGGTACATTACGGACCGGGAAACAAATTGAAAAAGCACTAAAATGGGACTGGATATATGGGGATATTTATGCTATAATGCCTAGTATAGTCCTTTGTTTCATTCAAATTTGAGCTATTGGAGGTCGTTCCCATGTCCTATCGTGAAAGCTATGAAAAATGGCTCGCCAGCCCCGCCCTCAGCCAGGCGGAGAAGGACGAGCTCACCGCCATCTCCGGCGATGAAAAGGAAATCGAGAGCCGGTTCTTCGGGCCCCTGGAGTTCGGCACCGCCGGTCTGCGGGGTACCATGTGCGTGGGCCTGCATCAGATGAACGTCCATGTCATCCGCCACGCTACCCAGGCCTTTGCCGAGGTCATTCTGGCCGAGGGGGCGGAGGCCGCACGGCGGGGCGTGGCCATCTGCTACGACTGCCGGAACCACTCGGACGACTTTGCGCGGGAAACCGCCTGCGTCATGGCGGGCAACGGCATTCCTGTGCGGCTCTTTGACGCCCTGCGGCCCACTCCTGAGGTGTCCTTTGCCGTGCGGGAGTATGGGTGTATCGCCGGAGTCAACGTCACCGCCAGCCACAATCCCAAGGAGTACAACGGCTATAAGGTCTACTGGCAGGACGGCGCCCAGCTGCCTCCCCACCACGCCTCCGCCATTGCCAAGAAAATGGAGGAACTGGATCTGTTTGACTGCGTGAAGCGTATGGATTACGATGAGGCCGTCAAGCAGGGGAAGATCGTCCTCATGGGAGCGGAAACCGACGAGGCGTTCCTGACCCAGGTCATGGGACAGGTCAACGACAAGGCCGCTGTGGAGCGGGTGGCGGACACCTTCAAAATGGTGTACACCCCCTTCCACGGCACCGGCTATAAGCTCATTCCCGAGGCCCTCAAGCGGCTGGGGATGAAGCACGTTATCTGCGTGCCGGAGCAGATGGTCATTGACGGGAACTTCCCCACGGTGGCCTCCCCCAACCCGGAGAATCCCGAGGGCTTTTATCTGGCGGTGGACTTGGCCCGGAAGGAGGGGGCGGACTTCATTCTGGGCTCCGACCCCGACGCCGACCGGGTGGGCATTATGGTCCGCACTGGAGACGGAGAGTTCAAGGTCTTGTCGGGCAATCAGACCGGCGTGCTGCTGCTGGACTACCTGATTGGGGCCAAGAAGCGCACCGGGAAGCTGCCGGAGAAGCCTGTAGCGCTGAAAACCATCGTCACCACCGAAATGGCCCGCAAGGTGGCCGAGGACAACGGCCTTCAGTGCTATGATACCTTTACCGGCTTCAAATTCCTGGCCGAGAAAAAGGATAAGCTGGAGGGGGCCGGTGAGGGCACCGTTATCTTCTCCTATGAAGAGAGCTATGGGTACATGTTGGGGGACTACGTGCGGGACAAGGACGCCGTCACGGCCGCGCTGTCCCTCACCGAAATGGCCGCCTGGTACGCGGGACAGGGTATGACCCTTTACGATGCCCTGCTGGCCTGCTATGAGAAGTACGGGTATTATGGCGAAAAGACCTTGAATCTGGTCATGCCCGGCCTGGACGGCCTGAAGAAAATGGCCGCGCTGATGGCCGGCCTGCGGGAGGCTCCCCCCAAGGAGATCGCCGGGGTGGATGTGGCCCAGTGGAAGGACTACCAGGACGGCAGTGTGGTGGAGGTTTCCAGCGGCGCCAAGAGCACCATGGAGCTGTCCGGCTCCAACGTGCTGCGCTACGAGCTCACCGACGGCACCAGCCTGATTGTCCGCCCCTCCGGCACCGAGCCCAAGGTCAAGGTGTACATCCTGGCCAACGGCAAGAGCCGCGAAGAGGCCGACGCAAAGGTTGCAAAATACGCCGCCTGGGCGGAGACATTGAAGCAGTAATATAGCAATAGGGGCCTCCGGCTGCGGTCGGAGGCCCCTATCTTTTTGTTGCAAAAACAGGGCGTTTATAGAGGTATACTCAGAGTTCAGAGGACCGCGAAAGCGGTTTGGGCTACGCTCCCAAAAAGAGAGTGAGTAAATGCCTATCACCATTACGTTACATATCCTCGGCTGTACTGTAACAATTCGCATTACGCGGAAACGGTGAAACCGCCACTCTGCCAAGTGACGGTTTCATTCATAGAATAAACCACTAGCTAGTAGAGTCTAAACCGTAAGTCGCGGTGTACCTCTGCTCTTATTATAAGGGATGGCTCCCCGTTCTGTCAAGCGGCAGAGCGGGGATTTTTTGTTTTCGGAAAAATAGGTGCACTGGGGGCACGGTTTTTGGAAGAAGTTGTATGCAAACGTGCCACAATCGGTTGATTGCTTCCCATATATGTAAGGAGGGATGCCAAATGGCAAATTATACACAAAACTATGGGCTACACCAATGGGAGCCGGGGGACGATTTCCTGCGGAGTGACTTTAATCAGGACTTTGCCAAAATCGATGCGGCTGTCAAGGAGGTGGAAACAGTGGCGGAACGCAAAAAAGCGGATAAGTCTGAGTTGGCGGCTCTGAGATCCCAGGTGGATGAGAAAACCTCTCTCGTCATTGGACAATACACTGGGAATGGCACGGCATTGACCGTGACACTGGGATTCCGGCCAGCGGCAGTGTTCATTCCCATCTATCAGCGCTATATGGCTGCTACATTCAGGGGACAAGCACCGCAGCTCGTGACGCTCACAGATGACGGTTTTACCGTACAACTGGGGAACGATACAATTGTGACTCCCAATCAAAGCGGCAGCATCTATACCTATCTGGCGTTCCGATAGAAGAACAGGCAGGACCCCGGGCCATTGGCCCGGGGTCCTTGTGGTCTATTTGCGTCTAGTCAAATACGATGCAGGAGGTGTCAATGGTGACAGTGTAGAGTTTGGTGAGCGTGCTCAGGTCCACCGGTTGATTATCGTTGCCATAAAGTGTGGCAAAGTTGTATGGAGTGCCCTCAGCGGGATCGCCAAGGATACCCTCCCCGCCAACACGGGTATCAGCGTAAACATCCAGGGTGACAGGCCGTCCATCGTCACAGACCAGGAGAGACATGCTGAACGAGCTCAACTTATTAAAGCCACCGCTGCCGTCCGATGTCACAAGGACACCAGCCTGAACGTAATCGTTCCCAACCTTTTCAGCGGTCTTTGTCCAAGGAGAGGTCCCGTCGCTGTTAACTGCACAAGACTGGAGGGCGCTGTTGGTCTGGACCACCGCACAATAGTATGCGGAATCCAGGGGCAGCTCAACATCGATGACTGTCATCTTGTGGCCGGGAACATTAGAGATATTCGCCATGTTGGGATTGAGGTCTTCCAAGTGTCCAGTCTTATCGGGCACGTCCACAGCGGCGGGGATGATGGTCACGTTACCACCAACAGCGGGACGGCTGAAGGAAGAAGGAGCGACCGTACCAACGGAGGCGAAACCACCGGCATAGAAGGTATTCTTCACGCCATTGCGGACCACCTTAGCGGTCAGGATATCGTGGCCGTCGTTGGTGACTTCCTCGACCACGTAACCCTGCGTGCTGAGTTCGGCCTTCAGCAGGTCTTCCAGCTCACCAGCGCGCAGACCCTCGCAGTTCACGAAGACGAAGCGGTAGTTGTCGGTCAGGACCACATAGGGGTTCTGGGGCTGAGTGGGACGGCCGCTGCTGCCGGGGACATCCCAGATCCACGCAGTGCGGATGGCGTTGTTCTCAATGACCAGAACGGTGTAAACGTCGATGTCCTTCTTGAAGGAGCCCATAGCCACATCATCGTTGGCGCTCTTCACATCAGTGACGTCCCAAATGTTCGCATTGCCGGAGAGAGCAATGTAGCCGGTCAGGGTTTCCTCGTCCTCATAGATGGGCACGCCATGGTCCCCACAATTTTTCTTGGAAATGGCCTCACTGATTACGCCATAGTTCCCGCGTCCACGGTCATCAACTGTGGTATGGCTGTTATCGCTCTCATATTGGCCGTCCAAATCGTCGAAGTCCACGGTACCCACGCGCAGCAGGTCCGCCACACCGGCGGCCTTGCCGATGGTGCCGATGTCATAGGTTCCGTTGGCATTCTCAACATAGGTCCAGGCCTTCATGTAGTGGTTGTTGTCGTCCTTGTCGAAATCGCCCTCATCGTCGATCTCAATAGTCTTAACAGTGCCGTCCTCAAAGACCACGTTCAGCTCCAGCAGGTCCTTGCCCAGCGCGTTGCGGCTGAGAACCAGCATGTAGTTGGCGGTGGTGGTAGTGGGCGCGCAGTTGAAAATGACAACTTCGGCCAGCTCAGAGGCCTGATAGGTCCGGTGAGAGGTCTTGTCCAGCACGGGGTAGACCTGGACTTCGACATTGTCGGCAGCGTCGATGGTACTCATGTTCTGCCAGCCAGTGGCCACGCCGTACTTCTCACCGTCATAGTAGAAAGCGAGCGTGTTGCGGTCCACGGCGTAGGTGTGGGAGTGAGAACTCCGATCCACAGATGCGGCTGCGGTGGCAGTGATAGCGCCGCTCGTGAAGGTATAACCCTTGGCAATGGTCGGGGTCACACTCGTCTCATCGCGGCCGCTTACGGTAAGGTAGCCAGTGCCGTTCTTGTACCCGGAGGAAGCGATGTACTGGAGGTTCTCCTTAGCACCACCCACATAGGTGATAGAGCCGTTGTCGCCCACACCGGCGGTCTTGTCGGTGTTCACATTCGTCGCAATCTTCAGGTCGGTGTTGCCGGCGAACACATTGCCCTGGAGGACACGCCGGATGGTCAGCATGTTGTCATCGGAAAGTGTGTAAGTAATCACAGAACCCTCAGCGGCATTCAGGTTGTTGTAGCCAACAGATGTACTCAGGTTCACGTCGCGGGTGCCCAGATAGTGCTCCAGCTTGGTGTCCAGGTCGGCGTTGGTGTTCTCGATAGGTGTTTTGGTATTAGGGGGAGTAGCATTATCCGTAGTGGCCACGTTTTTGAGCGCATTTCTGGAGGCGTTCCAGTTGATATCGTAAGTCTCAACAACGCCGTCGGCCTTCAGGATCTTAATCTGACCGGACTTGGACAGGGCGTTCTGGGTCCAGGCGGAGCCCAGTACCAGCGCATAGTTGGGGACAAGTTCCTCAGCGGGACGAGCGGCGATGATGTACTTGCCAGTGGAGTCCAGGAAGAAGTCATAGGCGGTGGTAAAGCCAATGTCCTCAGCGGCAGTGGCGATGTGGAACCGGGTCAGGTCCACGTCCACAGGAGTGGCGGCGTCCAGGATGTAGGACTGACGGTACTCCTCGCCCTCGATGGTGACATAGAGTTCATCGTTCTTGTCGCGGTCGATGCGGCTCATGGTGCCGGTGACAAAGTCGGCCAGGTGCATGTAGGTGCGGCCGCCGTACTGGATGTACAGGATCATGTCATCGGTGGTGATCTCATCTTCAAAGACCACGTCCTCAAAGTCGAGGGTCACAGCGGAGGCGGTGCCGTCCAGCTTGCCGGTCTTGTTGCCGGAGGTGTAACGGTCGGGCTCGTAGAAGGTGATAGTCTCGCCCTTGTCGTTGTAGCGCTGAACCTTGGAGAAAGTCTCCTGGAGGTACAGAACATACTCGGCAACGCCGTCATTGTCGTTGTCAATCACTTCTACGGAGATGCCGTTGAGGTTGAACCGGGTGCCATCGGCATCCTTCTCGTAGTTGTTGATCCAATCAATGGCCTCAGCGGCGCTCATGTAGCCGTAGTTTACGTAGTACTGGGTGGTGCGGTCGTCCGCCACGCCGGTACCCTTCAGGTAGGTTTCAATGTCCTTGGAAGTGGCGAAAGCACTATGAATGACGTTCACATCGTCCTTGATGGAGACGCCCAGGACCTTGGAATCGGCCAGGATGGTGGTCTTCTCAATGAAGAGAGTCACGGTCTTGCCCAGCATATCCACGGTGGTGTCCACATTGAAGGAGACAGGGTCAGTATAGCGCACGTTCTCACCGGTGGTGGTGTTGGCGGTGGTGGAGGAATAGACAATCACATTGTCCAGAGTGGTGCGGCCCTCCCGCAGAGCGGCGGCGGAGTTGGTCTGCTGGAGCTGGGCCCACTTGTTGGCCACCACGACGCCCTCCACCTTGTACACGCCGTACATAGCGGCCAGGATGGTGCGGTGATCCAGGAAGGCGATGGCGTAGCCGTCCTCATACTTCTGAATCATCTCAACGTCCAGAGCGTTGTAGATGAGCAGAGCGGCGTCGTCACGGTTCAGGTCAGCCATGGTGGACTTGGTGTAGTTGCGGAAAATGCCCAGAGCGGAGGCCTTGGCAT
>CAJUDT010000084.1 GCA_910585415.1 uncultured Flavonifractor sp.
AAAGCAAAACGGCTATCTACTCTCTCTTTCCTCCTGTTTGCTGCCCTTATGTATCGCGGCCTGCCTGGACTTTTCCCTGGCAGGCCGCTTTTCGACAAGCTGAAACGGGCATCTTCCGATGTCCGTTTTCCTGTCTTGTATGAAGTTTTGGGCTGATATAGGGTGCAAGTTTGTTGGCTGGTCACATCACGACAGTCCACGCTTGCCTTATCCTTGACGTTCCAAAATCCTATATCTTCCCTTGATTTTTCCCTTGCCAGCTCCCGTGAAACCCTTAAAAGGGGACGGGACCGGATAACAGGGATTGAATTGTTGACTTGCTTAAACCCTTGTGTTTCCAGGCGTTTCCGAGGATTTAATAACATCCTATAAAAGCTCCTGACGGCTGACAATATCCTTGGGTTCAAATTTCAATTTATCGATTTTCTAAATATAGTAATCCTCAAATTCAATCGTGCCCCCCGCTTTCGTCCGCTCCATTATAACGGCAAAACCGTCTGCACTACTGCGGCGGCTGTCGGTATGTTTTGCGGCGGCTGTCGGTAGGTTTTGCGGTGGCTCTGCCCCCGCGCCCCCGGCCTCTCCCAAAGAACAGGATAAGAGCAAATCCGTCACCGGCGGGCGTGGACATTTAGACTTAAGGGAGCCCCCCACTTCCGCAGGGAGCCCCCAGAAAACCAAACAAAAGCAAATTTACTCGTGCTGAGACTTCCGCCACTCATGCAGCACAGCGCAGAACACCAGAGAAAGAAAACTCTCTTCCGCCGGAGAGCTCCGGGAGGTCAGCGCAATCGGCACCCTCGCCCCCACGACGGCCCCGCAGGTAACGGCATGGGCATGAATCAGCCAGCTCTTAACGAGGGTATTGGCCGAGAGCAGATTCTGTGCGATAATCCCATCAAAGCCGCCCCCTGCCCAGGGACAATCATAGTGCTTCAGCCGGCAGGCCTCTTTGCTGATAATCAAGTCATAGGCAATGGGCCCCCACAGCTCGCAATCCGCAAAGGGCTTGCGCTGATGCTCAGTCATAAGCCGCTGGGCCTCAATGGTGTCCGGCATGTTGAAATTCACGCTCTCCACCAGGGCCATCAGCGCCAGCTTGGGCCGGGTATACCCGAAGGCCTTCAGCGCGTCGGCGGTATTCTTGATAATCGCCCGCTTCTGATTGGGATTGGGATTGACAATCACCGTCATGTCCGACAGCGCCAGCAGCTTGGGATACTCCGGAATGGACACCAGCGAAACATGACTCATAATCCGCTCGGTCCGCAGGCCGTTCTTCCGGTCCAGCACCGGCATGAGGAAATCCCGCGTGGGCATGTTCCCCCGCATGAGAATATCGCCCTCGCCGCATTTGATGATATCCAGCGCCGCATGGGGAATGCTGTGCCCCGGCGGGGTATCCACCATAGTATACGGCTCCTTGTCCAGGCCCAGCTTTTCCAGCTGCACCATGGTCCGGGCCCGGTCGCCCACCAGCACCGGCTGCACAAAGCCCTCCTTCTGCGCCTGGAACAGCCCCTGGAGCATGTTCTCACCGTCGGAGCCCGCCAGCACCACCCGCAGGGGGTCGGCCAGCTTGGGGACCCGGCTGAGGATATTGTCAAAATTCTTCAGTTCCATTTGTCCGCCTCTTTCCTTCGTCTCCGAAATCACGTTGTTCCCGCAAAGCTGCGGTGTACTTGGCACCATTATACCGGACCTGTTTCCAGATTACAAGAGACTTTAGGAAATTTGCACAGAAAACTCGTCAGTCTGCCGGCTGCGCCCCGTCCTCCACCGGACGAATCAGAATAAACGGCGTCAGCTCCCGGGACTGCCCCGCCGGGTTGTCCCGAATCAGGCCCTTGAGCGTCTCATCATCCAGGTTCACCGAGGACGCCTTGCCCAGAATCTCAATGTTTAAGTCATTGGCGTCCACAATCATGGCCTGCACCCCGGTGGCCGCCTCAATCTCGTCGCAGACCTTCCCCGGATTCTCCGGCAGGCGGATGCCGAACTGACCATATTCCTCGAACTCGTGGTCATAGAAGCCGTCCAGACCGGAGACCTCCTGTCCCACCATGTCATAAAACACACCGTGCTTCCCGAAGAGCTTCCCCACACCGGCGCAGACCGCCGCCCAAATGACCCTCCAGGCCCCGCACTGGTCAATGGCAAACTGCATCTTCCAGGGGCTGTCCACCCCGATGCCCGCCGAGGAATGGGAGGCGAATTTGGACAGAAATTTAGCCAGCCAGCCCAGCTTCATGTCCTTCTTATAGACCACCCGCTTCTGACACAGGCCGATAATCTTCTCACTGGAGGACAGCAGGTCCCCCGGCTGGTACAGGGGCTTGACGTACTGCTCCACCAAATCCACATAGCTCTCCCCCACCTGGACGAAATGGGTCTGAATGGCGTGGCGGGCGTAGGTCCTGCCGTTGACCACGATGTTGACATTTTTTCCCTCATTGGCTCGAAATTCCATATTGAAACCCTCTTTATATCTCGGATGGACCTATTATAGCCAGCTTTGCCGAAAGACGCAACAAAAATTTTCCTCCGAGCGGCCCGGAACCGCAGAATTTACCCTTCCATAACCTGGTCCTGGGCGGGGAGCCAGTTTCCCCAGCGGTAGTACGCCAGCATCGCCAGGGTGGTGACGGTCCAGGTAATGGGATAGCTGGCCTCCACCACCACGATGGTGTGATACACCGGCGCCACCGCGAAGAGCCACACCAGCCGCAGCACGCACACCCCGAACACCGAAATGACCATGGGCGCCAGGGACTTCCCCGCCCCCCGCATGGCCCCCGGCAGCAGCTCCACCAGGATATACAGAATATAGCAGGGCGCCAGGAAGCGCACCATTTCCACCCCAATCTCCAGCACCTGGGGGTCGGGCGTAAAGATGGCCAGAATGGGCCGGGCAAAGACGGCCATCAGCCCACTGAGCACAAGGGTGAACCCGGCGCTCATGGCCGAGGCGCACCGGACCCCCTGCCGTACCCGGCTGTACCGGCCCGCCCCGTAGTTTTGTCCGGCGAAGGTGGTAATGGACAGGGCCATCGCGTTGAGGCTCATCCAGAAAATCACGTCCATCTTGCCATAGGCCGTCCAAGCGGCCACCGCGTCGGTGCCGAAGGAGTTCACCGCCGCCTGAATGACGATGTTGGACGAGGAGTACATCACCGACTGCAAAGCCGCCGGGACCCCCACCTGGAGGGTTTTCCGCAGGGAGGCCCGGTCCAGGGCCAGCTGCCGGGGGAAGAACTGGTAGACCTCCCCGTGACTGCGCATGAGGCACAGGACCACCAGCACGGCGGACAGCGCCTGAGAGGCCACCGTAGCCACGGCCACCCCCAGCACCCCCCAGCGCAGCCCCACCACCAGGGCCAGGTCCAAAACGATGTTGCACACCGAGGCGGCAATGAGGAAATACAACGGCCTGCGGGAGTCCCCCACCGCCCGGAGGACGCCGGTGCCCACATTGTAGACCACGTTGGGAATCATCCCCCAAAAATAAATCCGCAGGTAGAGAACCGCCCCCGGCAGGGCCTCCGGGGTGGTGCCCATCGCCGCCAGGGACCAGGGGGTGAGGGCCACCCCCAGCACGGTAAACACGGCCCCCATCAGCAGGGCCAGCAGCATCGCCGTATGGACCCCCTTCTGGACCCCCTGGGCGTGCCGGGCCCCGTAGTGCTGGGCAATCAGGACCACCGCGCCGCTGGCGATGCCGGTAAAAATCCCCACGGTGAGGTTGACCACCACCCCCGTGGACCCCACCGCCGCCAGGGCGGTTTTTCCCACGAAGCGGCCCACCACCACCGTGTCCACCGTATTATAAAGCTGCTGAAAAAACGTGCCGAACCAAAGGGGGAAGAAAAACGCCAGCAGGTGTCTGGCAATGCTCCCTTGGGTGATGTCGCCGGTGCTCTGCCGCAGGATACTCATAGCCGCCTCCAAGTAAAATCATCTCAGTAAAAGGGCCTCCTCTTGGGCCGCTCAGGAGATTCTACACGCTTTTTCAACAAAATACAAGGGTATTTTTCCCTGGTATGGGAGACATTTATGAATTTTCGGTAAACCCTCCTTCTTCCCCTTGCCCCCGAAGGGGAAAAGAGGTATACTCTATACCCGGACCGCCGGGCCTGTCCCGGCGGTTTCTGTGAACGATAAGGAGGATATAAAGCCGATGATTGGAAAAAAATTTCTCTGCGCAGGGCTGTCCGCTCTGCTGCTGACGGGCCTTCTGGCCGGGTGCGGCGCGCCTGCGGAACCCGTCAGCGACTCCAGCGACATCGCCTTCCAGACCGCCGGAATTACCCGTGACACCGTGCTTCTCACCATAGACGGCACCGAGGTCACCGCCGACGAGTACCTGTTCTGGCTCCAAAGCATCATCAGCGAGGCCAGCGGCAACAGCCAGCTCCCCGAGGGAGAGGACTGGACCACCGCCGAAATCGACGGCGTCCCGGCTGTGGAGTACTTAAAGACCCAGGCCCTGGAGACCAGCAAGGTGTTCACCGTCATTGCCAACCAGGCCGCCAAGGAGGACGTGACCCTCTCCCAGGAGGACCAGGACAGCCTTCAGGCCCAGCTGGACCAGTTTGAGGCCCAGCTTCCCCTCTATTATCCGGGCATGACCCTCCAGGACTGGCTGGACGGCCAGTGCGTCAGTCTGGAGACCTTCCAGCGCCTGAACGGTATACAGCTCCTGGCCCAGAACCTGCAAGACGCTTTGGTGGAATACGGCGCCCTCTCCATCACCGACGAGGACCTGGACGGTCTGGTCACCGAGCTTATGGGGGAGACGTACAAGGTCAAGCATATCCTCCTGGCCTTCCCCGAAAAGGAGGCCGACAATCAGGTCACCGACGAGGAAAAGGCCGCTGTCAAGGCCGAGGCGGACACCCTTCTAGCCCAGATTCGCGCCGCCGGGGACCCCTACGCGGAATTTGACCAGGTGATGAACGAGCGCAGCGAGGACGGCCGGGACGCCGACGGCAACCTGAACGCCCCCGATGGCTATTTGGCCTACTCCGGCCAGATGGTGCCCCCCTTTGAGGAAGCCTCTCTCGCCCTGGAGCCGGGGGCCTTCAGCGAGCCCGTGGAGACCACCTATGGCTACCATCTGATTCTCCGCCTGGAGATGACCGATGAGGACCGGCAGGAGCTCCGGGAGATGGTCCGGCCCTATCAGGTCAACCTGCGCATGACCGAGCTCAACGAGCGCTGGATGGACGAGGCGGTGGTGGAAACCACCCAGGCCTATCAGGATTTGGACCCCAAGGCCTTTTACGACAAGCTCACCCAGCTCAACGAGGCCCGTGAGGCCGAGCGCGCCGCCGCCAACGCCACCCCCACGCCCTCCCCGGAGATCCAGGCGGACGACCCCGCCGCATCCGGCGCGGTGGGCTGAACGTCCCCCTCCCATTGAATTTACCAGAAAACGGTTCCGCTTCCAGGCGGAGCCGTTTTTTTCGCTTGTTTTCGCACTATCGTTTTGCGTAATATGTTGATAGTTTCAATTTTCGCTGTTCCTGCCCCATTTTCTGGGGGCAAAAAACTATAGGAGTGAACATTAACGCGAAAGTTACTTCAAAATAGTCAAAGTTCTTGTCAAGCTATAGCTAAAGTTAGAATCTGTGTTAGCAGCTGGAACGAAGGCCGGAGCCCCGCTCGGTTCGCTCCTGCGGAGGAAACAGATTCCGGAAAAGGAGGACTTTTGTTATGGCGGATGAAGCGAAGAAAAAACTGTGTATCGAAGTCGGTCAGCGCATTTGGCAGTACCGAAAGGACGCGGGCATGACCAAAGAGGCCCTGGCCGAGCGTATGGATATCACCAGCCAGTATCTCAACGACATTGAGCAGGGTAAAAAGTGTATGTCTATGGCCTACTTTGTCCGGCTGGGCCAGATTTTTCATATCAGCCTGGATACCCTGGCCTGGGGCGTTCAGCCGGAGGATCCGGCGGTCGATCAAATGGTGCGCCGCCTGCGGGAGATGTCTCCGGTGGACCGGGACCTGGCCGTCCACATGATCCTCTCCGCCGCCAAGGCGGTGGAGGCCATGGGCCCCGAGCCCTGATGGGCCCGCCCATCCGCATCCTGCTGCTGGAGGACGACCCGGCGGCTCCAGTGCTGTGGCGCACGTTTTTTGCCGGGCAGGGCGACATGGAGCTGTGCGGCTGGGTCCGGGACGGCTGGAACGGACTGGAGGCCGTGGACCGGCAGCGGCCGGACGCCGTTTTGATGGATTTGATTCTCCCCGGCATGGACGGGCTGGAGTTCCTGGCGGCGCTGAACCGGCGGCAGGACCGGCCTGCGGCGGTGGTCGCCTCCCCTCTGGGCAACCGCGTGGTGATTCAGCGGGCCGCAGCCCTGGGCGCGGATTATTATTTTGTCAAGCCGGTCCGGCTCCAGTCGGTGGCCGACCTGCTTCGGGCCCTGTGCGGCGGGGGCATCGCGGGCTACGCCCGGCAGCTGCTGATCGAAATGGGCGGCACTGGTCTGGGGCTGGAGGCCGCCAGCGCGGCCGCGGCGGAGCTGGCCGGGGACCGGCACATGCTTCTGAAAGAGGCCTACGCCCCCTTCATACGCCGGGCCCACACCAACTATGGCTGTGTAGAGAAAAACATCCGCAAGCTCACCGGCAGGCTCCACGCGGAGGGCTCTCCGGCCTACCGCTGCCTCATGGGCGGACTGCCGCCGGAGCGGCCCAGCAACCAAATCTTTCTCCGCCTCCTCAGCGAGGCGGCTTTGGAGCGTCAGGCCGCCGGCGGCGAGGCGCTCCCCCTCCGCTGAGGAGTTTCCTTGGAACAAGCGCCACGTTTCCCCTAAAACTGGACAGGCTCTGTGATATACTGGGCAGGAAAAATCTGGTTGTTAAAGGGGAGACAAGCCATGCGCGAGTGGTATGCGGCAGCGGCAGCGGAGACCGTGCGCCTGCTGGAGACGGACGCCCGCCGGGGCCTTACCGGGGCGGAGGCCCGCCGGAGGCTGGAGCGGTACGGCCCCAACCGCCTGGAGGGGGCCCCCCGTCCGGGGCCTTTTCGGCGGTTCCTGGGCCAGCTGAAGGACCCCATGATTCTGGTCCTTCTGGCGGCGGCGGGGCTGTCCTTCTGGGCCAGCGGCGGGGAGGACTGGCTGGACGCGGTGATTATTCTGGTCATCGTTCTGGTGAACGCCTGTATTTCCCTCTCCCAGGAGGACAACGCCCAGCGGGCCTTGGAGGCCCTGCGGGACATCTCGGCCCCCCAGGCCAAGGTCATTCGGGACGGGCAGCTTCAATCTGTGGAGGCCCGCACCCTGGTGCCTGGGGACATCATCCGGCTGGAGGCCGGGGACCTGGTCCCCGCCGACGCCCGCGTTTTGGAGTGCGCCGGGCTCAAGGCCGACGAGAGCGCCATGACCGGCGAATCCCTCGCGGTGGACAAATCCGCCGCCCCCGTCCCGGCGGACACTCCCCTAGCGGAGCGGGCCAGCATGGTCCTGTCGGCCACCGTCGTCACCAATGGCCGGGCCCTGTGCGCCGTTACGGCCACGGGCATGGATACAGAGGTGGGGCACATCGCCGGGCTCCTGCTGGACCAGGAGGACGGGGATACCCCCTTGCAGCAGAAGATGGCGGAGGTGTCCAAGACCCTCTCCTTTGTCTGCCTGTGCGTGTGCGCGGTGATGTTCGGCGCGGGCCTGCTCCAGGGGAAGGATTTATTGGAGATGTTCATGACCGCCGTATCCCTGGCGGTAGCGGCCATCCCGGAGGGCCTCCCCGCCATTGTGACCATTGTCCTGGCCCTGGGGGTGCAGCGGATGGTGAAGCAGGGGGCCATTGTCAAGCGCCTCCCGGCGGTGGAGACTCTGGGCTGCGCGGGGGTTATCTGCTCGGACAAGACGGGCACTCTGACCCGGAACCGCATGACGGTGGTGGAGCTGTGGACTCCCCGGCCGGAGGACCGCGCTCTGTGTCTGACCATCGGGGCATTGTGCAGCGACGCGGCCCTGACCGGGCAGGGGGAGGACGCCCGGTGTACCGGCGACCCCACCGAGACGGCCCTGGTAACGGCGGCGGCGCGGGAGGGCCTGGACAAAAACCGCTTAGAGGCCACCTGGCCCCGTCGGGGGGAGCTCCCCTTTGACTCGGAGCGCAAGCTCATGTCCACCGTCCACCAGCGCCCCGGCGGCGGGTTCCGGGTGATGGTCAAGGGGGCCCCGGACGTGCTGGCGGGGCGGTGCCGGATGGACCCGGGGGCACGGCGGCGGCTTCTCTCCCAAAACGAGAGCATGGCCAGGCGGGCCCTGCGGGTGCTGGGGACGGCCTATAAGGACTTGGAGTTTCTCCCGCCGGAGCTGGACAGCCGGACGTTGGAGCAGGAGCTGACCTTCTCCGGTCTGGTGGGGATGATTGACCCGCCTCGGGATGAGGTCCGGGAGGCGGTGCAGCGGTGCCACCGCGCGGGCATACGCCCGGTGATGATTACCGGGGACCACAAGATTACCGCCGTAGCCATTGCCCGGGAGCTGGACATGTTCCGGCCGGGGGACACCGCCCTGACCGGGGAGGATTTGGACTTCATGCCCCAGGAGCTGCTGGAGCAGGAGGTGGAGCGGTTTTCGGTGTACGCCCGTGTATCCCCGGAGCACAAGCTCCGCATTGTCCGTGCCTGGCAGAGCCGGGGCATGGTAGCCGCCATGACGGGGGACGGGGTCAACGACGCCCCGGCCCTGAAAGCGGCGGACATCGGCTGTGCCATGGGCCGCTCAGGCACCGACGTGGCCAAGAGCGCGGCGGACATGATTCTCACTGACGACAATTTTGCCACCATCGTTGCCGCCGTGGAGCAGGGCCGGGGGATTTATGCCAACATCAAGAAGGCCATTCACTATCTGCTCTCCTGCAACATCGGGGAGATTCTGACCATTTTCCTGGCCACCGTGCTGGGGTTTCACCAGATGCCTCTGGCCCCGGTGCAGCTTCTGTGGCTGAATCTGGTCACCGATTCCCTCCCGGCCCTGGCCCTGGGGGTGGAGCCGGTGGAGGATGGGGTCATGGAGCAGGGACCTCGGGACGCCCGCGCCTCGCTCTTTGCCGGGGGCTTTGCCTTTCGGCTGGTGTGGCAGGGGGTGATGGTGGGCCTGCTGACCTTGACGGCCTATTTCCTGGGGGAGTACGTTCTGTCCGACCCCGGCGAGGCCGCCGCCTCGGCCAACACCATGGCTTTTGCCACTTTGACCTTATGTCAGCTCTTTCACGCCTTTGATGTGCGCAGTGAGCGGGCCTCTCTGCTGCACATTGGGGTCTTTTCCAATCCCGCCATGAACAAGGCCTTTTTGGCGGGGCTGGTCATGCAGCTGTCGGTATTGTGCATTCCCCCGCTCCAGCGGATTTTTGGGGTGGTAACCATGAACCCTGCCGAGTGGGCCGTGGTTTTGGCTCTGGCGGTTGCTCCAGTGATGGTATGCGAAGCGGTGAAGGCCCTGGAACGGACCAATACCCGCACCCAGGGGGCCCAAAACGAGGGGCAGCGGGCCTAGCTGTTTTGTACACTTTGGAAATGCGCATAACTACATAAAATCAGCGGACGGTCCCTTCTGCGGGGCCGTCCGCTTAATGTTTTTTTAAGCCTTTCAAAAGTAATTGCTCACCTTCGTCCGCTATACTTGGACAAAAGGAGGTAAGCAATGATGTTTACAATGCTGTTTCTGTCCATGCTCTTCCTCACCGCCGGCTGTGTCAGTCTGGCCGATGGCCTGTTGGCCGGGTGCGCTTCCCGCACTGAGCGCCGCCGCTGCGTCAATCTGGTTCTGTTTTCCTGTGGCATTATCTTTCTGCTGGTTTTTTTGCTGCTGCAAATTCTGTTTCCGTAGGTTGGAGGTTTCCTGATGGCTGTTTGTTTTGCGGGCTGTTTCCCTTTTGCCTCTTCCTCGGGACTCTGGTGGGTTTCGTTTTCTGGTCCTGCCTCCGGCGGGTTACTTTCCAGCGATGGAAAGTAAC
>CAJUDT010000085.1 GCA_910585415.1 uncultured Flavonifractor sp.
CCTGGCCCTGCTCAACGACGCGGTGAAGAAGGGGGGCGTCATGGCGTCCTCCCATGTGGGGGGCCTGTCCGGGGCCTTCATCCCCGTCAGCGAAGACGAGGGCATGATTGCCGCCGCCCAGTGCGGGGCCCTCCACCTGGATAAGCTGGAGGCCATGACCTGCGTATGCTCCGTGGGGCTGGACATGATTGCCGTGCCCGGGGACACCACCGCCGCCACCATTTCGGCCATCATCGCTGACGAGGCGGCCATCGGCATGGTCAACGCCAAGACCACCGCCGTGCGCATCATCCCCGCCCCCGGCAAGGCGGTGGGGGATATGGTGGAGTTCGGCGGTCTGCTGGGCTCCGCGCCGGTCATGCCGGTCCACCCCTTCGGCAGCGAGGCCTTCGTAGCCCGGGGCGGACGGATTCCCGCGCCCATGCAGAGTCTGAAAAATTAAAACCGTAAAAAACAGGATGTGAGGGGCGCTCACATCCTGTTTTACTTGCGGCAATCAGTCCAGCTCCAGCCCCACGGGGCAGTGGTCGCTGCCCAGAACCTCGGGGTAAATGGAGGCCTCCCGAATCCGGGGGCGCAGGCGGTCGGAGACGATGAAGTAGTCAATCCGCCACCCGGCGTTGTTTTCCCGGGCGTGATACATATAGCTCCACCAGGAGTAGGCGCCCGTCCGGTCGGGGTAGCGGTACCGAAAGGTGTCCGTAAAGCCGCTGTCCAGCAAAGCGGACATCTTTCCCCGCTCCTGGTCGGTGAAGCCCGCGTTGCCCCGGTTGGACCTGGGGTTTTTCAAATCAATCTCCTGGTGGGCCACGTTCAGGTCCCCGCAGAGCACCACCGGCTTTCGGGCGTCCAGCTCCAGCAGGTAGGCCCGAAAGGCGTCCTCCCAGTCCATGCGGTATTCCAGCCGGGTGAGCCCCCGCTGGGCGTTGGGGGTGTAGCATGTCACCAGATACATGTCCTCCAGCTCGGCGGTGATGACCCGGCCCTCGGTGTCGTGCGCGGGAATGCCGATGCCATAGGTCACCGAGCGGGGCGGGATTTTGGTGAACAGGGCGGTACCGGAGTAGCCCTTTTTCTCGGCGCTGTTCCAATACTGGGTATAGCCCGGCAGCTCCAGCTGGATTTGATGGGGCTGGAGCTTGGTCTCTTGAAGGCAGAAGCAGTCCGCGCCGAAGGTATGGAAGAAGCCGAGAAACCCCTTGTCCATACAGGCCCGCAGGCCGTTGACGTTCCAGGAAATCAGTCTCACAGGGGGTCCTCCCTGGACCAGCGCATGGGCTTGCCCGTCTCGTCCAGCAGGGGGGTGAGCCCGCCCGCGTAGCCGCTGACGGTCTGGAGGTAGAGTACCCCCGTATGGGTGTCCAGCAGGATACGGGTGAGCTCCGTCATACCCTGGGTGTAGATGATTTGGAAGCGGTCATTTTTTGCCATTGCGCGCACCCTCCAGGTTCAGTAAAAATTCCTTCAGCTCCAGCCCACCGGCATAGCCCCCCAGGGAGCCGTCCGCCGCCACGACCCGGTGGCAGGGAATCAGAATGGGCAGAGGATTGAAGCGGTTGGCCTGTCCCACCGCCTGAAAGCCCTTGGGCCGTCCCACCCGGCGGGCCAGCTCTTTGTATGAGATCACCGTCCCGTATGGAATATCCCGCAGGCACTTCCACACGGACTGCCGGAACAGGGTGCCCCTGGGCGTCAGCGGAAGGGAAAACACCCGGCGCTCCCCCCGGAAATAGGCCAATACCTGGGCCTTGGCTTCCTCCAGAAGGGGAGAGGAACGCCCCGCCGTCAGACCGGCGCACTGGCTGGGGAGATAGAGGGCGGTCAAGCCCTCCCCCTCTGCCTCCAAGCCCAGGGGGCCGGCGGGGGAGTGGAACAGAATCCGCTCCATCCTCAATACCTTCGCACCACGGCTACCACCCGGCCCAAAATCTGACAGCCATCGCCGTCTATGGGCTCGTAATCGGGGTTTTCCGGCATGAGCCAGGTGTGTCCGTCCTTCCGGCGGAGGGTTTTGACGGTGGCCTCGTCCTCAAAGAGGGCCACCACAATTTGGCCGTTGTGGGCGTCCTGCTGCTGGTGGACCACCACCAGATCGTCGGGGAGGATACCGGCGTACTTCATGGACTCCCCCCGCACCCGCAGGGCGAAGTGCTCCCCAAAGAGCCCGCCGGTGTCGAAAATCAGATAGTCCTCGATACATTCCTCCGCCAGAATGGGGGACCCGGCGGCCACATTGCCCACAATGGGGACCCGGTTGGCCTGCTCGCGCAGGGCCTGCGCCTGACTGTTCAGGGAGAGGCGGCCGGGCCCGCCGCTGATGGTGATGGCGCGGGTTTTGCCCTGCTCCTGGCTGATGAGCCCTGCGGCCTTGAGGCTTTTCAAATGGAAATGGACCGTCGAGGGGGATTTGAGCCCCACAAAATCCCCGATTTCCCGCACCGAGGGCGGATAGCCGTGCTTGCTGGAAAAGGCCACGATATAGTCGTAAATCTGCTGCTGTTTGGAAGACAGAGGCTTCATAGCAGACCCTCCTTATCATTGATACATCTACTATACCATACTTGACAAGAAAATGCAAACGTCCGTTCTAAATTTTCTGAAAAAATTTTTTACCGGCCCAGGGCCTGCGCCCCAAGGACCTCCAGAGACCGCCAAGCGCAGGGCGGCAGCTCCAGCGGCGGAGGCTCCAGGGCGGGGGAGTACACAGGATAGGGACCCAGGGAGGTCAGGAGTTCCTCCAGGGGACCGGCCGGGGGAAGGGCCATGTGCCGCCGCTGAACCGCCCGTCCTCCCCGCACGAGGGAGGCGGTCACGCACCGGCAGGACCAGTTGAGGGCGAGATAGTCCCCTGCTCCCAGGAGCTCCCCCTGAGGGCGGAGCACCAGGCCCTTTTCCCCGTGGCGCTCGATGCAGGCCATGCGAACAAAGTCCTCCAGCGCCCGGCGCTCCACCCAGGAGGCGTCGTCGGGGACCGCCAGCAGCACCCGCCGCCGGGAGAGGGGGCCCGCGCCCGCACGCCGCCGGAGGGCGTCCGTCTGGGTCTTGCTGTCCTCCCAGAGAAGGCAGTGCCGGGGCAGACCGGGGATGGGCTCCGGAGAGACCGGGTAGATGAGGGGGTCCAATTCCCCACGCTTTCGGTCCCAGAGAAACAGGGCCTCGTTTCCCGCCCAGATGAGCAGGTCAAAAGTATCGGGCATGGCGCATACCTCCTTAATAGCCGTTCACAAGGGCGTCCAGCACCCGGCTGGCCACGGTTCCCGCCACATCCGCGCCGCCTCCTCCGTTTTCCACCAGCACCACGAAGGCATACGGAGTGTCCTCCCCCCGGAGGAACCCGGCGAACCAGGCGTGGGGGGCCTGACCGCCGCCCACCTCGGCGGTGCCGCTCTTGGCGCAGAGGTCCATGTTGGGGAAGCGGCCCTCGCCATAGCTCTGAGTGACGTTGTTGGCCAGCAGCGCCGCCAGAGTCTCCGCCGTGGCGGGGTCGATGAGGCGGGGGGTATCCACCGTCCGGGCGGAACCGGCGGAGAGGCCCAGGGCGTTTTCGGTTTTGAGCACCAGCTTGGGAACAGCCGCCTTTCCCCCGTTTCCAATGGCCCCCATATAGACCATCAGGGCGCAGGGGTTGATTAAGTCGTTGTGCTGTCCGATGCCCGCCCAGCCCAGCTCGTTGTCGGTGATGCCGGTGAGGGGGAAGGACCCGGCGGCGGTGTTCAGGCCGCTGACCGAGTACCGCCCGGTGAGCCCCGCCTGTTCGGTGTAGCTGGTCAAAACCGCGCCCCCCAACTCGTTGGCCAGAAGGGCGAACACGCCGTTGCAGGAGTTGGCCAGGGCGGCGGCAATGTCCTGTTCCCCGTGGGCCCGGGGGCAGGTGACCGCCCCATCCCCCACGGTGGTGGAGCCGGTACAGGTCCAGGTCCGCTGGGACAGGCCGGGGAGGCGCTCCAGAGCCGCCTGAAGCACTACCGTCTTATACACCGAGCCCGGCGGAAAGGTCCCCGACAAAAAGCGGTTGATATAGGCCCCCTCGTACTGGGGGTCCTCTTCCAGGTTGTCCGGCGGGTTCAGGGGGTCGAAGGCCGGGGCGGAGACCATGCACAGAACCTCCCCGGTCTTGTAGTTGTACACACCCACCGCCCCCTTGCGGCCGTTGAGGGCCTCATAGGCGAGGTAGTTGTACCGGGCGTCCAAGGTGAGGTACAGGTCGTTGCCCTGGCCCAAGGGGGAGTACGCCCCGGTGAGCAGGTTGTAGCCGGAGAGCTTGTGGGCAAAGGCCACCAGGGCCCCGGTGCCGATGCTCCCCCGGGCGTCCCCCACCGCGTGGAGGGTGGCCTTGCGGACGGTGGCGTTGGCGTAATAGGTCCGCTGGCCCCCCTGGTCCACCCAGGAGAGTACGTCCCCGTCCCGGTCCAGCACCCGTCCCACGGAGAGCTCCCCATTTCCATTATAGAGGTGCCGGTTGGCGGCAAAGGAGGCCCAGCGCCCGCCGTAGAGGGCCCAGCGGATGCAGAACAGGACCAGTCCCGCAGCCAGAACACCCGCCAGAAGGAGGCAGAACAGGGCCCGGCGTTCGATTTTCTTCATGTGTTTTCCTCCCACGTTGGCGCGGCCTTGGGGGTCAGACCGGCGCTTCTCCGTTCCTCCCGCCGGGAGGGCAGGCGGATGGCGAAGCTGGCCTGGGGCCGGGTGTCGGTGGCCTTCAAAAAGGCCAGCAGGCCCCAGGAGGCCAGCATGGACGACCCGCCGTTGGATACAAAGGGAAAGGTCACCCCCGTGAGGGGGAGAATGTCCACCGAGCCGAACACGTTCAGGCAGGTCTGAAAGACCATCATAGAGGTGGCGGCGCAGGCGGCGATGACATAAAAGCTGCTTCTCCCCGCCCGGCAGGCCCGGACCGCGAACACGGCCAGGGTGCAGATGCACAGCACCGCCAGCACGGCGATGATGAGCCCCCATTCCTCGCAGAGCATTCCAAAGACCAGGTCGGTGTCCGCGGCCCCGATGCGGTGGAGCCAGCCCTCTCCGGGCCCCACGCCGGTGAGCCCCCCGGAGGCGGCGGCAGACATGGCGCGGGTCTGCTGGTACCCCCCCTCGGAGGCCTGCTCCCACACATGGCCCCAGGCGGCGAACCGCCGGAGGATGTAGGGCTTGACCGACAGAAGGGTGAGCGCCGCGAACACGCCGCCCCCGCAAATCAGGGCCAGGGTGGCAAAGTCCCCGGAGCGCAGGTAGGCAATCACCAGGAAGGTCACGAAGAAGATGGCGGCGGTGCCGAAATCGCTCATGAGGGCCAGACTGCCCAGGCATACCCCCGTCAGCAGGATGAACAGCCCCAGGTTGCGCTTACGAAAGAGCCGGTCCAGGGTGGCGGCGCCGGCGAAGATGTAGCAGATTTTCGCCAGCTCCGAGGGCTGGAGGGAGAGGGCCCCGATACGGACCCAGTTGGCCGCGCCGAACTGGGGGGCCGCCCCCAGCACCAGGGTCAGGGACACCAGCCCCATGGCCGCCCCGGCCATCAGCCAGCGGATTTTCTTGGCCCGCTGGAGGTCCCGCAGAAACACCCCCAGCACCAGGAAGAACACCAGCCCCAGCAGCAGGGCCAGAAACTGCTTGAACAGGGCCCCGGGGGCCGAGGAGGCCGTCACCGCCAGGGAGAGGGTGGAGAGAAAAAAGGCGATGAGCTCCATCTCAAACCCTACCCGCCGCAGCAGGCGCATGGAGAGGAAGTACACCCACATGATGAGGGTCAGACAGAGGAAGGCCCCCGGCAGGACCACCTGGGCCTCCGTCCCGGCGGCAATGGTCAGCTGAAGGGCGCAGAGTACCTGAAAGACGGTCAGCAGCACCAGACTGGGCCAGAGGGACACCGGAGCCCTCCCCCGCTGCCGCCGGGCGGACTTGTCCTCCGGGGCGGCGGGGAGCAGGACGGTCTCCACACCCCCCAGGCTCAGTACATCCCCATAGGCCAGCTCCCGCTGGCCCTCCACCGGGGTCCCGTTCACCGACACGCCCACCTTGGAGCCCAAATCGTAGACCGTCCAGCTCCCGTCCTCCCCGCGAATCAGGGCGGCGTGCTGCCGGGAAACGGTGGGGTAGGCCAGGGAGATGTCGCAGGAGCCGCTGCGGCCCAGGATGTTTTCCCAGTGGGTCAGGGGCTCCCCCACGCCGTTGGGGAGGGTCAGATAGGCCCACACCTCCGGCACACAGGGCACGGTCAGCAGGGAGCGAATCTGCCGCAGGAGAATGAGCAGGGCCAGCACCGGGAACACAAAGCGCACGCCCATGGTGAACCAGCCGCACAGCTGCGGATTGGCGGCAAGCCAGCCGGTGAGCTGGTCCATGCCCTGCTGAGGTAAGGTCAAAAGGGTTTCCATCGGGTCAGCCCCCTTTCTTTGCAGAATGGTAGTTCCCTCAGTATAGCACAAAGGGCGGACATAAAAAAGTGGAAGCCTGCGCCGGCCTCCACTTTTCATAAAATATTCACAGTTTCAGGTGAGGAAATCCACTACTAACCAGAGCAGCGGGGGGAGAATCAGACAAATGGTGGCCAGGAAGGGAATATCCTCCATATCCCACTGGGGCGCGGACATATCCTCCCCCAGCATGGGGTCCCGCCGAACGGCCCGGTAGCGGGCGTAATGGCACTCCCCGCCGCCGTTGCTCACCAGAAGCAGGACCAGCAGCAGCGCAATCATCGGCAGGCGCAGGGCCCAGCCCCGTACCGCCCCCAGGACAGACACGAACAGGAACAGCATATAATAGATACAAAAACCGATAACCGCTTTTTTGTGCCAGCTCCAGAAGATGGACAGGCGGGCTTTCATGGGGAACTCCTTTCTCCCAGCGTCCCTCTGGGGACGCAGTGTCTGCGGGCTTCTTGTCTATAGTATACAACAAAAAATGTGTACCGTCAAGTTTTTTTGTTTGATTTTTGCGCCTGCGGATTTTTATCATTTTTTAATTTTCCCTTTAAGACGGTTTCAGATGAAGGTGGTAAAATGGCCATACTGAAAAAAGGAGGACTGACCTATGGTAACTCTGTTCACCCTTACCGTCATCTGCGTCGTGGCGGTCATTCTCATTCCCATTGTCCTGACCATCATCGGCCTGCCGCTGATGCTGCTTTTGGGCCTGCTGCCCTGGCTGCTGCGGGTGGCGGGGGTGGTGCTTCTGCTGAAGGCCATCTTCCAGCAGCCGGTGAAATGGGAGAACTTCCTGCCTGCGGTGGGGGCCTTTGTCCTGGCTGTGGGGCTGGGGTGGATTTTCTGAGAAAAAATTCACATAAGACGCATAGATATTCGGCGGGGTCCCTGGGGGGCTCCGCCCTTTTGCCTGGATGGACCGGAAGGGGCTTTGTTTTGCGGTTTGCCCCTCCGAAACGGCGATATGGGACAGATACTGAGGGCACAGCTAACAAAAGAGCGGAGAAGCCCCGCTGGAAGGTCCTGTTTTTTGTCGGCTTTGACGAATGAATAAATATTGCATTTCTTCTGAATATGGCGTATAATAAGCCACGTTCAAAGGACGGCTGGACCGTCTACCTAAGGAATAAGGAGAGAATGAACATGAATCTGAAAAAACTTGCGGCCCTGGGCCTGACCCTGGCTCTGTGCGCCGGTCTGGCGGCTGGATGCTCCAACAGCGGTTCCGGCTCCGGCACCGCCGCTACCCCCGCCCCGGTGGACACCCCCACCCCCGCCCCCGCCACCGCCACCCCCGACGCCAGCACCCCGGAGACCCCCGCCCCCGCCGGGGACTTCACCACCGTAGAGCCCGGCAAGCTCCACATGTCCACCAACGCCGCCTTCCCTCCCTATGAGATGACCACCGACGCCGGCGGCTTCGAGGGCATCGACGTGGAGGTAGCCGCCGCCATCGCCGAAAAGCTGGGCCTGGAGCTGGTGGTGGACGACATGGGCTTTGACGCCGCCCTCACCGCTGTTCAGACCGGTCAGAGCGACATCGCCATGGCGGGCATCACCATCACCGAAGAGCGCCTGGAGGTCATGGACTTCTCCGACAGCTACGCCACCGGCATTCAGGTGGTCATTGTCAAGGAGGGCTCCCCCATCGCCACCGTGGACGATCTGGCCAACGCCGAGATGATCGGCACCCAGAAGACCACCACCGGCAGCATCTACTGCACCGACGACTATGGCGTGGAGCACGTGACCGAGTTCGATACCGGCGCTCTGGCCGTAATGGCCCTGGTCAACGGACAGGTGGACGCGGTGGTCATCGACAACGAGCCCGCCAAATCCTTTGTAGCCGCCAACGAGGGTCTGGTCATTCTGGACACCGAGTACGCCGTGGAGGACTACGCCATTGGCTTTGCCAAGGGCAACACCGCCCTCAAGGACGCCGTGAACGCCGCTATGGCCGAGCTCCAGGCCGACGGCACCTTCCAGGCCATCGTAGACAGCTACATCACCGCTGAGTAATTTATTCCAGGAAGGGCGGCTTATCCAGGCCGCCCTTCCTGCTACAGAGAGGAGAGAAAGGTCCCTATGATTCAATCGCTCACAGACTGGCTGGACCGCATCGGCCCCCGCCTGGAACGGGCGTTTCTGGAGGGTGACCGCTGGAAGCTCTATTTGCAGGGCCTGGGCGTCACGCTACAGCTGACCGTTGTGGCCCTGATTTTCGGCGTGCTGCTGGGGCTGGTGGTGGCCACCATCCGCAGCGCCCACGACCAGCAGCGGCCCGGACGGAGGAAAAATCCCCTGCTGGGCGCGGCCAACCTGCTCTGCAAGCTCTACACCACCGTCATCCGGGGCACCCCCATGCTGGTGCAGCTGTTTATCTGGACCTTCGTCATCCTCCCCGCCGAGCGCAACAAGGTGCTGGTGGGCTTCATCGGCCTGGGGGTCAACTCGGGGGCCTATGTGGCGGAGATCATCCGCGGGGGCCTCATGAGCGTGGACGCGGGCCAAAGCGAGGCGGGCCGGTCCCTGGGCCTGAATTACTTTGACACCATGCGCTTCATCGTCATTCCCCAGGCGTTCAAGAACATCCTGCCCTCCCTGGGCAACGAGTTCATCACCCTGTTCAAGGACACCTCTCTGGTCCAGGCCATCGGCGGCATGGAGATGCTGTACTACGCCTACACCATCGGCGGGCGGACCTTTGACTACATGCCCCCCCTGCTGGGGATTGCGCTGATGTATCTCCTGATTGTGATTGTGTTCACCTGGCTTCAGGGGATGCTGGAAAGGAGGCTGCGGGAAAGTGATCGACGTTAAAAACCTCTCCAAATCCTTCGGGAAGCATCTGGTGCTGGACAACATCTCCGAGCACATCTCCCCGGGGGAAAAGGTGGTTGTGATTGGCCCCTCCGGCTCGGGCAAGTCCACCTTTCTGCGGTGCCTGAATTTACTGGAGAATCCCACGGCGGGGAGTATTACCTTTGACGGCACGGTGATTACCGACCCAAAGACGGACATCAACAAGATTCGCCGTCAGATGGGCATGGTGTTCCAGCACTTCAACCTGTTCCCCAACATGACCATCCGGAAAAACATCA
>CAJUDT010000086.1 GCA_910585415.1 uncultured Flavonifractor sp.
GGGAGGAATCCAAAGGAGGGGGCCCGCAGGCCCCCTCTTTTGGTCGTTTAAGGGGTGGAGGTGTCGGAGGCGGGGGAAATCGAAATCCCCCGCCTCTGACTGATTCTTTGGTTACTTTCTGATCATTCAGAAAGTAACCCGCCGGAGGCAGGACCAGAAAACAAAAACCACCAGAGTAACGAGGAAGAAGCAAAACCAATACTCAAGAACTCCCTTTCGAGTCAGCTTTCCCCAACAGATAGTCCGTACTGACATCAAAAAAGTCAGCAAGGTCACGTATCACAGAGGCTTGAGGCTCACGCTCATTATTTTCATATCGCCGATAAGAATGATAGGAGATATTGACGGCTTTTGCAACCTCTTCTTGACCTAGTTTCCGCTCTTTCCGTAATTGTAAAATACGTTCACCAAATATTTTCATAATAATCTCCCAAACAGGGTTGACATAGCCAAACGGGACATTTATAATGAAAGTGTCCCGTTTGGCTATATAGATAGGAGGAATCAAAATGTCAGACTTATTAGAATGCCTCTATACCTACGCAGCAGAACACCTAATTTTTGAGGACCCTGCCTACCGGAAAACCTGCGCCCGTAAAGAGGACAGCTTGGAAGCCTTTAGAAACACCTTAACCCCCCAGCAGGTGGAACACCTGAACGCCATCGGCCAAATGCTCCACGATATCGACATAATACAAAGCGAGGCAATGTTCAAAACCGCCCTGTCTATGGGTCTGCGCCTGGGAATGCTAAACCGTGCGTAGCTTATACCCACAGGCAAGAATGCAAGTCTCCGCCAAAACATCCATCGCGTCCGTATAATAATCCGGCAAGCCGTGGTAGGTCCGGTAGACCGAAAGCTCCGTACAGGCCAAAATCCCCCCATCACACCCAGACTCGCGCAGCCAGCGGTCGATGACCGCGAATTTTTCCCGGCTTCCCTTCTCGCCGCGCTTGATTTCCTCATAGATAATGCGCATAACCAACCGCTGGACCTCCGGCGGCGGGGAGGCCGCCTCCAACCCCTGCGCGTCGCACTCCCTCTGATAGACCCCCGTCTGGATGGTCCCGTCGGTGCCCAAAATGCCGACCTTTTTCTTCCCCGCCCGGGCCAGACGGCCCACCGTCTCCCGGGGCATATGCACCAGAGGAATAGAAAGCTCCCCTTGCAGCCGGCCGGCAAAAAAGTGGGAGGTATTGCAGGGAACCGCCAGCAGAGTGCAGCCGCCCCGCTCCAGCAGCTGGGCCCCCGCCAACAGACGCCGGTAACACCCCTCCGCGTCGCCGCCTAAAATCGCCGCCGTCCGGTCCGGCATTCCGGTGTCGCTCAAAATCAAGGTGGGCAGGTGCTCCTGGTCACAGGCCGCGTCGGTGCGGTCCAGAATCCGCTGATAAAAATCCTGAGTGGCCTGGGGGCCCATGCCCCCAAGGATACCGAGACGTGCTTCCTTCATCGTACTTTCTCCATACAGGACGCGTACCATTTGACGTACCGCCTCTGGCCCCGCCAGATACGCAGGCGGTGCAGCAAACCGCTGTCCGGCTTGAACCACAGGGGATTGACCGACGCCCCCGCCTGGTCCAGGGCGCGCATTTCCTCATGGAACTTGGGATTTACATAGTCATACGCCACCTGACGGGGGACCACCCACCACAGGTGGCGGTTTTTTGTCACCGTCAGCGGGCAGGGAACCTGGTCAATCCGGTCCTCCACCAGATAGCGGGCCAGATTGTGCCCCGCGCCGGTCACATAGTAATTGCTTCGGCCCTGGCGGCAGTTGATTTCAAATGCCTTGAATTTGCCGTCCCGCTGGTCGTACTTGATGTCGAAATTGGAGAACCCAATAAAATGAATGGCCTCCAGAAAGTCCCGCAGCTTTTCGCACAGCTCCGGCTGAGGCTCGGTGATAATCACCGCGTGATTGCCGATGGCGTGGCCGGTGTGCTCCTCCAGCAGGACATGGCCCACGCACATGAGCCGGACCTTCCCGTCCGCCCCGGAGTAGTTGGTCACCACCCGCATATAGCTGTCGTCCCCGGGGATAAAGTCCTGAAGAATCAGGGAATCCTCATAGCCCGCCTCGTAAATCTGGTCGATAACCGTATCCACTTCCGCCCTGGTCTGAAGGACGTAGGCCTTCTTCTGCGTGGGGAAGGGGTGCTTCCAATAGGTGTCCGATTCGGCGGGCTTGACCACAAAGGGGCCGTCAAAGGGGAGGGTGAAATCATGCCCCATGCCCTTGTGATAGACCACCGTGGCCGGGTAGTCAATGCCGTACTGTTCGCAGAGCTGGTAAAATTTCTCCTTGTGAATCAAGCGCTCCAGCACGGACAGGGATACATAAGGGGCAATTACATTGCCCGGATAGCGCAGAAGGTTGGCGGAGATGGCGTTGAGGTAGTTGTCCCCGCAGCCCAGGACCAGGATCTGCTTATCCGGGTGGGCGTTGGCCACCTCGGACACGTTGGCCAGGACCTGCTCTACCCGGTCGTTGCCGGGGCGGACCCGGTAATCAATCATCCTGCTCCCGGCGCACACACTGGCGGGGTAGATGCCATAGACAATGCTGGTCACCCCGTAGGCCTCATAAAAGGCCCGTGCCATACTGTACGCATTGATATCCGCGCCCAGCAGCACGGGGATAAAATCATTTCTCACAGCCCATCCCCCCTTGAAATGTAACCTCATACCAGCCGTCCCCCATGGGAGACACGCCGGCCGGATAGCACCGGGCAATCAGACCGGCCTGCTCGCCGGTGAGACGAAGCTCCCGGCGGCGCACCTCCCCGCCGGCAAAGCACTGGGACACCAGCGCCCCCAGGCTCCGCTCTTCTATTGTAGTCATGTTCTATTCTCCTTAACAGGATTTTTTCTCTGAAATTTCCTCTTATCCGGCGGTACGCTTGACCTGATAGACCCCCTGAATCTGACCCAGGCGGTTAATGACCGTCTGAAGCTCGCTCTGGTCCTTGACCTCCAGGAGCAGCGTGATATTGGCATACCCGTCGGGCATGGCCCGGGCCGCCAGGGAGGTGGTCTTGACCTTGGCCGAGGACAGGACCATAGCCACGTCCAGGGTCAGGCCGTCCCGGTCCTTGGCGGAGAGCTCCAGGGAGGTCTGATAGCGGGCCAGCTCGCCTTCCGCCCAGGTCACCTTAATCCAGCGGCCCGATTCCTCCGGCTTGCGGCGGTCCGGGGCGGCGTTGGGGCAGTCCTCACGGTGGACCGACACGCCAAAGCCACGGGTGATGAAGCCCACCACCGGGTCCCCCGGCACAGGGGTGCAGCACTTGGCGAACTTCACCAGACAGTTGTCAATCCCCTCCACGATGATGCCCGAGTCACTCTTGCCGCTGCGGGGCGGCGGGGTGGGGATGTTCATGGCGGGCCGGACCACCTCCTGGGTGGTCTTGTCGGCGGCCTGCTGCTCGGCGTGGAGGCGGTTGAGCCGGGTAATCTCGTCCTTGATGCGCACCACGGCCTTCTGCGCGGACATGCCCCCGTAGCCGATGGCCGCGTACAGGTCGTCCAGGGAGCCAAAGCGCACCTTCCGCAGGACGAAGGGCAAGATATCCTCTCCGGTAATGAGCCCCAGGCTCAGGCCCACATGCTTGAGCTCCGACTCGAAGGAGGCCCGGCCGGTGGCGATGTTTTCCTCCCGGCGCTCCCGCTTGAACCACTGGCGGATTTTGTTCCGGGCCTCGTTGGACTTACAGATTTTCATCCAGTCCCGGCTGGGGCCGTGGGCGGACTTGGAGGTGATAACCTCCACAATGTCGCCGTTTTTCAGGGTGGTGTCAAAGGGGACCATGCGGCTGTTGACCTTGGCCCCCGTCATCTGGTTCCCCACGGCGGAGTGGATGTTGTAGGCAAAGTCGATGGGCGTGGCCCCGGCGGGGAGGTTGATGACATCCCCCCGGGGGGTAAACACAAAGACCTCGTCGGCGAAGAGGTCCACCCGCATGGTGCGGACAAATTCCTCCGCGTCAATGTCCTGCTGGCTCTCCAGCAGCTTGCGGACCCACTCGAAGGCCTCCTCGGTGCCCAGCTTGGCGTTGGCCATGCCCTGCTTGTACTTCCAGTGGGCGGCAATGCCGTATTCGGCGGTATTGTGCATCTCCTGGGTGCGAATCTGCACCTCAAAGGGAATGCCCTCCCGGCCGATGACGGTGGTGTGGAGGGACTGATAGCCGTTGGGCTTGGGAATGCCGATATAGTCCTTGAACCGGCCCAGCACCGGCTTGAACAGGTCGTGAATGCACCCCAGGACGTTGTAACACTCGGGGATATCGTCCACGATAACCCGAAACGCGTACAAATCGAAAATCTCGTCCATGGTCTTGTTCTGGGTATACATCTTGCGGTAGATGGAGTAGCTGTGCTTCACCCGGCCATAGACGGTGCAGTGGACCCCCTCCTGGGACAGGCGGTTTTGAATCCGCCGCTGAATGCGGGCCAGAAATTCCTCGTGGGCGGAGGACCGGGCGGCCAGCTCGTCGGCAATCTCCTGATACCCCACCGGGTCCAGGTACTTGAGGGAGGTGTCCTCCAGCTCCCACTTGATGCGCTGCATCCCCAGCCGGTGGGCGATGGGGGCGTAAATTTCCATTGTCTCCAGGGCTTTCTCCTTCTGCTTGCGGGGGGATTGATAGGCCATTGTGCGCATGTTGTGGAGCCGGTCGCAGACCTTGATGAGAATCACCCGGATGTCCTTGGCCATTGCCATGAGCATTTTGCGCAGGTTCTCCATCTGCTCCTCCTCTTTGGAGGTATACTGCATCCGGGTCAGCTTGGTGACGCCCTCCACCAGATCGGCCACCGGGAGCCCGAAGAGCTTGGCAATTTCCTCATGGGTGGAGCCGGTGTCCTCAATGCAGTCGTGGAGCAGGGCGGCGATGATGGAGTCGGTGTCCAGCTCCAGTTCGGCCACGATCTCCGCCACCGCCAGCGGGTGGGTGATATAGGGGGAGCCGTCCTTCCGCAGCTGCCCCGAGTGGGCGTTGTCCGCGTAAGTGAAGGCGTGAAACAGGCGCTGGGTGTCCAGTGCCGGATGATAGTCTTTGATTTTGTCTTCCAGGGCCTGATATCGCTCCAGAATAGGGTCCATAGGGTTCACCTCAATGGCGGGACCGGCCCGCCGCTTCTATTCGCACAGCTTCCGCAGCCGCCGCATGATGTGGGAGGCCTCCAGGTCCACCTTGCCCTCCACCGTGTTCAAATCAATCTGTAAGTGGTCGGTGCCCCGGCGCAGGTGAATGAGCCCCCGCTCATCAAAGACCTCCAGGCACACCATGGTACGCATGACCGTCTCCCGCCGCCCGCAGAACCGGGCGATGCTCCGGGCCAGCCGGGGGGCGGTTTCCTCCAGGGGGCCCGAGCGGACGTGCCCCTTGAGGTAGCGCCAGAGAATCACAAATTCCTCCCGGGTGGGCAGCAGGGCGGCGGCCTCCGCCTGGGAGAGGGCCTCCCCCCGCTGGAATTTCTCAAAGAGGGCCTGCTCCGCCTGGGCCCGGGTGAGGGCGGGGCGCAGGTCGCAGACCTGGAGCTGTACGCTCCGCCAGCCCCGGTATTCGTTGACCTGGGGGGTGAAGGCCACGTCCACCCGGCTCCCGGCGCTCACCCCCGCCTGGGCCAGATTGGCCGAAAAGAAAATGCCGTCAAAGGACCGCCCCCCCACGTGGAGCTTGAGCTTCAAATGCCGCCCTCCGCCCACCTCGCTGGCGGCGGCCACCGTACACCCGGACAGGGTAAACACCGGCTTGGGGTTGCCCGAGCCGTAGGGCTCCAGCAGCTCCAGGCCCTCCACGGCCTCCTGATTCAACAGGTCCAAATCGTCCAGCTCCGCGTCCACGGCCAGGGTGGAGACCATGGCCCCGCCGCCGGTGTGGGCGATGACATGGGCGTTCATCTGCCGGGTAAAGGCGGGAATCTGTTCCTCCAGAATGGTAAAGCCCGCAGCCAGCTCGTGTCCCCCGAAGCCCTCCAGCAAAGGGGCGCAGCGCTCCAGAGCGGCGAACAGGTTAAAGCCGCCAAAGGACCGGCAAGAGCCCTTCCCCTTGCCGTCCTGGAGGCAAATCATAAAAGCGGGGCAGGAGTAGCGCTCCGCCAGACGGGAGGCCACAATTCCAACGACCCCCTGGTGCCAGTTCTCCCCCGCCAGCACCAGTACGGAGCGCTCCGCCTGGGGAATGGCCTCCGCCATTGCCTCACATTGGGCATAAATGCCCGCCTCAATGGCCTGCCGCTCCCGGTTGAGCTCGCAGAGCTGTACCGCCAGCTCCGCCCCCCGCTGGGGGCTGTCCGTCATGAGCAGCTCCGCCGCCAGGGGGGCGCACCCCATCCGGCCGGAGGCATTGATGCGGGGAGACAGGGTGTATCCGATGGAGATGGAGCTCAAGGGCTTCTCGTCCATGCCCGCCTCGTGGAGCAGGGCCCGCAGGCCCGGCCGCTGGGTGTTCCGCAGGGCCTCCAGCCCCAGGCGCACCAGGGTGCGGTTTTCGCCGGTGAGGCTCATCACGTCGGCCACGGTGCCGATGGCCGCCAAATCGGTATAGCGCTCCAGCAGCTGCCGGCTCCGCCCGGCCCCGCCCAGGGCCAGCACCAGCTTTAAGGCCACCCCCACCCCCGCCAGGGATTTGAAGGGGTAGGAGCAGTCCCGGCGGTGGGGGTCCACCACCGCCGCCGCCTGAGGCAGAGCCTCCTTGCACTCGTGGTGGTCGGTGATAATCACGTCCACCTGCTGATCCTGGGCGTACCGGGCCTCGTCCACGGCGGTGATGCCGCAGTCCACCGTGACAATGAGGCTGACCCCCCGCTCTTTCAGGGAGCGCACAGCCTCCCGGTTGAGGCCGTAGCCTTCCTCCATCCGGTCGGGGATGTAGGGAATGACCGTCCCTCCCTCGCTCCGAAGAAAATCGGTGAGCAGACAGGTGGCCGTAATGCCGTCCACGTCATAGTCCCCGTAGACGGCCACCGTCTCCCCCCGCTCCAGAGCGGTGCGCAGCCGCGCCGCCGCAAGGTCCATGTCCTTCATCAAAAAAGGGTCGTGGAGCAGCTCCCGGCCGGAGGCCAGAAAGGCCTGGGCCTTCTCTGCCGTGTCCAGTCCCCGTGCGCACAGGGTCAGGGCCGCCAAGGGGGGGATTCCGGCCTGTTCCAGCTCCGCCCTGGCCTCCGGCCGGAACACGGAGCGCTCCCACTGTTGATATTTCACCGCTCCGCCCCTCCTTTCACCGGCGCCATTTTATCGAACAGACGGGCCTCGGGCCCGCCAAACGGCGGCAGGGCTGTAATGCGATAAACGTAATTATAGCAAATTTCGCGGCATGTGACAAGAGCGCCGCCCGAATTTCGGGCGGCGCTGGGGGCTCTTTTTTCAACTTTTTACAGAAAAAGGACTTTTTGACGTTCCATTGAGCCGTCTCAACCCTCCAGCAGCCGCCCCAATTCCTCCAGGGCGCATTCCAGCAGAGCGGAGAGGGAGTAATCGCCCACCCCCACCACCAGGGTGTTGCACCGGTCGATGGGGAGCAGAATTTTCCTGGCCCGGGACTGCCCCACGGCTATTGCCATATCCGGGGAAATCTCCCCCAGCAGGGCGTCGGCCACGACAATGCCCAGAGGCCCCAGGATAACGTCCGCCTGACGGCAGGCCACAAGGACCGCGTGTTCTCCGGTGGCCGCCTGATGGGCTCCGCCCTTGAGCATAGCCGCCGTGGCCATGCTGTTGGTGCCCACGGCGGTGGTGTGTATCTGAGGATAGCGCTCCCGGATGCAGCGGATGAGCTGCTGTCCCATGCGTCCTCCCTGTCCGTCAATGACTAAAAGCTCCATAGAGGTCTCCTTCGCGGTCAGATATCCGGCCCGCCTGCGGGCGCGGTTTGGGGAAGCTCCCCGTCCTGGGGCATACGCTTCATCTCCAGCAGAGTAATGCTCAAAGCCACCGCCACCGCCGCGGCGTCGGAGATGGGCGAGGCGTAGAGGGCCCCCTCAATGCCCCAGAAGAGGGGGAAAATCAGCAGCAGGGGCACCAGAAAAATTACCTGCCGGGTGAGGGAAATCAAAATACCCCGGCGGGCCTTGCCGATGGAGGTAAAGAAATTGGCGCTGATGGGCTGGAAGGCGTTGGAAAAGGTCATGAACATATACACCCGGAAAAAGCGCTCGGCAAAGGCAAAGTATTCCTCGGTGCCGGTGCCGAAGATGCTGACAATCTGCCGGGGGAAGGTCTGGAAGCATATAAATGCCACGGTACATATGATGGTCCCCGCTATGACGGCTTTCCGGTAGGCCTCCTTGACCCGGCCGTATTTTCTCGCCCCGTAGTTGAAGGAGAAAATGGGCTGGCACCCCTGCGCAATGCCGATGACGCAGCCCAGAACCAGCATTCCAACCTTGGAAACCACCCCCGCGCAGGCCAGCGGGATGTCACGCCCATAGGAGGACAGGGCTCCGTAGTGGGTGAGGGTGTTGTTCAGGACAATCTGCACCAGCAGCATGGCCAGCTGGTTGAAAAAAGCGGCCATACCCAAGGAGCAGATGCTTTGGAGCACCCGCCGCCGGGGGCGCAGGTCGCTGGGGGTGAGGTGTACCATCCGCAGGCGGGTGCGCAGGAAATAGCCCAGGGTCATGAGCAGGGACAGGGCCTGTCCCAGTACGGTGGCCAGCGCCCCGCCGGCTACGCCCATGTTCAGGGGGAAGATGAAAATGTAATCCAGAATGGTGTTGAGCACCGCCCCGGAGAGGGTACACAGCATGGAATAGGCCGGGGCCCCGTCGGCCCGGATGAGGTTGCTTCCTCCGGTGGTGAAGGTCACCATGGGCAGGCCGAAGGCGGTAATGCTGGTGTAGGTGAGGGCGTAGGGCAGCACATCGGGGGTTGCGCCAAAGAGCAGGAGCAGAGGACGCCGGAACAGCAGCGCCACCGCCCCCAGGGACAGACTCAGCAGGGCCAGACAGGACAGGCCGGACCCGGCGGCCTCCCGGGCCTTGTCCTGGTTTTGGGCGCCGAGATTCAAGTTGAAATTGGCGGCGGTGCCGATGCCCATCAGGAGCGCCAGGGCGGTGGAAATTGTGGTGAAGGGGAAGGACACTGTGGTAGCGGCGTTCCCCAGGTAGCCGACGCCCTGGCCGATGAAGATTTGATCGACAATGTTATACAGGGATGTGACTAAAAACGAGATAATCGCGGGGATTGCGAATTTTGGCAGAAGCCTCCCGATTGGGGCGGTCCCCAGGGGGTTTGCTTGCGCTTGATTTCTTTCGGGGGGCATTGCGGGTCGCCTCTTTCTTTTTCTTTCTGGGGGGCTTTGATGTCCCTTTTTGCCTCTTCCTCGTTGCTCCCTACGTTTCGTTTGCTGGTCCCGCCTCCGGCGGGTTACTTTCCAGCGATGGAAAGTAACCAAA
>CAJUDT010000087.1 GCA_910585415.1 uncultured Flavonifractor sp.
CAGGCCCGGCGAACTTTGCCTACTTTCCTTCGCTGGAAAGTAGGCCGCCGGAGGCAGGACCAGAAAACGAATCGTAGGGAGTAACGAGGAAGAGGCAGAAACCCCCAACAAAGCCAGCACCATCCACCAAAACCCACTAGAGTACCGAAGAAGAAGCAAAAGGGTAAGCCAAAGCAACCCACAGAGAGAAAGGCAGTGCAACCTATGCTGTATAATGTGCGCTCATTAGGATTAAGCGGCGTAGCCGGCTACGAGGTCAGCGCCGAGTGTGATTTATCCAACGGTCTGCCTGCCTTTGATATTGTCGGCCTTCCGGACGCCGCCGTGCGGGAGGCACGGGAACGCGTCCGCGCCGCCATCAAAAATTGCGGTTTCGCTTTCCCGGTGTCCAGAATTACCATTAACTTAGCCCCCGCCAACCGGCGGAAGGCCGGAACCGTCTATGACCTGCCCATCCTGGTGGGCATATTAGCCGCCGGGGGACAGGTCCGCCCCCCGGACGGCACCGCCGCCTTTGTGGGGGAGCTCTCCCTCTCCGGGGCCCTGCGTCCCATCACAGGTATGCTCCCTATGGCCCTGGCCGCGGTAAAGGCCGGAATCACCGAGCTCTATGTCCCCGCCGACTCCGCCCCCGAAGCCACCCTGGCCGGAAACCTCACAGTCTATCCAGTCGAAAACGTCACCGCCCTGGTGGAGCACCTGCGGGGCGAACATCCCCTATCCCCCGCCCAGCCCTGGGAGCCCTCCCCGGAGGACCTGCTCTGTCCCGATTTTGCCGACGTTAAAGGACAGGACAACGTCAAGCGGGCCCTGGAAATCGCCGCCGCAGGAGGCCACAACATCCTTATGGCAGGCCCGCCGGGCTCCGGCAAGTCCATGCTGGCCCGCCGCCTCCCCGGCATACTCCCCAACATGACCCGCCGGGAAGCCCTGGAGGCCACGCAAATCCACTCCGTTTTGGGACTCACCTCCCGCCGCCTGCCCATGCTGGTCCAACGGCCCTTCCGGGCGCCCCATCACACCATCTCCATCATGGGCCTCTCCGGCGGAGGCTCCCCGCCCCGGCCCGGCGAAATTTCCCTGGCCCATAACGGCGTCCTCTTCCTGGACGAGCTGCCCGAATTTGGCAAGGAAACCTTGGAAGTCCTCCGCCAGCCCCTGGAGGACGGGCAGGTGCAAATCTCCCGCGTCAGCGGCACCGAGGTCTTTCCCGCCCGCTTTATGCTGGTGTGCGCCATGAATCCCTGCAAATGCGGGTGGCACGGGTACGCGGGCCGCTGCCGCTGCTCCGACGCGGAGGTGGAACGCTATCTGGGCCGCTTGTCCGGGCCCCTGCTGGACCGCATCGACCTCTATGTGGAGGTCCCGCCCCTGAACTTCGATGAGCTCTCCGGCAAGGCCGCTCCGGCGGAGTCCTCCGCCGCCATTCGGGCGCGGGTCAATCAGGCCCGTGGGATTCAGAATGCCCGCTTTGGCCCCGACGGGCCGGGGTGCAACGCCCACATGGGCCCCGCCGAGCTGAAAGCCTACTGTGCCTTGGACGAGGCCGGAACCGGGCTCATGAAGGGAGCCTTTACCCGCCTGGGGCTCACCGCCCGGAGCTATGACCGCATCCTTCGGGTGGCCCGCACCATCGCCGACCTGGACGGCGCCGGTTGCATCGGCGTGGAGCATCTGGCCGAGGCGGTGCAGTACCGGGAGAATGAGTATCTGCGGCGGTAATGAGAATGGCTGTACATCACATAAGCAAAAAAACACCTCGTATTTCAATACGAGGTGTTTTAGGACAGCGAATAATAGCGGCTCAAAGCGCCGCCCTTGCCGCCCCACAGCTTTGCGGGATAGCCGTCGCTGTCGATGAACGCAGGCACTTTGATGATTGCGCCGTTGTCGCGCTTGGATTTGGCACCCAGCGTGAAACAGTTGTTGTAGCTGGGAACGGTCGTCTGATTTGTTGTCATGGTCATTTCGGTTTCCTTATTCATAGGGAAACTCCTTTCAATAATTTATTTTGGAGAGTTTCGAGAGTTTTTGTATCTCTCTCACTACGCGATGAAATCCTGCAAAATCGAGCAGGAACGCGGTGAAATCGAGTGAAATTCAGCCGTTTTCACCCGGCACGGCTCTGTTTTCGCTGTGTATCGGCTGATTTTCGGCGGAAACAAAAAAATTTGAGAAATTTTGCAAAAACACTTGACAATATATATATATATGATAGATTGTACGAAATACTGTGTAATTTGCACAGCATCGTACATTTTTTATTTGTAGGAGGTGAAATCTATGCGTATCATCATCGACACTGAAAAAGGCCGTATCATCCTGCCGAAATCGTTCTTTCCCCAGCTTGACAAGATGAACAAGATTCTTGTGGAGGGCGGCCTCGACAAGAAGTGGACGGCGGAAAGCTATGTGCGTGACCAGTTTGACTAGGCCATGAAAGAGACTATGCTCCGGGCGGAGGACAAGGTTGTAAAGTGAAGTACACTTTTCAATTTTGTATTGTATAGGAGGCTGTAACAAATTGAAATACTGTTCTAAATGCGGGAATGAATTGCTGGATGAGGCTGTAATTTGTCCGAAATGCGGGTGTCCGGTAGACAATGGGAAAAACACAAGCAAGCAATCAACTGTGGGGAGTAAAGTAAAAACCGCCCTCGTACTTAATGTTATCGCATTTGTAATTGCCCTTTTTACAATTCTCAATTTCGTTCTTGCACTGGATAATCCGATGAATGATGAAGCGACCAGAAATAGCTATGTGCTTATGTTCGCTATACTTGCTTTAGTCACCCTTTCATTTATTCTCTGTATTGCAAATGTTTTTGCCGCGAGAAAAGGTCATGCTAACAGTGTTTGTGCATGGATTTATCTCATTTCTGTCATAGTAACAACTGTTCTGTATGCAATCACCGCACCTGTAATTTTTCTTGCTGCAATTTGTGGATACGGGATTTTGATTCCAGTTCCCCCGATTCTTCAAATTATCGCTGGCGTGAAATTGATTCAGGCTACAAGAGAATGAAAAAAGAAGGTTTCACACAAATACGATTCAGTATATATTTCGCATTTTTTATCAGCGGTATTATCATTCAATGGTTATCACCATTTCCGTACAAATGCAATTTTGCAGATGAAAAATGCTTTGCCTGCGGATTAAGAACGGCGGTCACTCTATTATTACAAGGCAAATTTTCAGCTGCGTATCGGTCAAATAAATTGATTGTTGTGCTGGTGATTGCCGCCGCAGTTATGGCGGTAGATGTTTTATTGTATCTGTATCGGCGTGAAAAGGCGAAGCGGGGCTTAACTGCTTAAACAGGAACCGGGGCGGTGATTTTTTGGACGATTTGCCCTTGGAAGTGGGCCACAATATTTTTGGCGGTGTCGTGGTAGAACGATACCGTTTTGGGCTTGCGCTCCCCGTTGTCAATACAGATGGGAAACCATTCTTCCCGCACAAACCGGGCGAAGTCTGTTTTTGTGCGGTCAACCTCGCGGGCCTTGACGCCCTCCGGGTCGTATAGGTCTTTTTCGTACTCCGCGCGGGCCTGTTTCTCCCAGTCCGCCGCCGCACGTTGGGCCGCGCTTGTCAGCCGGGTCATGGAAAGATTTTCGGGTATTTTCCATGTCGTGGCCCGTGACACCTGTCTGCCGTTCTCGTCCCGGCCTACGCAAGTCCGAAACTTGTAAACGATGATTTTTCCGTCTTTTTCCTTGGGGGTGATGGTAGCCATTGATAACATCCTTTCTGTGGTGTTACCAACGCTTTTCCGGTAGCTTGTTGTCCAAATTGTTGTCCAACTGTTTTTCCGAAAAATCCGCTTTTTCAAAGTGCGCCAGAAAATAAGGAAAAGCACCGAAAACAATCGTTTTCAGTGCTTTTCTGCTTTGAAAAGTGGTGGACGATACAGGACTTGAACCTGTGACCTCCCGCACGTCAAGCGGATGCTCTACCAGCTGAGCTAATCGTCCACACAGCATCATTTATTATACGCGCTCTTCCTGTGTTTGTCAATACCTTTTTCGCATTTTCCCCTGCGGTTCTACCGATTCCGCAGAGCGGTCTGCGCGTACAGCCGCCTCCCCGGCACAGTGGGAAGTCCCTTCTGTGCCGGGGACACGGACCGGGTTCTGTTTTCCGAACCCGCTGTACAGACGTTTACATCAGCTTGGCGGCGTTGATCTTCACACCGGGGCCCATGGTGGCCGCACACACGCAGGAGCGGATGTACTGACCCTTGGCCGCGGCGGGCTTGGCCTTGATGATGGCACCCATCAGCGCGTTAAAGTTCTCGGTGAGCTTCTCCGCACCGAAGGAAACCTTGCCGATGGGGCAGTGGATGATGTTGGTCTTGTCCAGACGGTACTCCACCTTACCGGCCTTGATCTCGGTGACGGCCTTGGCCACGTCGGGGGTGACGGTGCCCGCTTTGGGGGAGGGCATCAGGCCCTTGGGGCCCAGGATCTTACCCAGACGGCCCACCACGCCCATCATGTCGGGGGAGGCCACGACCACATCGTAATCGAACCAGTTCTCCTTCTGAATCTTCTCCACCATGTCCATCTCGCCCACGTAGTCCGCGCCGGCGGCCTTGGCGGCCTCGGCCTTGTCGGCCTTGGCAAAGACCAGCACCCGCTGGGTCTTGCCGGTGCCGTGGGGCAGGACGATGGCGCCGCGGACCTGCTGATCGGCGTGGCGGGAGTCCACGCCCAGCTTTACATGGAGCTCAACGGTCTCGTCAAACTTGGCGGTGGCCGTCTTGACCACCAGGGCCATGGCGTCGCCGGTATCGTACAGCGCCGCCTTGTCGATCTGCTTGGCGCTCTCCTGATATTTCTTGCCTCTAAACATGTCTCGTTCCCTCCTTCCCCTTACTCACCGACCACGACGCCCATAGAGCGGGCGGTGCCGGCGATCATGCTCATGGCCGCTTCCACACTGGCCGCGTTCAGGTCGGGCATCTTGGTCTCGGCAATCTTGCGCACGTCCTCTTTGCTGATGGTGGCCACCTTGGTCTTGTTGGGGACACCGGAGCCGGACTCGATGTTGCACGCCTTCTTGATGAGCACGGCGGCAGGGGGGGTCTTGGTGATGAAGGTAAAGGAGCGGTCGGCATACACGGTGATTACCACGGGGATAATCAAACCCGCGTCGTTCTTGGTCCGCTCGTTGAACTCCTTGGTAAAGGCGGCGATGTTGACGCCGTGCTGACCCAGAGCGGGGCCAACAGGGGGCGCGGGCGTCGCCTTACCGGCGGGAATCTGTAATTTGACGTATCCAGTAACTTTCTGTGCCATTTGAAACAGCACCTCCTACGAAAAATGTGGTTGGAAGCGGAACCGCCCCAGGCGGTCCCTCCCACTGGCGAGGCCCAATTCCGGCCTCCAAAGAATCCTCCAAAGGCGCGGCCCTGCCGTTACCGGGCGGGCCGCCTGACGGGAGCGCCAGGTTCCGAAGCGCCATGGAAGTTCTTTTTGGTTTCTTTTTCTACCAAGAAAAAGAAACTCAGTCGTTGAGCGGCTCCACCTGGTCCAGCTCCAGCTCCACGGGAGTCTCCCGGCCGAACATGGAGACCACCACCCGGACCTTGCTGTGGTCCAGGTCGATTTCCTCCACGGTGCCCAGGAAGGACTCCAGCGCGCCATCGGTGATTTTGACACTGTCTCCCACCTGATAGTTGACCACTACCTCGCGCTTTTCCACGCCCAGGGAGGCAATCTCTTCGTCCGTCAGGGGAATCGCCTTGTTGCCCGAGCCCACAAAGCCGGTAACCCCCCGGACGTTGCGGACCAGGTGCCACGTTTCGTCGGTCATGACCATTTTCACCAGCACATAGCTGGGAAAGACCTTCCGTTCCACGGTCTTGGGACCGTTGTCGGTGATTTCGGTGACGGTCTCCAGGGGGATGTTGACCTCGTGAATCAAATCCCGCAGGCCGCGGTTCTCCACGGCCTTCTCAATGCTGGCGGCTACGGTGTTCTCATAGCCAGAATAGGTATGGGCCACATACCACTTCGCGTTGTCAGCCATCGCGCCCTACCCTACGACTTACCGAACAGGGCCAGCAGCGCGCTGATGACCGAGCTCGCGAGCCAGTCAAACAGCCAGATGCACAGACCCACAACAATACAGCACACAATGACGATCACCGTATTATTCATAGTCTGCTTGCCGGTGGGCCACACGACTTTCTTCAGCTCGCTCTTCATCTCCTTGAACCACTTGCCGGCGCGGGCAAAGAAGCCGGGCTTCGCGTCCTTCTTCTTGGCTTCCTTCTTCTTCTCCGCCTTGGCGGGCTTGTCCGTGGCGGCTTCGCTGGCGGCGGCCTGCTCGCGCTTCTCGTTTTCAGACATTCCGTTTAACCCTTCTTTCTTCTCAGCCATCGCGGCATCCTTACTTCGTCTCGTTGTGGACCGTGTGCTTCCGGCAGAAGGGGCAGTACTTGTTCAACTCCAGACGGTCGGGGGTATTCTTCTTGTTCTTATTGGTGACGTAATTGCGCTGCTTGCACTCTGCGCAGCGCAGTGTGATTTTCACCCGAGAACCTGCCTTTGCCATGTGTTCGGCACCTCCTTTAATGATCGGCCGCAGGCGGCAAAAAAGCCGGACGCAGCCTGGTGGCCGGGTCCGGCAAGGCTATCCCCTGCGCCCACAAAAGTGGCGGGGGGAGTTTCCTGCGTTTCGGTGCGGACCCGGCAAGTTTGCCTCCCTATGTCTCAGCATTTGAGGGAAGGGTTTGCACGTCATCACACCGAAAAAATGCGCACAAAAAAAGCCCTTCTTCATAGGTACACGTAGTTTATCACACCGCCTGCCCCAAGTCAAGGACTTTTGCCGGATTTTTTCTCTTCTTCTGCACAAAAGAGACGGGATGCGGGATGCACACCCTTAGTATACCCGCTTTTTCCAGAAATACACAGCGCCGCGCACCAAATTCGATGCGCGGCGCGGCCGAAATCAATGGGGGTGCTCAGTCCCGCAGGTACTGCTTCACCAGCTCCTGGAGCAGCTCATCCCGGTCCAGGCGGCGAATGAGGGAGCGGGCGTTGTTGTAGTTGGTGATATAGGTGGGGTCCTCGGAGAGGATGTAGCCCACAATCTGGTTAATGGGGTTGTACCCCTTCTCCTGCAAGGAGCGGTAGACCGAAGAGAGGATCTCCTTGATCTCCGGGTCCTTTTCATATTGAATGCTGAATTTACGTGTATAATCCATCTCCATGTCCGGCACACCTCTCTTTCATTCTGGCTCTTATTGTAGCGGAAATTTTCGCGGCTGTAAAGGGCAAACGCAAAAATTTATGAAGAATTAAGAAGCGTCCCTTCCGGGAAAAGCGTTCCAGAGCCCCGCCGCCGGAGGTGCGGCCCGCAATACCCTGCGTATAGCGCCGGGGCCTCCTGGGGCCAACCGGCGGAAAAAGTTCGATTCCCTTCCGGCGTTCGGAAATCGGGAAAATCCTTTGGTGTTAATTTCTCCACAAAAGAGCGCAAACCAGCGGAAAATATCCACTTTTGAGAGTATCCCGTTCCGCGAATCCCCGCCATTTGATTTACATAACACCACCCTGTAACGGGGTTTACGGAGCGTTATCCACATCTTCCACATAGTTTTCCACAGGGCGCAGCCCGGTTTCCCCAGGAGGTTTTCCACTTTTCCACGTTGTTTTCCACCGCCCTTTGGGAAACCTGTGTCGAATCCCACCGGCGCTCCAGGTAGACATAACGCCAATTTCGCACAAAAAACGCGCATTTCTTCCGAAAAGCTCCTGAGGCATTTCTCCGCCCCGGCCCGGACTTGGGGCGGAGGCAAAAACCAGCGGCATGGAGGGGCTCTCCATGCCGCTGTGGGTTGAACAGGGGAACGCTTATCCCTTTACACCGCCGGAAGCCAGGCCGCTGACCAGGTTCTTCTCGATGCACATAAAGAGTATGACCACCGGGATGATGGCGAAAATTGAAGCGGCAAAGAGGTACTGCCACTCAATCATGTTGTAGCCGTTGAAGGTATTGATACCCACCGTCAGAGGCTTGAGGGTATCGGTGGAAATCAGGCACAGGGCCACAGTGTACTCGTTCCAGGCGTTGATGAAAATGAAAATCAGGGTGGTGACGATGCCGGGGGCCGCCACCGGCAGGAGGATTTTCGTCATGGACTGAATACGGTTGCAGCCGTCGATGGTGGCCGCCTGCTCCATCTCCGCCGAGATGCCCATAAAGGTACCCCGCAGGAGCCATATGGTAAAGGCCTGATTGAAGGCAGCGTTGATAAAGACCAGTCCCCAAATGCTGTCCGTCAGGGTCAGGGTCTGCATGACCCGGTAAATACCAATCAGCAGCACCACCGGCGCGAACATCTGGGAGACAATGACGAAGCCCAGAAAGGCGGTCTGCCCCTTGAACTCCATCCGGGCCAGGGCATAGGCGGCGGGAATGCCGCAAATCATGGCAATCAGGGTGGAGCCCCCCGCAATGAGGACGGAGTTGAGCATGTACTGTGCCATGGGGGCCCCGGCTCCAGATGTCGATGAAGTTGGACCAGAGGGCCGTAATGGGCAGAATGGTGCCGTTGGCGGAGAAGATTTCGCCCCGGCCCTTCAGGGCGGTGCAGAGCATGGCGAAATAGGGATAGAGGGTGATGATGCACACGTCCAGTACCACGAAGTACAGCAGGACCCGCAAAATCGTCTTTTTTACCGAGACTTCCTTCTTCATCCTCAGTCATCTCCTTTCCGCAGGGTGTAGACCATGTACCCGCTGGCGCAGACCAGCAGAATCAGGAAGCCAATGACCGAGACGGCGGCGGCCTCCCCCTGCCGCCCGTTGTAGAAGGCCAGCTTGTAGAGGTAGGTCACCAGGGTGTCCGTGCGGTTGGCCGGGTCGCCCTTGGTCATGGTCCAGACAATGGGGAAGGAGTTGAACACGTAGATGATGTTCAGCACCGTGGACACCGTCAGGGAGGACTTTACCAGGGGCAGGGTGATGTTGAAGAGCTTTTGCCAGTAGTTGGCCCCGTCCACGGTGGCCGCCTCATAGTAGGACCCGTCGATGCTCTGGAGGCCGGACAGCACGCAGAAGGTGACAAAGGGTACCGTAACGAAGATGCCGCAGGCGATCTCCCAGGCGAAGTAGGCCTCTGGCGTGGGGGTCCAGTTCACCGGCTGGCTGATGATATGTAAGCGCATCAGCAGGGTGTTCAGGGTGCCGTAGTCCTTGTTGATGATAAAGTTCCAGGCGCTGGCCTGAATGACCAGGGTGGTGGCCCAGGGGAAGACCACGATCGCACGGGCGACCTTGCGCCCCTTGAACTCATTGTTCAGGATCAGGGCCAGGATGAAGCCCAGCACGGTGGAGATCACCACCACGGCGATGGTCCAGACGATGGTGTTTTTCAGCACCAGG
>CAJUDT010000088.1 GCA_910585415.1 uncultured Flavonifractor sp.
AGTAACCCGCCGGAGGCGGGACCAGCCAACGAAACGCAAAGTGGAACGAGGAAGGTGCACCAAGCCCGCCGGAGGCAGAACCAGAAAACGAATCGCAGCGAGTTCCGAGTAAGAGGCAGAAAAAACCGCCCCCACCCCCCAATAAAACACACAAAGCAAAAGAGAAAGAAAAAGGAGGCCCCCCATGGCAGAATTAACCCCCATGCGTAAACAGTATAAAGAAATGAAGGACCTCCACCCGGACTGTATTTTGTTTTTCCGCTTGGGGGATTTTTACGAAATGTTCGATGAGGACGCCCTCCTGGTGTCGAAGGAGCTGGAGCTGACGCTAACCTCCCGTGACCGGAGCAAGCCCCAGGAAGAACGGACCCCCATGTGTGGCGTCCCCTACCACTCGGCTGACGCCTATATCGCCCGCCTGATAGCCCGCGGCTACAAGGTGGCCATCTGCGAACAGATGGAGGACCCCGCTCAGGCCAAGGGCCTTGTGGGCCGGGAGATTATCCGCATTGTCACCCCCGGCACGGTCATTGACACATCCATGCTGGAGGAAGGCCGAAATAACTACCTCTGCGCCCTCTACCAGGACAGCCAGGGAACGGGTCTTTGCCTCTGCGACATCTCCACCGGAGCCTGTACCGCTGCGGCCTTCCCGCCCACCAGAGAGGGAGAGGAACACCTGATGAACGAGCTGGGCCGCTTCTCCCCCAAAGAGGCAGTCCTCAGCGACGGGGCCAGCTCCAACGAAGCCTTGACGAAATTCCTCAGCCGTGCCCTGGAATGCCGCTGTGAAAACGGCGGCGAGGCCCGGTTTCGCGCCGGTATGGCCGAAAGCCTCGCCCGGAAACAATTCAAAGAGGGGCTGGATGAGCTGCCCACCGAGAGCACCCATGCCCTCCAGGCCGTGGGCGGACTGCTCAGCTACCTCTATGAGACGCAAAAGACCGACCTCTCCCACATTGCCGCTCTCCACTATATCGACCGGGGCCAATTCATGGAGCTGGACCTGACCGCCCGGCGGACCCTGGAGCTCACGGAGACCATGCGGGGCGGAGAAAAGCGAGGGAGCCTGCTGGGCGTACTGGACAAGACCCGCACACCGATGGGACACCGGCTTATCCGCACTTGGATGGAACAGCCCTTGCTCTCCCCTGCCGCCATTGGCCGGCGGCTGTCCGCTGTGGCGGATTTTGTCAACGACTCCATTGGCCGGGAAGAACTGATTCTCGCCCTGCGGGAGGTGGGAGACCTGGAGCGGCTCATTGGCCGCATCGTCTACGGAACCGCCGGGGGGCGGGATTTGGCGGCCCTCTCCCGGGGTCTGAGCCGCCTGCCAGCCCTGCGGGAGGGGCTGAGTCCCTACACCGCTACCCTCCTGCGTACACTGGGGGAGGATTTGGACGATTTGCCGGAGCTCCGGGACCTCATTGACCGGGCGATTATCGACGATCCCCCCTTCTCGGTACGGGAGGGCGGTATCATTCGGCCCGGCTTCCATACTGAGGTGGACCGGCTGCGGGATATTATGGCCAACGGTAAAGGCATGGTGGCGGCGGTGGAGGCCAGGGAGAAGGAGCGCACCGGTATCAAGAGCTTGAAGGTGGGCTTCAACAAGGTCTTTGGCTACTACATTGAGGTATCCAAGTCTTACTACAGTCAGGTGCCTCAGGACTATGTCCGCAAGCAGACCTTGGCCAACTGTGAGCGGTACATCACCCAGGAATTGAAGGACACCGAACACACCATCCTCTCCGCCCAGGACCGGATTACCGCTCTGGAGTACGACCTCTTTTGTCAGGTCCGGGAGCAGACCGCCGCGCAGGTGGCGCGGATTCAGTGCTCTGCGGCGGCGGTGGGTCAGGTGGACGTACTGCTCTCCTTTGCGGCGGCGGCGGCGGAGTTCCACTACTGCCGGCCGGAGGTGGACCTCTCTGACGCCATTGAGATTGTGGAGGGGCGTCACCCTGTGGTGGAGCGGCGGCTGAAGAGCAGTCTCTTTGTCCCCAACGACACCCGGATGGACGGCGGGGACCATCTGGCCGCTATCATTACCGGGCCCAATATGGCGGGCAAGTCCACTTATATGCGGCAGGTGGCGCTGATTGTCCTGATGGCCCAGATGGGGTCCTTTGTTCCGGCGCGGACGGCGCGCATCGGTGTGGTGGACCGGGTCTTTACCCGGATTGGAGCCAGCGACGACCTCTCCGCCGGACAGTCCACCTTTATGGTGGAAATGCGGGAGGTGGCGGAGCTGCTGAATCACGCCACCAGTAAGAGCCTTTTGATTCTGGATGAAATCGGCCGGGGGACTTCTACCTATGACGGTATGGCCATCGCTCGGGCTGTGGTGGAGCACTGCGCGGATAAGAAGCGCTTGGGGGCGAAGACCCTGTTTGCCACCCATTACCACGAGCTCACCTGTCTGGAAGGACAGCTGGCGGGGGTGAAGAACTACAACATTGCCGCAAAAAAGCGGGGGGACACGGTGACCTTCCTGCGCAAGATTGTCCGGGGCGGGGCGGATGAGAGCTTCGGCGTGGAGGTGGCCAAGCTGGCCGGGGTGCCCGACCGGGTGGTGCAGCGGGCCCGGGAGATTTTGGAGGAGCTGGAGGCCGGGAGCCTTCCGCTGTCCCCTCCCCCGGGGGAGAGCTCTGGGGACGCCCCCCAGGGACAAGTCTCCCTGATGGACGTGGGGGGGCAGCGGGTTTTGGAACGGCTGCGGAGGATTGATGTGAACACCCTTACGCCCATTGAGGCGCTGAATGTGCTCTTTGAGCTGAAGAAGTGTGTGGAGTAAACCCCCGGTCCGCCGGGGGCGGAGATGAGAAACAGAATTGTTTCACGTGAAACACGAAGGAAGAAAGGAGGCTCCCCTTGCCTCATATTCAACAACTGGACCCCCATGTAGCCGATTTGATTGCCGCCGGGGAGGTGGTGGAGCGCCCCGCCAGTGTGGTCAAAGAGCTCATGGAAAATGCCATTGACGCGGGGGCTGGGAGCGTCACCGTGGAGATTCAGCACGGGGGCATGACCTATATACGGGTTACGGACGACGGCTGCGGCATCTCCCCTGAGGAAGCGCCGGAGGCCTTCCTCCGCCACGCCACCAGCAAGCTGCGCACCGAGTACGACTTGGAGGCCATTGGCACCCTGGGTTTTCGGGGAGAGGCCCTGGCGGCGATTTGTGCCGTGTCTCAGGTGGAGCTGCTCACCCGCGCCGAGGGGGAAGAGCTGGGGACCTGCCTCACCCTGGAGGGTGGGGAGGTTTGCAGTCAGGAGGAGGCCGGGTGCCCGAAGGGGACCACCATTCTGGTACGGGACCTCTTCTTCAATACGCCCGCCCGGCTGAAATTTATGAAGAAGGACGCCGCTGAGGGGGCCGCGTGCTTTGCCGCCGTCCAGCGGACCGCCCTCTCTCACCCGGAGGTCAGCATCAAGTTTATCCGGGACGGGAAGCAGGAGCTGCTTACGCCGGGAGACGGGCTGCTGCAAAGCGCCCTGTACGCGGTCTTGGGGCGGGACATGGCGCTGGGGTTTACGCCGGTGAAGGGCTCCGGGGAGGAGATGTCGGTCAGCGGGTTTGTCTCCCTGCCTACCTGCTGCCGGGGGACGCGGGGGTATCAGTTCTTTTTCGTCAATGGACGGCATGTGAAGAGCAGGACGATGATGGCCGCGCTGGAGGAAGCGTATGCCAATCAAAAAATGGTGGGGAAATTTCCCGGCTGCGCGCTCCATCTGACCTGTAAGCTGAATGCCGTGGATGTGAACGTCCACCCCACCAAGCAGGAGGTCAAATTCGGCTCAGAACGGAAGGTCTTTGAGGCGGTGTATTATGCCGTCCGCGCCGCCCTGGAGGCCGACCACACCCGGCCCTCCGCCGAGGCGCTCCCCCGGCGGCAGGAGAAACACCCCGGCGGGGTACGCGGTGGGTTCCAGAATATGCACGCGGAGGATTTCCGCCAGCAGGCAGGAACGAGCGGAGGACTTCCGCTCCACGATTTCACCGCGCCCAGGGGCGCTGTGGCTGTGCCCAAGGGGGCGGGAAGGACTGCCGCGCCTGCGCCGTCGGAGGGATATCCCCTCCCCTCCCCTGCCGGGGCCTCTGGAGGTGCGCCGGATAGGCGGCGGGGACCGGAGCGGACGTGGGAAGCTGTACCAAAGGCGGAGCAGGCTGGGCTTCCGGTGCGGAAGGTTCCGGCGGAGCGGGATACGTTGGAAGGGGCGCGGGAGCTCCCTTCGGCTATGCTGAAGCGTGAGGACGGGATGTCCGGGCCGGTGGAGCTGGAACAGAGGGAATTGGAAGCTCCTTCGGCGGTGACAGGGCAGGATGGGGCGGTAGCTCGACCGGAAGCGTCGGGGGTTCGACTGGAAGCGCCGAAAGTCCGACCGGAAACGTCGGAGGTTCGGCCGGAAGCGGCGGAGGACAGTGGGGCGGAGGCACTGCCGCAGGAAACGGCGCTGGAGGAGGAAGAGCTTCCGGGTATGCCCCCTCCCCTTCCCTGGCGGATGGCGGGCGAGGTGCTCAATACCTATATCATCGTGGAACAGGGGGAGCATATCCTGTTCATCGACAAGCACGCCGCCCATGAACGGCTGAACTTCGACCGGCTCAAGGCGGAGGGGTTTCAGCCTATGGTTCAGGCGCTGCTGGCTCCGGTGGTGGTTACGCCTCCGCCGGAGGAAGGGGCCGCGCTGCTGGGGCAGCTGGAGCTGCTGAGGCAGTTCGGCTTTGAGGCGGAGGATTTCGGCGGGGGTTCCCTGCTGGTGCGGGCCGCGCCCGCCGGTGTGGAGGCCGGGGAGATTGAGGCCGTATTGAACGAGCTGGGCAGCGGGCTGCTGTCCACCGGGCGGGCTGACCCGGAGGGGGCCAGAGATGCCCTCCTGCACACCATGGCCTGCAAGGCGGCGATTAAGGGGGGACAGAAAAATTCCCCGGAGGAGCTCCTGCGGGTGGTGCAGGCAGTTATGGACGGGACGGTGAAATACTGCCCCCACGGCCGGCCGGTGGCCATCGAGCTTACCAGGGGCCAGCTGGAAAAACGCTTCGGGAGAGCCTGAACGTTTGTCCGGAATATTTTTGGACTCGACGGGAAACGACCGCTTTTTTACGGCAGTTGGTATATATTGGTATCATCCTACGATATAGAAAGGGTGTGCTAATCATGCAAAAAACCAATAATTTACAGGACCTGTTTCTTCTTCGGGCCCGCAAAAGCAAGGTGAACGTCACCATATTCCTCGTCAACGGGTATCAGCTCCGGGGGCAGATTGTGGGGTATGACTCCTTTGTGGTGGTACTTATGACGGACAGCCGGCAGCAGGTGATTTATAAGCACGCAATCTCCACCATTGTGCCGGAACGGCCCCTTCCCCTGATTCCTGAGGAGGCGGGTTAGCCCTGGGGGCCAGTTTTGAAGGACAAGCATTTCTATGAAACCAAATCCGTGGTTGATTTTTGGCCGGAATTGCCGTAAAATAGAACAATCCTTATCCATCAGGAACCGGTAAATTACCACAGAGGTCTTTTCATGAAACAAGGAAGCGCTGTCATTCGCTCGATTACCCTGCTGCTGCTGGCGGCGGTACTGCTCTATTTGGGCGTGTCCGCGTGGAACAGCCTGCGGGTGCCCTTTTCCACCTTTCTCTCCTATAGCTGGTCGGTGGACGACACCGTGGAGTGTACCGGCTACGTGGTCCGGGAGGAAACGGTACTCACCGGCGGCAGCGGATTGGTGGATCTGCTCCCCAACGAGGGGGAAAAGGTGGCCAAGGGCGAGCTGGTGGCTATGATTTATCAGAGCGAGGCGGGATTGGACCGGCAGCAGGCCCATCAGTCCCTGCTTTTGGAGCGGGAACAGCTCCAATATGCCCTCCAGCACCTGGACGGCGGCGGGGATACCTCCCAGCTTAGTGAGCAGGTGGTAGAGAGTATTACGGACCTGCGGGCGTCGGTGGCCGCCGGGGAGCTGGGGCGGCTGGAGGAGCAGGCGATGGCCCTGCGCTTTCTGGTCTACCGTCGGGAGCTGACCTATGACAATGCCGACGCGGCGTCCTCTTTGGCCGAGTCCATTCAGAGCGTGGACCAGCAGCTCTCTTCCCTGCGCAGTCAGTCGGCACAGGATACCGCCGTGATTCAGGCGCAGGTTTCCGGCGTGTTCTCCGGACAGGCCGACGGCTATGAGGAAATTTTGAGGCCGGAGCTGCTGGAGGATATGAGCCTGTCGGAGTTCCGGGCCATTCGGGCCCAGCGGCCCCAGGCGCCCCCCGGGGCGGTGGGCAGGCTGATTACCAATTCCCGGTGGTACTTCGTCTGTCCCCTGGCCCGGGAGGATGCCGCCCGCCTCACCCAGGGGCGGACCGTGACCGTGCGCTTCTCCCTGGACTGGGCCGGAGAGGTGGACATGACTGTGGAGCGCATCGGGGACGAGGAAAACGGACAGTGCTTGACGGTGCTTTCCACTGACCGCTATCTGTCCGACACTACCCTGCTGCGGGAGCAGACCGTGGAGCTGGTATTTGACACCATTGGCGGCATTCGGGTGCCCAAAGCGGCCATTCGGGTGGGCGTACAGACCCAGACCGACCCGGATAGCGGGGAGAAAACACAGAAAAATGTCACCTGCGTCTATACCCTGGTGGGCTCTCAGGCGGAGCTCAAGCCAGTGGAGGTGCTGGTACAGCGGGATGACTACTGCCTGGTGGAGGGCATTTTGTCCGAGAGCGCCAACGAGGCCCGAAAAATCCTGCGGGCCGGGGATGAGATTATCGTCGCCGCCGAGGATTTGTTTGACGGGAAGGTCGTGCGCTGAGAGAGAAAAAAGGAGGAAACGGCATGTCCCTTGGGGAAAATATCGCGGCGGTGCGGGCGCGTATCAACGAGGCCGCCCGGCGGGCCGGACGGGACCCGGCGGAGATTACCCTGGTGGCCGCGACCAAGGTGCAGACCTCCCAGACCATCCGGGAGGCCATTGCCGCAGGCATTACCGTCTGCGGGGAAAACCGGGTGCAGGAGATGAGCGCCCATCTGGAGGACGACGCTTACGCGGGGGCGCGGCTCCACTTTATCGGACACCTCCAGACCAATAAGGTCCGGCAGGTGGTGGGCCGGGTGGACCTGCTGGAGTCGGTGAGCTCGGAAAAGCTCCTGCGGGCGGTGGACGCCCAGGCGGGCAGGCTGGAGCTGGTTCAGGATATCCTTTTGGAGGTCAACATTGGCGGCGAGGAGAGCAAAAGCGGCATTACCCCTCAGGAAGTTCCAGAGCTGGTAAAAACCTGCCAGGAGCTGGCGCATGTGCGTTTGCGGGGACTGATGGCCATACCCCCCGCGGCGGCGGAGCCGGGGGAAAACCGAAAGTTTTTTGCGGAAATGTACCAGCTTTATGTTGACATAAGGGACAATTTAGCGGATAATGGAACAGTGATAGACTGCCTTTCCATGGGTATGAGCGGCGACTTTGAGGACGCCATCGCGGAAGGGGCCACCCTGGTGCGGGTGGGTACTGCGTTGTTCGGACCCCGGCCTCCCCTGCACAGGGGCGGGACGGTTTAAGATGTAGAAAGAATTTCGGAGGATACAATATGGGATTTATGGACGAGCTCAGACGGTTGGCGCGGCCCTATGAGGACGAGGAAGTGGAAGAGTTCGACGACTTTGAGCCGGTTTACCGCAGTGAGCGCAGCGAGCGCGCCGAGCGGACCGAACGCGCCGAGCGCCGTCCAGTCAAGGCCGCTGCCGCCGTGGGCGATACCGGTCCGATGTTCGCCAGCGACAGTGAGCGCAGTGAACGGAGCGAACGGCGGAGCAATAAAGTGGTCAACATTCACACTACCACACAGCTCCAGGTGGTGCTGGTGAAGCCGGAGCGCTTTGAGAACGCCTCGGAGATTGCGGACCACCTGCGGGAGAAGCGGACGGTGGTGCTCAATCTGGAGTCCACCAATAAGGATATTGCCCGGCGGCTGCTGGATTTTCTCTCCGGCGTGGCCTACGCCAACGAGGGGAAGATTAAGAAGGTGGCCATTTCCACTTACATTATTACGCCTTACAATGTGGACATACTGGGGGATTTGATCGACGAGCTGGAAAACAACGGGCTCTATCTCTAAGGGGCCGGAGGGCTGAGACAGAAAAAGGGGGGATATGATGCTGACGCCACAGGAGGTTTCCGAGCACGCCTTTTCCAAGGCGTCCTTTGGCGGCTACAACATGGGTATGGTGGACGAGTTCCTGGACGTGCTGACCGCCGATTACACCACCCTGTATAAGGAAAATACCACCCTCAAGGCCAAAATGAAGGTGCTGGTGGAAAAGGTGGAGGAATACCGCTCCACTGAGGACGCCATGCGCCGGGCGCTGCTGGCGGCGCAGAAGATGGCAGATGATATGCTGGCCGAGGCGGAGGAGAAAAAGACGGCCCTGCTGCGGGACACGGAGAAGGCCGCGCGGGAGCGTATGGAGTATCTGCGCCAGGAGATTGCCAGCGAGGAGCTGCGTTTGCGCTCGGCGCAGGAGGCTACCATCAGCTTTGTGACCCAGGCGCGGGATTTGTGCAAGCGGGAGACGGAGTTTTTGAGCAATCTGGCGGGGATTTCCGCACCGGCTCCCCAGGAGGACCCGGTGAATACGGCTGCTCAGGACATCGAGGCCTCGGTGGAGAAGCTGGTTCAGGAGGAGCAGGCTCCTGTGGCCTCCGGGGCGGTGGAGACGGCCCCGGAGGGGGGGTTGTATGCCGAGCTTCAGGAGATGATCGCCAAGAGCGCGGAGGATGAAGTTGAGGAACCCACGGAGCCTACCCGCCGGATTGACTTCGACCACCTGGAATTTGGGAAAGACTACGAAATTCGGTAAAATGGGTTGACAGATTGGGCTTTTGCGGTTAAAATACGCGCAGGCGCTTTGAAAGGCGTCTGCGCGTGATTTTCACAGGTTGATACGCTAGGATGAGGAAGAGTACCCTTTTGGGTCCTGCACAGAGAGCCGCTGTTGGGTGAAAGGCGGACAGGGACAGGAGGAGAAAATCACCTCGGAGCGGCTCCGCTGAGTGCTCCCGCAGGGGGCTTAGGCGGGGACGGGTGGCGCCGTTACCCGCCGTCGAGGGGTCCCGCCACATGGCGGGACAATAAGAGTGGTACCGCAGGGGGTTGCGCCTTTGTCTCTTGGAGACAAAGGCAGTTTTTATTTTTTTGCTGCTGTTTTGGGGTTGCTGGGGCTTTCGGGGGTGGTATTCGTTTCTCTTCTGCTTCTTCCACGTTACTCACTATGTTTCGTTACCTGGTCCCGCCTCCGGCGGGTTACTTTCCAGCGATGGAAAGTAAC
>CAJUDT010000089.1 GCA_910585415.1 uncultured Flavonifractor sp.
TTGGTTACTTTCCATCACTGGAAAGTAACCCGCCGGAGGCGGGACCAGAAAACAATAACCACCAGAGTATCGAGGAAGAAGCAGAATGGACAAACCTAGAAAACACAAAAAAGCATCCAAGAAGCCACAACGCGCAAAATCGACATACAAAGGAGTGGTCCCATGCTATCCCTGCTCCATATAGAAAATATCGCAGTCATTGAATCGGCCGATATCCAGTTTGACCAAGGCTTCAATACGCTCACCGGTGAGACTGGCGCGGGCAAATCCATTGTAGTGGACGCCATCGGCGCAGTCATTGGAGGCCGCACCAGCCGGGACCTAATCCGCACCGGCGCAAAGTCCGCCCTGGTGAACGCCCTATTTACCGCCCTACCGGAGCTGCCCTGGTTCACAGAAAACGGTCTAACCCCCGACGAGGACGGAAACCTGATGATCCAGCGGGAAATCCAGCCCGATGGCCGGAACGTCTGCCGTCTGAACGGACGCCCCATTACTGTGGCCCAGCTGCGCACCCTGGGTCGGCAATTGCTGAACATCCACGGCCAGCACGACGGACAACAGCTCTTGGACGAGAGCTGTCACTTGGATTATCTGGACAGCTTTGGCGGAACCGCCCCCCAGCTGGAGGAATACCGAAACGCCTTTCATGCCTTCAATGCCATCCGCCGGGAAATGTCCGCCCTGGAAATGGATGAGGCAGAAAAAGCCCGGCGCATAGACAGCCTTACCTTCCAAATTGGCGAGCTGGAGCGTGCAGAGCTCCGGCCAGGGGAGGACGAGGAACTCACCCAGCGGCGGGAGCTCCTCCGCAATGCAGGCAAACTCATTGACGCGGTGGAGCGGGCCCACTTTGCCCTGTCTGGGGACGAGTCCCAGGAGGGTGCGGCCTCCCTGATAGAAGAGGCGGAGGACGCCATGGTCACTGCCGGGGACATGAGCCCCCAGGCTGCCGCTCTGGCCGCGCAGCTCTCCGAGCTCCGTGCCAATGCCGACGACTTGGCCGAACAGGTCCGGGATTTGCGGGGAGAATTTGACTTTGAGCCCGGCGAGCTGGACGAAATCGAGAGCCGCCTGGATGTAATCTACCGTTTGAAAAAAAAATACGGCAGCACTGTGGAGGAAATGCTGGACTACCTGGAGCGCAGCCGGAGGGAGCTGGACGATATCCAGTACTCCACCGACACCCTGGCCCGGCTGGAGAAGCGCCGGGACAAAGCCCTGAAAGAAGCGCAAAAAAAGGCCCAGTTGCTGTCCCAGGCCCGCGTTCAGGCAGGAGAGGCCCTCCAAAACCGCATTCAGACCGAACTGGCTCAACTGGACATGCCAAAAGTCCGCTTTCAGGCGGAATTTCAGCCCAAGGGTGGGGAGTTTGGCCTGGACGAGACGGGAATGGACGAGGTGCAGTTCCTCATGTCCGCCAACGTGGGGGAGGACCTGAAGCCCATTCAGAAGATTGCGTCCGGCGGTGAGCTGGCCCGTATCATGCTGGCCCTGAAAAACGTCCTGGCGGAAAATGACCAGGTGGGAACCCTGGTATTTGACGAGGTGGACACCGGCGTGTCCGGCCGGGCGGCGCAGAAGGTGGCGGAAAAGCTGGCCGACGTGGCCCGAAGCAAGCAAGTCCTCTGTGTGACCCACCTGCCCCAGCTGGCGGCAATGGCAGACACCCATTTCTCCGTGGAGAAGGGAGAGCGCAAGGGAAGAACCTTTACACAGGTGGAGACCTTGGACCGTCAGCGGCGAAAGGAAGAGCTGGCCCGCCTGACTTCTGGAGAGCACGTCACCGGGGCCTCTTTGGAAAGTGCCGGGGAGCTGCTGGACGCGGCGGAACGGTATAAAAAGAAGAAAAGGTGACAATGATGGACGCTTTACAGATATTGAGGCGTAGGATATTTAACGGGCTGTCCTCTGAGGAAAAACGAGACATTACCCGAGAGATCGCCACGATGACAGGGGCTAAGTGGAAGGGGATGGCACGGTTTGAGCGCTGGGGGCGGGAGATTGAGACCGCCCTCTACGACCTCAAAGGCGCGTCCTTTGTGTTTGTGCCGGGAGATACGGTTACTTTAGGGTGGGACGGCTTCCCGGCGGAGGGCGGCGAAGAGCTGGAGGCCCTAAGAGCGGCTTTGGATGAGGATGTGGCGGAATTTTGGGGCGGAGCCTATGAGACAGAGGAAATTCTGCGAAAGCTCACAACTCCAGTGCGTCAGGCGGTCATACCGCCCATGCTGGTGGAGCAGGAAACAAAGCCTTTTGAGGATGGGCGGCCCGTTGCCATGGAGGAAGTCCGTTTGGACGAAGCGGGGCAGCAGCGCTATGAAGAATTTATAGCGAATCCAAAGTTCACAATACGGGTTGTCAATTCCAAGGAGCCTGGATATTCTGGATACCGTTTTCACAAAAGCGCGAACGGGGAAATTTCTGCGGAAATTTTGGTACCGGATACGCCAGAGGACTTGTTGGCTGAATTGGCGTTGGACGGCTTTACCCTCCCCGATGCCGACCAGTGGGAATACCTGTGCGGAGGCGGGGGCCGGGGGCTCTTTGCCTGGGGAGACTCCTTGCCGCCCAAGGGACGGCGCTACCCCAATTTCTTCGGTCTGACCATTGCCGATGATAACTGGCATCGGGAGCTTATCCGAAGCGATGGCTGGTGGTTCCGGGGCGGTGACGGTGGGGAAATCGACTGTTACGGGACCCTGCGGGTGCTCAATGAGCTGGCAGGTTCTCCCCATTTTGGCGGCTGGTATGGACCGGAGCATCAGGACGAGATGGAGGAAATGAAGCTGGAGGGCTTGAGCAGCGACTTCGACTATTACCGGCGGGTGATTCTGCTAAGATAGGGGGGCATTCTCGTGAGGCGAACCATATTTACATCGGCGGTACCTCTGGTTTTTTTGCTGGGGCTGCTGGGCGGCTGCGGCGGGCAGGGGACACCGGCGGTATCGCCTCCGGCGCAGGAGAGTGCGCCGCAGTCGGTGCTTGAGGCGGCGGCGGTCCGCGATGTGGGCTCTGTGGATGGAGAGAAAACGGAGTACCTAAGCATAGAACCGTTTCTGCGGGAACAGGGCTTTGACGGGGCCGCACCCTTCTATGACTATCAGGACCAGGAGGGGAATTTGCAGCTGGTCCTCTACTACGACGAGAGCACCGGCGCGGGCTGCGGAATCCGCTATATCCCTTCTGACAGTGGAGATGAAAGGTTAGAAGGCTTTACATTTGATGCAACAATACCGGCGGCGGACAGCGAAGATTCTGTATACAGCGCCTCCCATTGGGACCGCTGGAAAACGGGGTATACCGCCCTGCCCGTCTGGGAGGGCGGCGCGGTCGAGGACTATCAGGAAGCCTGCGTCGAGGACGAGAGTGGCCGGGTGACCAGCTTTGAATCCTCCGGCATATTTGAGGGATACGGCACAGAGGGGCGGCTGTGGGTCTATTCCGCCCAATTTACCTATGATGATAACGGGACCCTGCGGCAGCGGCACTTGGGCCAGAATCCCCAGCTCTTTGGTACCCACGACTCCAGCTGGGACAGTTATTTTGACACGCAGGGCCGAGTATGCTATGAGCGGGGCTACCTGACCCACGGGAGTCAGGAATATTATTACATTTACACAGACGACGGGATGTCCCCGGCCTACTGTCTGTACCTGGACGAGAATTGCGGTGTCTGGTGGCCGGAGTTTGCGGCCTACTGATTCGCTTGGCCCATGGGCAGATCTTGTTTGGGCGGCAGAAAATTCATATTTATGCGCTTGCTAATGGTTGGGGAATACAGTATAATATCCTAATTGGAGTGGAGCGCCTCCCCTGGGGGGAGGGCGAAAAACCGGCGGGACCGGGCTAAGGATGTGGCGCGTGTGGAAACTGTGATGGAAGCCGCCGGAAGGCTGGCGGAGTATGTCTGGGAGATGATTTGGCCCTTTGGCGTGAGCGACCTGATTGATATACTGATTATGGCCTTTATTATCTACCGGGTCATTCTGCTCACCCGCAAAACCAGCTCCGGCGGCGCGGTGGCGAAGGGAATCTTCTTAGTATTGGTCGTGCTGTGGCTCTCCAGCCCCAGTGTATTGCGGCTGAATACGGTCAGCTTTCTTCTGGGCCGGATGGTGGAGTGGGGCGTACTGGCTCTGGTCATTGTCTTTCAGCCGGAAATCCGCCGCTTTCTGGAGCAGATGGGCCGCAGCAGCATCAGCAAGGTTTTTGCCCAGCAGGAGAAGCAGGACAGCTTGGACAGCGCCATTCAGCAGACCGTGGAGGCCTACGCCTCCCTGTCCAAAAGCAAGACCGGGGCTCTGATGGTCTTTGAGCGGAAAAATATGCTGGAGGACGCCATCAAGACGGGCACGACCCTGGATTGCTCAGTGAGTGCCGAGCTGCTGAAAAATCTATTTTGGAACAAGGCCCCCCTCCACGACGGGGCGGTGATTGTCCGCTCCGGCCGCATTGTGGGGGCGGGATGTATGCTCCCCATGTCGGGGAACGTCAACATCTCACGGGAGCTGGGTATGCGCCACCGGGCGGGCATTGGCGCCAGCGAGCAGAGCGACGGCGTGGTGGCGATTGTCTCTGAGGAGACGGGCTCTATTTCGGTGGCGGTAGGCGGGATGCTCAAGCGGCACCTGAGCCCGGAAACCTTGGAGCGGATTTTGCGCAACGAGCTTATGCCTCAGGAGCAGGAGGACGAGGAGCCCAGATTCAAGCTGAGTGCCCTGCTCCGCGGGCGGAAGGGAGAGAAGGCCGATGTGGAAGAAGATAACCGAAAGTAAGAGCTTTTATATTGCAATCTCCCTGATTGCCGCCTTTGTCCTGTGGCTGTACGTGAGCAACGCGGCCAACCCGGACACTACCGGCACTGTACGGGGTATCCGCCTGACCATCTCCGGCCTGGAGCGGCTGGAGGAACGGGGATTGATGATTTCCGAGGGAGCCGACCAGCAGGTGACGCTCTCCCTCCAGGGTAAGCGGGACGCGCTCTTGCGGGTGAATAACAGCAATATTACCGTCACTGTGGACGTGTCCAATATTACGGAGCCGGGGACGGTCAGCCTGGATTACCGCATTTCCTACCCCCTGTCCGCCCTGGGTGAGACCATCACGGAGCGGGACAAACGGCCCGAACGGATTGAACTGACCATCTCCCGCCAGACCGAGAAGGCGGTGGAGGTCCGTCTGGACTTTACCGGCAGTGTGGGAGAGGACTACCAGCTGGGTGAGCACTCCGTAGCCCCCCAGACCATCACCGTCCGGGGCAGGGAGGAGGTCATCAACCAGATCAGCCACGCTCAGGTAAATGTCTCCGTCCAGGGCATGACCGAAACCTACAGCCAGGAGACTCCCTTCACGCTTATCGGCTTCAATGGGGAGCCCCTAAGCGCCGAGCTGGCGGCGGAGGTGGAAACCGAGGAAACCACCATTCTCACCACCCTCCCGGTGGTAAAGCTGAAGGAGGTCCCCCTGACCGTGGAGCTGATTCCCGGCGGCGGGGCCACGGGGGACGATGCTCAGGTCCAAATTGAGCCCGAGAGCATCATGGTTTCAGGGGACCCGGACGATCTGGAGGGCCTGAAGGAAATCAAGCTGGACCCCATTGAACTCTACAATGTCTACAACAAGACCAACACCCTGACCCGGACCATCAACCTGTCCCCGGTGCTGACCAACGTCAGCGGATTGACAGAGGCGGAGGTTACCGTGACCATCCCGGACCTGGTAATCCGCGCCATTGAGGTCAATAACATTGAAATTATCAACGTCCCAGAGCCCTATATAGCGGAGAAGGTGACCCTCACCAGCACCATTCAAATCCGGGGCACACAGGAGGCGGTAGATGCGATTCTACCCTCTCAGCTGCGGATTGTGGCCGACTTGAAGGACATCAATGTGATTCTGGGCGGCCAGACGGTTCCGGTAAAGGTCTATCTGGCCAGCAGCGATGATGTGGGCGTCGTGGGTAATTATAACATCTCCATCACCGTCGCAATGGCGGGGTGACGGAAGAAAGCAGGGAGGACCCCTATGGTTCAGACGGCGAAAGTGACAAAGCTATTGACCGACGGCCGGGCCGAGGTGGCGGTGCGCCGCCAATCCGCCTGCGGGCACGACTGCTCCAAATGCGGCGGCGGGTGCTCGGAAATGATGGTCAGCTCCACGGTGGCGGTTATTGCGGATAACCCGGTTCAGGCCATGCCGGGAGACAGTGTGACGGTGGAATCCTCCACCAAGAGCATCCTGGGCGCGGCCATTGTGGTGTATCTGGTGCCCTTTGCCCTGTTTTTCCTGGGGTATTTCCTGGGAGCGTCCATGATTTCCGAGGGAATGGGCGCGGCCTTTGGGGGCATCGGCTTTGCGGTGGGGGTGCTGCTGGCGATATTGGCCGACCGCCGCCTGCGGCGGAAGCGGGGGATTACCTTCCGTATCACCGCCATAGAGCCGGGGGTCTGATGTTCGGCTATGTCAGACCCAATCGGGATGAGCTCAAGGTCCGGGAGCTGCGGGACTACGAGGCTCTGTACTGCGGGCTGTGCCATACTCTGGGGAAGCGCCACGGCTTTTTTGCCCGGATGTTTCTCAACTATGATTTTACCTTTTTAGCTATGCTCCTGGAGACGGCGGCGGAGCGTCCAACCCTGGAAAAGCGGCGCTGTCCCGCACGATTGTGGTGCGCAAAAAAGCTGTGCGCGGCCTCGGGCGGACTGGAGACGGCGGCGGATGCCGGAACAATTCTCGCTTACTGGAAGCTGCAAGACACCCTGCGGGACGGCAGCTTCTGGGAGAGGCTGGCGGCAGGGGGGCTTTTACTGCTGCTCCGTCCGGCCTATAGAAAAGCGGCGGCACTCCGGCCAGAGTACGCCCAGACCGTGCAAAACTGCCTGGAAGAGCTCCACATCCTGGAGGACGCCCAAAGTACCTCCCTGGACCGGACGGCGGACGCCTTTGCGCGTATCCTGCAAGCCGCCGCGCCCCCCAGCGGGGATGAGCCTCGGGACCGGGCGCTGGAGCAGCTGCTGTACCACCTGGGGCGCTGGATTTATCTGGTGGACGCCTGGGATGATTTGGATGAGGACCGGCGCAGGGGGAACTATAATCCCGTTGCCGCCCGCTTTTCCGGGGAGACGGAGGCCAACCGGGCATATTTGCGCACCACCTTGGGGCATTCCCTCAATCTGGCCCGGTCGGCCTGGGCCCTGCTGGAGCCGGGAGCCTGGGGGGCTCAAGTGGACAATGTGCTCTATTTGGGCCTGCCTCTGGTGGAGGAATTGGTTTTTACTGGCCGTTGGCAGGCTGTAAAAAAGAGAAAGCAATAGGAGAACAGACGGATGAACGACCCTTATAGCGTGCTCGGGGTTAACCCCGACGCCAGCGACGATGAAATCAAGCGCGTTTACCGGGAGCTGGCCCGGAAGTACCACCCGGACAACTATCAGGATAATCCCCTGGCAGACTTGGCCGAGGAGAAGATGAAGGAGATCAACCAGGCTTATGACAGCATCACCAAGATGCGCAGCGGCGGCTCTGGGGGCTATCAGACCCAGGGGAACTATCAAAGCCAGGGCTCCTATCAGCAGCGGTATTCCTCCAGCAAGCCGGTGTATGAGCAGGTCCGCCAATGTATCAACCTGGGGGATTTGAGCCGGGCGGAGCAGCTGTTGCGCTCCACGGCAGGACAGGACGCCGAATGGCATTTCCTGATGGGCTCTCTGGCCTTTCGTAAGGGCTGGCTGGATGAGGCCACCCAGCATTTTCAGGTGGCGTGTACTATGGACCCCTCCAATGGGGAGTATCGTCAGGCCTTGATGCGGATGCGTCAGGGGGGACAGGCGTACCGGCCCTATGGTTATGGGGGAGGAATAGACGCCTGCGACTTGTGCTCTCTGTGTCTGTGCATGAACTGCGCATGCGGCGGGTGCCGGTAAACGGTCATGCAGCGGCGGGATGAACAGAGAGCTGCTGCGGAGCGTGCGGCTCTGGCGGGGGTCTTTGGGGCGTTGTCTCTGTTGACCTTGTATATTTCGGCCATTGCGCCCACCGGGCGGCTGGGGCTTGTGGCGGCGGCGGGCATTTTTCCGGCGGGAGCGGTGGTGTCCGGCGGACTGAGCGCGGGGTTTTTCTGCTATGGCGCGGCGGGCCTGCTGGGGTTGCTTTTGCTGCCGGATAAGGCCAGCGCGCTCCTTTATCTCTTGCTGTTTGGGCTTTGGCCTATGATGAAAAGTTTGATTGAAGGACTGCGGCGGTTGGCGCTGGAGGTTCTTTGCAAGCTGCTTTTTTTGAACGGTGTGCTCAGTCTGCTCTGGTTTGGCCTGCAGGGGGTGTTTCTGCCCTTTTTGCCCGCAGCGCTGTCTCAGAGCTGGATGGTCTATTTGGTCGGGAATGTTGGGTTTTTTATCTATGATTTGGGGTTTTCTAAGCTGATTGCCTTTTATACCGTGCGTGTTGACAAGGTATTGCGGAAAAGGGGATAGGCTGGTATAATATAAGTTGAGTTTTGCTTCTTTTCGTTGGCCTTTGCTATTTGTTGGCTGGTCCAGCTTTCGGCGGGGGTCGGTGCTTCTTCCATGTTACTCCCTGCGTTTTGTCAGCTGGTCCCGCCTCCGGCGGCCTACTTTCCAGCGAAGGAAAGTAGGCAAAGTTCGCCGGGCCTGCGGGCCCGGACCCGGGGTTGGGGGGCGGCGGAATAGGTACGGGGCTTGCAAATCCTTTGGTTGCTACCCGCCGTTTTAGCCTCCGCCCTCAACACTTCGGCCATTGGCCCCTCGGGCGGATATCCCCCTTGCAAAACTTGAAAGCAGTTGCCCTGCCTTTGGCTGTATACATGCCGCCCTACGATGGTACCAACCTCTACAAGATAGCCTTGGGGTTGAGGCGGTTGGGTGTTTTTTCCTTGCTTTCAGTTTTGCAGGACCATGGGGCTATTTGCGAGAAGCAAACGGTTACAGGTTTCTCTCTGCACCGACTCAACCCCAAGTCTATCCTGTAGAAGATGGCAGTCCGAAAGGCGGCATGTGGACCAGCCCCGCCAAC
>CAJUDT010000090.1 GCA_910585415.1 uncultured Flavonifractor sp.
TCCTCACCATGCCCGAGGACGACAAGACCCACCCCATCCCCGACCTGACCGGCTACATCACCGAGGGTCAGATTATCCTCTCCCGGGAGCTCTACCGCAAGGGGGTCAATCCCCCGGTGGACGTGCTGCCCTCCCTGTCCCGTCTGAAGGACAAGGGCGTGGGCGTGGGCAAGACCCGGGAGGACCACGCGGGCACCATGAACCAGCTCTTCGCCGCCTATTCCACCGGCAAGGAGAACAAGGAGCTCATGAGCATCCTGGGCGAGGCGGCCCTGTCCCCCACGGACCTGCTGTACGCCAAGTTCGCCGACGAGTTTGAAAAGCGCTACGTCTCCCAGGGCCCCGACGAGAACCGCTCGATTCTGGAGACTCTGGACCTGGGCTGGGACCTGCTGAGTATCCTGCCCTCCGCCGAGCTCAAGCGCATCAAGCCGGAGTTCATTGAGAAATATCTGCCGAAAAAAGAACAAGCGTAAGGGGGTGGGGTAAATGCCTGCGATCAACGTCAACCCCACCCGGCAGGAGCTCACCCGCCTGAAGGGCCGTCTGCGCACCTCCATCCGGGGCCACAAGCTCCTGAAGGATAAGCGCGACGAGCTCATGAAGCAGTTCATGGACGTGGTGCGGGAAAACCGCGCCCTGCGCCAGAAGGTGGAGGCCGCCCTGATGAAGGCCCACGGGTCCTTTACCGTGGCCTCGGCGGTGATGTCCTCGGAAATGCTGGAACAGTCCCTGCTCTACCCCAAGCAGAGCGTGGAGCTGGATATGAGCTTTCAGAACGTCATGAGCGTCAATGTGCCGGAGTACCACTTCAAGACCAAGAGCGACGACGCGGGGGAAATCTACCCCTACGGCTTCGCCACCACCTCCGGCGAGCTGGACGACGCGGTGAACGCCCTGTCCGGGGTGTTTCAGGATATGCTCCGTCTGGCCCAGATTGAAAAGACCTCCCAGCTGCTGGCGGAGGAAATCGAAAAGACCCGGCGGCGGGTCAACGCCCTGGAGTACGTCAAGATTCCCCAGATGCAGGAGGCCATCAAGTATATCACCATGAAGCTGGACGAGAACGAGCGCGCCTCCACCATCCGCCTGATGAAGGTCAAGGATATGATTCTCAAACAGGCCATCGAGGAACGGCAGGAGGCCGACCAAAATGCCGTGGAGACCTACGGCAAGCCGAAAGACGCCCCGGCGGACGTGTAACGGCTGGCATTCCCGGCAATGAAGCAAAAAAGGTACTGCCCAAAGCCTGGGCAGTACCTTTTTCTGTTTTGGCGGCAAGCAGCAACGCGGCGGGACGGAAAAAAGCTCCGTCCCGCCGCGCCATCGCCGGGGAAAACTGGGTCCCGCCCTGCTGTCAGCGCTTGGGCGGATGAAGGTCCCACTCGGGGAAACAGCTGGCAAACCCGTCCAGATTCTGGGTCAGCATCACGCGCTCCATTTTTGCCAAATCGGGGTCGGCGGCGCCGAACATCGCTTCCAGTTCGTCAAAATCGGCCATGCCCTCGAAATCGTTCTCTCCTGCCATCATCAAAGCCTCCTTTTCCTGGTCATTTACGGGCCCGCCGGTTACGCTACGACGTCCCGAAGCTGCTCGCGCTCAAATTCCTGCACCACCCGCCGGGCGCGCTCCCATTCGGATAGGGCGGCGTCAATGCGCTGCTGCCCCTCCGCCAGCTTGGTGGAATACTCGGCGCTCATTTGCAGGGTGCTTTCGGCCATACGCTTCGCGGCCTTGGAGGAATTGAGGAAGCAGAACAGCGCGCCCACCAGCAGAATCACCCCCAGGGGCGGAGCCGCCATCAAACCCACCGCCCCCAGGACCGCCAGCACCAGGGCGGCGATTTTCAAGGTTTTCGGCTGATTGGAGGGCAGGGACTGGAGGGAGGCCTGGTGGCGCTGGGCCATGTACCGCTGGAAATCCGCTTTCAGGGCCGGGCCGTCGGTTCCGTCCCGGCTGGCGCCCTTCCAGCCGTCGATTTCCAGGGTGACGGCCTGGGGGAAGGACTCCTTTTTCTCGGTGATGTAGCGCTCAAAGCCGCCGCGAATGTAGCTGCTTAAGAAGGATACCGCCGTCTTTTTCTCCGAGGGGCGGGAGCCCTCCTTCTGGACGATGACGTTGGTCATCTGGCCAATCAGGTCGATGGTTTCCTCGGTCTGCCGCCGCTCCGACTCCAGTATGTAGGCCTTGGCGGCGGCGGTGTCGCCGTCAAAGCGCCGCACGGCGGTCAGGTACTGTTCCTCCTTGCGCAGGGGTTCCTCTTTGGCGTCGTACCGGCTGATGAGGGTGACCAGGGTCTGGTCGATGTCCTTTTTCAGCTTCTGCTGGTCCACCTCGGTGTGTTTCATCTTGGAAAAGGTGCTTGCGATGCTGTCCACGGAGCGAATGCGCCCGATATACTCGGATATGGCGGAATACTCCTGAACACAGCTGCTGAGTTGGGGAAACTGCCCCTCCAAATCCACGGTGAAGTCGGAACAGAAGTCCCGCCACTGCTCCACCTGCCGGGACTCGAAATCGCCGCCGTTCTCCTGAATCTCCTTCATCCACTTGGCGACGTAATCGTCACACATATGCTTTTCATCCGGGCCGAACACACCGTTCAAGTAGGCGTTCAGATAGGTAAAGTTGCTCTTGGTGAAATTGGCCGCGCTCTGCCGGGCGAAGTAGAGGGACAGCCACTCGTAACAGGTGTCGGTCCGGTTGTTCCGGCGGCAGATGAGGGCCATGGTCAGGGCGGTCTTTTCCTCGTCCCGCCGGACGGCCTCCGCAATGGCCCGGCTGGCCAGGTCCCGGTCGTTGCCAATCCACGCGGAGACGGCCACCAGACAGGGGGCCAGCCAGTAGTCCGGCGTGGAGAGCATGAGTTCCTCCGTCACCTGAGAAATGGTGGTCTTTTTCACCAGGGCCAGGTCGGTGGCCTGGAGCACGCCCAGCATGGTCTCCCGGACGGTCTTGTAGCCGCCAAACTGCTGCTCCAGCTCCTGACGCACGCGGATGAGCTCCGTAGCGGCCTTTTGCAGGGCGGTGGCCTTCCGGTTCTCGTTGACGAACTGCTCAAAGCTCTTCTTGAGGGTCCGCAGGTCGCTCTGGACCCTGGACAGGTCGCTGTTGAGGCTGTCCAGCTTCTGGCTGTTGTGGGAGACGTCCTCCTGAATGCGCCGCGTGGCGGCGGAGAGCGTGTCGATTCTGCGTTCAATGCCATGCAGGTCAATGTTGACCGATGTGGATGTGGCCATAGGTTTCCTCTCTCCTCTCGATGGGAACCGTTATCCGGTGATACCGGCGTCCGCCCGGTATTTTTCACACTTTTTTTGATAGGTCCCCAAAAATTTCTTCTGAAGCTCCCCGTCGTTGATGGCGGAGAGAATGGGCCCGATGGCGGAAATGAAGTGCTCGTAAAAATACTGCGCCTTGGCTTTCAGGTAAAAGCTGTTGCTGACATAGGGAGAGTCCGGGTTGGTGTCGATTGCCTTGAGCAGGGCGAAGCAGGTCTTGGGTATGCCGCAGTGGGCGGCGAGCTCCTGGTACATCTCCGCCAGACTCTGGCGCAGGAACCCGGCGGAGGTCCGCTTGCCGATGAGGTAGGGACAAAAGGCGTCGATGAATTTGCACAGCTCCGGCGCGTCCTCCTCCGCCTGCATGTTGACGGCCACCAGCTCAATGACGTTTTCCTCATAGTCGGCCAGATTGTACGCGGAGGCCAGCATCAGGCCGCGCAGGTCCGCCACCTCGTCATACTCCAAAGCCACGTCCCGGAGGCTGGCAAAAAACTGCCCCATGGAGTCCGGCTTGCGGACGGTGAACTCGTCGTAGTAGGCCAGGATGTACAGGGCCGGGGCGTTGTCCATGGAGATGTTGAGCACCTCCATGGCGTAGTGTCTGGCGTCCTCCAGCTTCCCGCTGGTAAAGGAACGGATGGCGTTCTGACGGGCAAAGACCACCTTGCCGTTGGCGTTTAACGTGGCCCGGGAGTAGTATTCCTCCTTGCCGCACTGGTTGCAGATGAGTATTCTCTGCTTTGCGTCAAAGCTCACATTGGTGCTGCCGCAGCCGCGGCATTGCATTCCGCCCATATCCATTGCCCTGTCCCCCCTTTACCGCATGGATGAAGCCGCGCTTGTGCGGGTGCTCCAGATGAGCTCCGCCTGACGGAGCGCGTCCTGAACGGCGGCGGGCTCCCCGCCCTGGGAAAGCAGCTGGAGCAGCTCGTCCAGCTGAAGGACCATCTGCCGTTCGCTCTCGGCGGTGAGGCTGGTGGTCCGGTTGGAGCTGTAGTCCACGGCCTCCTTCAGCTTGAGCAGCCGGGTGCGCACCGGGCCGTCCTGGGTGATGCTGAGAAGCTCCCCCAGCTTGGCCGAGATGTGCAGCGGGCCCGCGAGTTTTTGCTCCATCAGGTCCGACTGGCGGGAGAGCCGGTGGGCGCTCTTTTCCGCCGAGAGAATCAGAATCAGGTACACCGCCGTGATGGCCGCGAAGGCAAAGAGCAGAATCCGGTTCAACCCGCCCAGGCCCCGCAGAATGAGCATGGTGCTGGAGAACAGCACTGCGGCCACATAGGCGAGGGTGAGCCACAGGGAGAGAGCGCCCGCCTCCGCGCCCCCCCGGCCGGGGGCGCTCCAAAAGAGCGTCAGGTACACAAGGGCCAGCACCACGGCGAGGACGCCGCAGAGGATTCCCCCCGTACACAAAATGAGGAACCTGCCCGCCACAACCCAGATGGCCAGACACCACACCAGACCCAGCAGGCCGATGGCCAGAGAGAGTATACTGCGGGTTGAATGTTTCATTCCAATCACCTCTCGTATCAGGAAAGTTTGGTTCCGCACTCAGGGCAGAACTTCGCGCCGGGAGCCAGCTCGTTTCCGCAGCCGGGACATTTGGGGCTCAGGCGGTGGCCGCAGTTGGAGCAGAACTTTGCGCCGGGGGGCAGCGGGGCCCCGCATTCCGGGCACAGGGGCTGGGGCTCCGCCAGCTTCTCCCCGCAGCCGCAGCAGAACTTTGCGCCCACGTCGTTGGCCGTGCCGCAGTGCCTGCATACGCCCGGCCCGGCGGTGGCCTGGGGGGCGGCGGTCTGAGGTCCGGCGGCCTGGGGGGCGGCGGCGCCAAGGGAGTTCTGGGCGATGGTGCTCATACCGCTCCCAAACGCGCCCCCCACGCCGAACCCTAAGCCCATGCCCATGCCCGCGCCCATGAAGCCGGAGGCGGTCCCCTCGTTCTGGGCGGCGGTTTTCATCACGTCAAAGGAGTGCTCCTGCTGATAGGTGTAGCCCTCCCGCTGGCGCATCCGGGCCCGGGCCTCGGACTCGATGTCCATCTCCGCAGCGGTCCCCTCGGCCTCAATGCGCTTCTTTTTGCGGAGAATTTTCGCCTCGTTGATAACCCGAAGGTCCTCGTCGGGCACATTGATGTTGTGGAAGGAGAAGTTGTCCAGGGTCAGGCCGAAGGAGTCAAAGTGCTCCACCAGCGCCTCGTAAATGGTCTTTGAGAACTCGGAGAGATAGGCGCTGATTTTCAGGACACTGATTTCCTCCCGGATAATCTGGTTGGCCAGCAGGTTGGGGACGTACTCCAGAATTTTGGCCCGCATAAAGGACATGAGGCTCTCTCGGGTATAGTCCGCCCGGGTTCCAACCACCTTTTGCAGGAATTTGCGGGCCTGGACCTCGGCGCGGCTGGTGTCCACCTGTTCGATGTGGACGCCGAAGAAGCCGTAGGCCCGGACGTGGACGTTCACATCTTCCTCCGGGTCCACCACCACAATGGGGGCCTGGGTGCCCCAGGAGAGCTCGTTCATATAGGTGGTGTTGATAAAATAGACCGTGCTGTGAAAGGCGGACTCCCCGCCCGTCAGGGCGTGGGAGATGTTCCGAAAGGGCGCAAAGCGGCTGTCGCCGGTCTCCAGCTTGATTTTACAGGGCCCCATGAAGGTGGTGAGCTGAGAGCGGCCGCTCCCGTCGTCCTCCAGGGAGTTGCCCGCGTTCAGGTTGTTGGTAAACACCGCCATCTGAGACGGGCCCACAATCAGATACGAGCCGTTGGGAAAGTCCTCGTATTCATATTTATGAACGATAACCGAGGCCTCCTGGTCGGACTCCGGCTCCCATTTGATTACATCGACGGAAAAGGCGCCCAAAATGCCGGAGTGCTGTTTTTCCTTTGGATTGTTACTGGAAAACAATGCCACATGACTCCCCCCTAAAATGCGAATACCCGCCGGAAGCGGACAATCCCGCCCCCGCCGGTATTCCGTCTTTCGACAGAATACCATAAAATGAATAAAATTACAACAAGAAACCGGGAAAAAATTGGGACCTCCCCCAGGGGGGACGTCCCAGCTGTCTGTTTCCAAGGGCCCGCCGGATGGGAGCGGGTCAGGGATTAGTCCCCCGGCCCCGCTTCCTCCCGCAGGCGTTTGAGGTAGCGGACCTTTTTGCGCCGGTACCAGACGCAGTTGAACACATTGCCCAGAATGAGGATAGTTCCGCACAGGTACAGCCACACCAGCAGAATCACCACCGACGCCAGGGAGCCGTAGACCAGCGAATACCGGGAGGACAGCCCGATGAACCAGGAGAACACCGCCGAAGCGGCCACCAGAGCCGCCGCCGCCAGTATGCCGCCGGTGAGCAGGGGCGGGCGGGGCTTCCCCCGGGGCGCGGCCATCCGGTAGACCACCAGAATAAAGAGCAGGACCATACTGAACAGGAGGAAAAACCTGAGCCACTGCCAATCCCAGGGGAGCTCCAGATGAAGCAGCCGCTCCAGCAGCCGAAAAAGCCACTCTCCGGTGAGCAGCACCACCAGGGAGAGATAAATGGTGACCAAAAACAGCACCGAAAACCCCACACTGGCGATAATCTGCCAAATGCCCCGGTAGGTCCTGCGCTCGTAGATGTCCCCCATAATGTTCATCAGGGCCCGAAAGGCCGCCGAGGACGAGACGAGGGTCATAGCCAGCCCGGCGGCCAGCATTCCCTGGGACTGGTTCTCGGTGATGTACCGCACGTACTCCCCCAGCACGTCCAGGGCCTCACGGGGGAGGATGGGGGCGGCGGCCTCCAGCAGGGTGCCCACGTCCAGATGGAGCCCGCCAATGAAGGCGTTGACGCACAGCAGGGCGGGAAAGAAGGAGAGCACCAGGAAATAGGCCAGCTCCGCAGCGGAGCGGGCCACCCGCTTGGAGAAGTAGAGGTCCGCGACCTCCAGCACGAATTGAACGCAGCTGCGCTCCCGAAGCCGGCGCACAGGCTTCCCTCCTTTCGGTCTGTCTCCGAGCCAGCCCGTGGGAGGGGGCTGAAGACAGCGCTTTGTATTATCGTATGCGCATCACAGCAAAAAAACCGCCAGCCTTGCGGCGGACGGTTTTCTTGGTCAGAGCTCAATCAGGCCAGCTTATTCAGCTTGACGGTCATGGCGCTCTTTTTGCGTGCGGCATTGTTGCGATGCAGCAGGCCATGGCCGACGGCTTTATCGACCGCCTTGACGGCCACCTTGTAAGCGCCCTCGGCCTCGCTGCGGTTGCCTTCGGAAACCGCGGCCTCGAACTTTTTGATGTCGGTCTTGAGCGCGGACTTAGCGGCCTTGTTCTGCGCGGCCTTTGTCCCGTTTACCAGCACGCGCTTTTTGGCAGACTTAATATTCGGCAAACCAAACACCTCCTCCGATGACGATAAGATTGACACAGTTATCCCGTGCGAGTATCTATTTTAGCAGGCCCCAAGAAAAAAAGCAACTCTTTTTTCACTTTTTTTCAAAAAATTTTGCATAGAGCGGGAAGGGAGACAAAAAATAGTGCAGCGCAGGCGAACTGACGCCATATCTTGGGTAAAGGAGCGAAGCAGGATGCTGAAACGAAGGACGGATTTGGCGGCGGAGGCCGCCCAGCTCTGGCAGGAGGAGGCGGGAACCACCACCCGTCTGGAGGGTGTGCGGGCGCGGGACAGCGCCCGGGAGGGTTTTCGGGTTACGACGGTACAGATTTTGAATGAGGAAGGGGCCCGTGCCCTGGGCAAGCCGGAGGGGACCTATGTGACCTTGGAGCTGGATGGCCTGCTGCGGCGGGAGGAGGGGGCGTTTCCCCGTGCGGCCCGTGCGCTGGCTACGGAGCTGTCGGGGCTGTTGGAGCTGCCCGACGGGGCGCTGGTGCTGGTGGTTGGTTTGGGCAACCGGGCCATTACGCCGGACCGGGTGGGCCCCCGGACGGCGGAGCATATTATTGTAACGCGGCACTTGGTGGAGCGCTCGCCGGAGCATTTTGGGAGCTTTCGTCCCGTGTCGGCCCTGGCGGCGGGGGTGCTGGGGACCACCGGTATGGAGAGCGGAGAGCTCATTGCCGCCGTGGTGGAGCGGCTGCGCCCGGCCTGTGTGGTGGCGGTGGATGCCTTGGCCTCCCGGAGCGTGAAGCGGGTGGGGAGGACCATTCAGCTTTCAGATACGGGGATTGTCCCCGGCTCGGGGGTGGGCAATGCCCGAAAGGCCCTGAATCGGGGGACGTTGGGGATTCCGGTGATTGCCGTGGGGGTGCCCACCGTGGTGGATGCGGCCACCCTGGCCTGTGATTTGCTGGCCGAGGCGGGGAAAGGTGACTTTGAGCCCGAGGCTTTGGGCGGGGCCCAAGGGTTGATTGTTACCCCCAGAGACGTGGACGCTCAGGTGGAGGATTTGGCTAAGGTTATCGGGTATGGGATTGATTTGGCGCTCCAGCCGGGGTTGACTGTGGAGGATATTGATTTGTTGGTGAGCTGAGAAGGGGTTTCTGGGTGCTTCTTCCTCGTTACTCTCTACGTTTCGTTTTCTGGTCCAGCCTCCGGCGGGTTACTTTCCAGTGATGGAAAGTAACCAAAGATCACCGGGCCTGCGGGCCCGGACCCGGGGGCGGGGGGCGGCGGAATAGGTACGGAGCCTGCAAATCCTTTGGTTGGTACCCGCCGTTTTGGCTTGTAGCCCTCAACACTTCGGCCGCACAGTGCGGCCCCTCGGGCGGATATCCCCCTTGCA
>CAJUDT010000091.1 GCA_910585415.1 uncultured Flavonifractor sp.
TCCGCCGAGGAGTCCCACTACACCCGCCCCGAAGAGGTGGAGGAGTTCGTCTCCAAGACCGGCTGCGACTCCCTGGCCATCGCCATCGGCACCAGCCACGGCGCTTACAAGTTCACCGCCGCCCAGTGTACCCGCAACGAAAAGGGTGAGCTGGTTCCGCCCCCCCTGCGCTTCGACATCCTGGAGGAGGTCGTGAAGCGTCTGCCCGGCTTCCCCATCGTGCTCCATGGTTCCTCCTCCGTGCCCCAGCACTATGTGCAGATGATTAACGCCAATGGCGGCAAGATGCCCGACGCCGTGGGCATTCCTGAGGAGCAGCTGCGCGAGGCCGCCCGGAGCGCCGTGTGTAAGATTAACATCGACTCCGACCTGCGTCTGGCCATGACCGGCACCATCCGTCAGTTTTTCTCTGCATATCCCGACAAGTTCGACCCCCGCGAGTATCTGAAGCCCGCCCGCGCCAACATCATGGAGCTGGTGAAGCATAAGCTCATCCACGTTCTGGGCTGCGACGGCAAGGCATAACACAAGTAGAATGAAAAGGGGAGGGGAGACCCTCTCCTTTTCCCATTGGAAGGGGGAAGCCATGACCCAAATCAAAGTGATTTCCTGCGGACATGGGAACGCCTATCTGCTCTGCGGCCCGGATGGGGCCATCCTCATTGACACCGGCATGGGCAAGGAGCGGGAAAAGGTGCTGAACGCCTGCGGGGGAACGGCTGTCAAGCTGCTTCTCCTGACACATGGACACTGCGACCACTGCCAAAGCGCCCGCTGGCTGGCGGAGCGGCTTGGGTGCCCTGTGGGCATTGGGGAGGCCGATATCCCGCTGCTTCAGGCAGGGGAGAAGCGGCCGGTGCAGGGGAGCGGACTGTGGGGCCGCGTCTACGCAGCGGCCTCCAATCGCGTGATTCAAAGGGAGACCATTCCGCCGGTGAAGCCGGAGGTCATTCTGAAAGAGGGCATGTCCCTGGCCCCATTCGGGGTAGAAGGGGAGACCGTTGCTCTGCCGGGACATACCAAGGGTTCTATGGGCGTTTGGTTGGAGTCTGGAGCCCTCTTTGTGGGGGATGCGATGCAGAATTTTGGCAGGCCCTCCGCCGCCTGGTGCTATGAGGACTGTGGAGCGATGGAGGAAAGCGCGGTGAAAATCCGGCGGATGAATCCTGCCGCCCTCTATTTTGGGCATGGGAAGCCTGTGCTGTCAAAGCGTATAGGATAGGAGGACAGGACATGAAGGACTATACCGCAATCATCAAAACCGAAAAATATGTGGAGGTCTGCTTCTATATTGAGGATAAAGCCGTCATGGCGCTGGGGGAACGTCTGAACGGACTCCGCGAGGAGGCCTATATGAACGGCTACAATTGGGAAGCGGTTTTGGGGTATTACCTGGGAAAAACCGCCCCGGACCTGCTGGAGGGGATGGACACCGACCCAGAGGCCGGGATGTATGTGGCCTACTACCCGCTGACCCCGGAAAACGAGGCCAAGGCGGAGCGGCTTGCGGGCATCATCCACGATTTGGTGGAGCATGGTGAGACTTTGTGCCAGTTCGTACAGACCGAAGGGGACGATATTCCGTGGGACTGACTCCCTGGAAGCGGGAAATCACACATTGGTTATCCGGCGCGTAGGATGGTTCAGCATAGACGAAAGGACTGAGCCGCCTATGGCGCGTTCCATCATCCCCTACGACCGTGCCGCCGCCGTGGCCTACGCCCATCAGTGGGCTTACCGCCGCAACCCGAACTATTACGACTATGAGGAGCTCGGCGGGGACTGCACCAATTTCGCGTCCCAGTGCCTCTATACGGGCACTGGCGTCATGAACTACACTCCGACCTTTGGCTGGTATTACATCGACGCCAACAATAAGGCCCCCGCCTGGACGGGGGTGGAGTATTTTTACAATTTTCTCACCCGCGGGAAGGAAACGCCGGGCCCCTTTGGCGTCAGCACCACCCTGGACCAGCTGGAGCCGGGGGATTTTGTCCAATTTCGCTTCAATAAATCGGTGTTCGGGCACACACCCATTATCGTCTCCATGGGGGACCCGCCCACATTGGACAACACCCTGGTAGCCGCCCATTCCTATGATGCGGACTGGAGGCCCCTGAGTACATACCACGTTCAAGACATCCGTTTTCTGCATGTTTTGGGCGCGTATCCCCAGGAAGGGGAGGAACCCGCCCCGGAACCGGAAGGGGAGCGGCCCCCGGCCCGTCCGCCCTGGTGGCAGCCGCCTTTCGGCCGGCCTCCCTATTGGCCGGGACCGTAGAAAGTTACGGTATTTTTTACCAAAATATAAATACGCTCCTTCGAGTCAGTAAACAACTCGAAGGAGCGTTTTTTAAGCGGTGGGAAGACAGCTCTGGGTAACTTCCTCAATGGTCTTGAGCAGAAGCGAGCAGTCAAGCGGTTTGGGCAGGTGAGCGTTGATACCGTTTTCCATGGAGGTCTGTATATCGCTATCAAAGGCGTTGGCCGATAGTGCAATAATGGGAATTTGTGCGAGGGCGGGATTGTCCAGGCTCCGTATGGCGCGGGCCGACTGCCAGCCGTCCATGACAGGCATTTGAATGTCCATCAAAATCAAGTCAAATTCCCCCGGTCTGGAGTCCCTGATTTTTTCAAAGGCCGCTTTGCCGTCTGACGCAGAGTCAATCTGAAATCCAAAGGGCTGTAGCAGCTCAGTCTCAATTTCCAGGTTCAGCTCATTGTCCTCCACCACAAGAATACTGTGGCAGGTGGACTTTGGTGCGGCCGCGGCAGGGGAGGGGACCAGCGGCTCTTCCGGGACCCGCAGGCGGAGTGTGACCGTAAAGATACTGCCTTCGCCGGGGGTGCTCTGGACCTGAATGGTCCCACCAAAGGTGTCGCAGATCTGTTTGGCAATGGTCAGCCCAAGGCCAGCGCCGTGGATGCCGCTGAGTGTCGTGTTCTGCTCTCTGGCAAAGGGCTCAAAAATGTGAGTCAAAAAGTCCGGTTCAATCCCCACTCCGGTGTCCTCCACCGCGAACTGATAGACCCCATATTGATTGGTCAGATACCCCATCTCGGAAGCGCGCAGACGAATACAGCCGCCGGGCGGGGTATAGAGAACCGCGTTGTTGCCCAGGTGGAGCAGAAGCTGTTTCAGCTTTTCCGGGTCGCTGCAAATGGCGCTGTGCGCGACGGCAGAACAGTCCATGGAAAGAGAAAGTCCCTTTTCCTGTGCCTTGGACAGAAGGGTATCCCGCAAATCCTCCATAATGCCGCACACACTGCACGGGAGCTCCACCGGTTTTCCTTGACTGGAGCCCGTCCAGGACAGCTCCAAGAGCTTGTTAATCAAATCCAAAAGCTGCTTTCCGGCATCCTCTACCCGGTCCAGGTAGCCGCAGACTGTCTCAGGCTGGTCCAGGTGGGTCCTCGCCAGGGCGGAAAAGCCAAAAATCGCGTTGAGCGGCGTCCTCATGTCGTGGGACATGTTGGAGAGAAAAGTATCTTTCGCGGTAATCGCCAGATGGGCGTTTTTCAGGGCTTCCTCCAGCACCTGCTTTTGCTCCAGCTCCCGCTGAAGCTCCTCGTCCATCCGGCGGTATCCCATGACAATCTGAGAGATATGTCCCGTGTGGCCCACATTGACCACACGCAGCTGCATATATTGCACCTTTCCATGATAGAGGACCCGATAATTGATGTAAAAGGTATTGTTGTCCGCCAGCGCTTCTCGGATATAGGCCGGGGACATGGCCTGAGCCACCTGTTCGCGGTCCTCAGGATAGACCCAGGTTTCGACATAGTGGGACGTATACCAGGAAAATTCCCGGCTCTGAAGGGTCTGGTCGAACATTGTCTTAGTCCGTATGCTCAGGCGGTAGGGGAGGACCGTGTTCCGGTCCAGGTTGGCATAAAAAATGGATTCGTAATTGACACTGAGCCCTTCAATCACCTCAAGCCGCCGCAGGTGCTCCTGCCGGATGAGGGCCCGCTCCTTGTCGTAGGTTTGAATTAAGGACTGGAGCTTTTGTTCTTTTTCCTTGCTCTCATGAATCAGCGCGGCCCGCTCAAATTGGTGCTGAAGCTGCTTTTCGGTGGCGTCGGCCAGGAACACATAGAAAATATCCCCAATGAAATCGGTATGGATAAAATGTCCGTAATCCTCAATCCAGCGGATTTCTCCGTCCTTTCGTATGATGCGGTACTCCACGTAGTCCAAGTCATACTGGCTGGCCGCAATCTGGCGCTGAATGCTCTCTTCCACGGCCTCCAAATCCTCCGGGTGGACGATGCCCCGAAATGAGGACCTGGTCAGCGCCCGGAAATCCGACATGGAATCGCACTGAAAAATACGCAGCAGCCCCTTGTTGGCATAGACGATTTCCTCCCCCTGGTCCGCGTGGTAAATCAAAAACCCGCCGGGCATTTCGTCCATAAAACGAATCAGTTCCAATGCCGTTTGAAGGCCGGTCCGGTCCAGGCCTGCACCAAACAGGGGGTGAGGGAGCTGTCCACCGCATTCCACAAGCTGGTCGATTTCAATGTGATGCTGCTGGAGCAGCTTTAGCAGTGAAAGTATCCGCTCAATCAGCTTATGGTTTTCCATACCATTTCCCCTTATGCGTTCAAATCCGGCGGCAAGCCGCACCAGACCAATCGTGCGGCATAGCGCGGGGAGGGCAGGGGAATCCCCCAAACCGTTTCCAATGCTATTCTATCAGAATACAGCGGATATGGCAATCAGTTTTTTATCCGGCAATCTGCCCCGCATTGGCGCTGTCAGCGGCAGTCCGAAAAACCACCTTTCGCCAGAGCGGCGTTTTTGTAATGGGGGTCACCCGTCACCTCCCGAATCAGCCGGAGCCCCTCGGGCAGATGGACGGATTCATGCTCGCTGCTCAATTCAAGCTCCAGGATTGCGCGGTCCGTCCAGAAAGGGTATATGTCCAACTCAAAATACTGACGTTGGAAGAAAAAATAGGTGCGGTTTTTTTGAATAGGGCAGCGGCTAGAGTCCGCCTCGTTCAGCAGGGCATGGTATTCTTTCTCCGAAATGCGGTGCTCGATTTCTGTGCGTTTCATTCCATCCAAGGTCTGTTTTATGGTTTTATAATAGAGGGAAGCGCCGTCCGCGCTTCTTTGGCGGATTCGCCGTTCCTCCTTTGGCTGGGCGTTCAAATACACCTGCGTAATTGAGACGCTCCGGGAAGGGGAGAGGTGCTCCAGCCACACAGGGTCCGGGTATTCCACCAAGAATTTTCGCTCGATTTCCACCGGTTTCGGGCCGCCCAGCAGGACCGCCAGTTCTGCGGAGAGAAGCTGCATGTCTATCCCGAAATTGCCGCCCAACATCCGCAGATGGGGATGGCCCGTCCACGCGGCTATGTGTGGGGTGTCTGAGGAATCCAGAAGAAATACCGCGTCGTATTGGTCCCGCAGTTCCAGGCGGTGGAGCCCCATTGTTTGGAGCAGCTGCAAATATTCCTGCTCCGGCAGATCAGCTCCAAAGTCCAGTGCTCCGCATTCGCATAAAAGCAAAGCCTTGTCCGCCGTCATGTCCTGGGCGGCCCGCAGAAAACTCCGCTCCAGCTCCAATTGAAGATGGAGCAGATTGCTCTGATTGTCCCGCTTCTGCGCATAGACTTTTGGCGTAAGTCCACCCTGCTCCAGAAGCATTTCCGCACTGGGGACGAGCAGAACAGTGTAGCCTTTGTCTGCTGCTGCCGCACGGATTTTGCGCATAACCTCTGCCTTTTGATTGGAAGACCCGCCGCTGAGAACCAGCTTGAATGGTTCTGCCATATTCCTCACCTGCCTGCAATCAGTTTTCAGAACCAGCCCATATATCAGCGATATTAGGGCGTCAGTCTGGAGTCTGCTTTTTCTCCCGCTTTTTTGTTTTTACCCGGCTCAATGGGGTGGCCCGCGCGGCGGAGCGCAGGTTTTCGTTGTCAACGTGGGTATAAATCTGCGTGGTGTTCAAATGCTCATGCCCTAGAACCTCTTGCAGTGTGCGCACATCGACGCCGTTTTGAAGCATCAGGGTTGCGGCGGTGTGGCGGAGCTTGTGGCTGGAGTAGAGGGAAGCGTCCAGACCGGCCTTTTTCAGCCGCTGCTTGACCATATAGTGAACTGCGTCAGTGGTCATACGGGTGTGCCGCCGGGTGAGAAACAGGGCATTTCGGTCCGCCGCCGCCTGGTGGCTGCGCTCTGCCAGCCAAGTCTCAATGGCCTGCTGGCAGGCGTCATTGAGATAAATGATGCGCTCCTTGTTGCCCTTGCCCAGTACCCGGAGCTGTTCGCCCCGGACATCGCTAAGATTGAGGCCCACCAGCTCCGATATACGCAGGCCGCAGTTGAGAAAGAGTACCAGGATGCAATAATCCCGTGCGCCGTTGGGCTCGTCCACGCTTTCCAGAAGCTGGATGCTCTCATCGAGGCTGAGATACCTGGGCAATGTCTTTTTCAGCCGGGGCGAGTCCAGGTCCTGCATGGGATTTTCGGTGATTAATTTTGCCTTGTTGGTGAGATACTTATAAAAGGAACGGATAGCGGCGATTTTTCTGGCCCGGGCGGCGGGCTCCAGACCGTAGGCCGTATCGGGGCTGTTGGCGTGCTTGGCCCGGTCCCGGCTGAGGTAGCTCATATAGGCATACACGTCCGAGAGTCCCACAGAGCGCGCTAAATCCAGGTCCACGTCGTCAATGGAAATCTGTTCAAATTCCATTGCCCTGGGAACGCGGCCCTTTTCAAGTTTGATGTAACGAAAGAAATTGCGTAAATCCAAAAAATACTCGTCCACGGTTTTTCTGGAATGACCTTGAATGGTTTCATGGTAGGTCAAGAACTCCCGAAGAATATCAGGAGCTTCCGTTCGATAGTCCATAACAGCACTTGGGGCCGGTTTTGCGTGATTCCCCTCCCCTCTACTCAACAAAATTTTTATTTTGTTGAGTAGAGCCAATCCCGGCCCGCACCTCCCTCCCTGGATGATACCACGCAGCAGCCCCCCGGGTCAAGGCTGAGAGCCCGCAGACCGAGCCTCCAGGAGGCGGTCAGCCATAGCGTAGATGAGGGTGGTAGCGACGTTCTGATGGTTGAGGGAGCGCCGTACGCGCTCGATATCGCCGTACTTGGCCAGCAGCTCGACAGCATAGACCTTGCGGAAGGAATGGGGGCCCACGTTCTGGGGCAGGCGGAAAGCCTTTGCGGCCCGCTTGACGTCCTTCCAAACGGCCTGCCGGGTCTTGTGCTGGCCGTCCTTGGCCCCTGGAAAGGCCCAATCCCGGCCCGCCTGGGCCAAGACCTCAGCCCGCAGGCCATCGGGCAAGCCGACCTTCCGCCGCTTGCCGGTCTTGGCCTCGGTAACGACGAACTGCCGCCCCAGCTGCCCCCGTTTGAGGGCTACCACGTCCCCCACACGTAAACCGGTGTGGAGGCATACCCGGGCAATCAAGCGGTTTTGTGGCGTCAGAGCGGCCAGGACGTGCCCCACCTCGCGCTCCAAGAGATACTCGGTCTTCACGTCAGCCCCCACCCCCCAGCTTTTTCAGGTAGTCCTCAATGGACACCTGCTGGGCATCCACTGCGGCAGAGAAGGTCTCCGCCGTGGTGGACAATCCCGAATCTGTCAACCGCCCAAATTTCTCCGCAGCCTCAAGCGCCCGAATGCGCCTCCGGTCCCTCTCAGCTTCGCGACAATAATACAGCATACTGTCCCATATTGTGCCGTTTTCAACCAATTCTCGCAACTTTTCAACCTCCTTTTTCAATTCCTCCCCGGTCCAATACTCGGGGAATACCCGCGCCATGGCAAAGGCCTTGCCAGACCCATCGGGCGCGAAAACGACGGCGTTGTCCAGGGCCTCGACCTCCCGGAAGCTGATGTCCTCATAGGTGACTTGAGGCCGTCCCAGCTTCCCGCCGGAATAAAACCAGCGCCCGCCGGGCTTCTCCCCGTCCTTGCCGATGTACTTGCAGACGTAAGACACGGCCTTGTTATAATCGCCATACAGCTCTATGGCCGTGCTAAAGCCCCATCCCCAGCCCGGAAGGTTGTAGACGGTATGTCCCCCTGCCTGGAGCCAATTCGCCCGCTGACGCTCGCTCCTGGGCCTCCTGGGGGCCTTTACCCCTGGCAGTGACACCGTGCCCGAGTCCACGACGGGCAGGGCGTCGTTAAAAAACCCATGGAAGTGAATGGCCCCGTCCTTGTGCCGCTCGGGAACCAGGACGTAACTCAGCCCCCGCCGTCTGACCTGATTGTCCAGCCAGTGGTTGAGGTGCCGGGTAATCTCGCCCATGTCGTGGCGGTCCACCCGCTGCCTGTCCAGGGTGAGGGTCACGAACCATTTGAAGGGGGTACACAGGGCCAAGTCCCGCACCTGGGCCCGTGCCCGCCGCATTGCACGCTCCCGATTGGCCGGATTACTGTCCGTACTCTGATTACCTTTCGTAATATCAGGCTCAATGCCGGCATCACCGTTCGGTGATACATCTTTCACCCTGGAAGCCCTCTTCCGCAGCTCCCACCCCTCGGGCTTAAAGACAGCCTCAGTACAGGCCATGACCTCGACCCCTCCGCCGGGGTAGGTCTTGACCCTGCCTGTGACAAGAATGTCAGCGCCGCAAGCGGCTGGGGCTGTAGGGCTAGTGCTCATGATGAACCTCCTAGGTGACGGAATACTGTCCTATTATCAAGTATAGGGGAGCGCCCGGTCTCGGGGGCTGGGGCCGGGGGCCAAATCGGCCCGCCTGCGGCGGTCCTCGCGGGGCTCGCGCCCCGCACCCCGGCTGGGCGTCGCGGCCTCGGCCCCCACTCCCGCCGGGGCTGCGCCCCTCTGGTCGGGGGGCGCTCCCCCGCGCCGTTGTTCGGGCGCGGCGTTTCGGGGGCCGCGCCCGAACGGCTGCGGAACGGGCGCGGGGTCCCGCGCTCCCGCGCGCGCCCCCTTCATGGCCCCCCCTCCGCGCGGTGC
>CAJUDT010000092.1 GCA_910585415.1 uncultured Flavonifractor sp.
CTTCACCGCGTCGTTGAGCAGGGCCAGGGCGGCGGTGGTGCCGTGGGTGCCGCAGGCCTCCAGGCCCATTTCCTCCAGAATCCGGGCCACACTGTCCCCTACAGCGGGCGTGGGGGCCAGGGACAGGTCCACAATGCCGAAGGGCACGCCCAGCCGGCGGCTGGCCTCCTGGGCCACCAGCTGGCCCATGCGGGTCACCCGGAAGGCGGTCTTTTTAATCGTCTCGGCCACCACGTCAAAGCTCTGTCCCTTGACCGCCTGAAGGGCGTGGTAGACCACGCCGGGGCCGGAGACGCCCACGTTGATGATGCACTCGGGCTCCCCCACTCCATGGAAGGCCCCGGCCATAAAGGGGTTGTCCTCCACCGCGTTGCAGAATACCACCAGCTTGGCGCAGCCGAACCCGCCCCGGTCCGCAGTGCGCTGGGCCGCCTCTTTGATGGTGCGGCCCAGCAGGGCCACCGCATCCATGTTGATGCCCGCCTTTGTGGAGCCCACATTGACGGAGGAACAGACAAAATCCGTCACCGCCAGGGCCTCGGGAATGGAGGCGATGAGCTTCTTGTCCGCCGGGGTGGCCCCCTTCTGGACCAGGGCGGAAAAGCCGCCGATAAAGTTGACCCCCGTGGTCTTGGCCGCCTTGTCCATGGCCACCGCGAAGGGCACATAGCTGTCGCACCGGGAGGCCCCGGCCACCAGGGCCATGGGGGTCACAGAGATGCGCTTGTTGACGATGGGAATCCCAAACTCCCGCTCAATGGCCTCACCGGTGGCCACCAGATGCTCGGCCTTTCCGGCAATCTTGTCGTAAATCTTGTCACAGGCGGACCTGCAGTCCGGGTCCGCGCAGTCCAGCAGGGAGATGCCCATGGTGATGGTGCGTATGTCCAGATGCTGCTGGTCAATCATATGGACGGTCTCTAAAATCTCGTTTTGGTTAATCATGCTCCGGCCCTCAAATTCTGTGCATAGCGTTGAAGATATCCTCCCGCTGGGCGCGGATGGACAAATCTCTCTCCCGGCCCGCTTCCTCCAGCAGGGAGGCCAGACCGGCAAAGGGCACGTCGCTCCCGGCGGCGTCCACCAGCATGACCATGGTAAAATACTCCTGCAAAATGGTCTGACTGATGTCCAGAATGTTGACGTTGTGCTCGGCCAGCAGGGAGCAGACCGCGGACATAATCCCCACCCGGTCCTTGCCGACTACGGTGACAATGGCTCTCATAGTATCCTCTCCTTTTACTGCAATTCGTCCAGGGTCAGCTCAAAGGCGGGTAGGAAATGCTCCATAAAGTACCCCACCTCCGGCAGGGGGGATGCCTCCAGGGCCTGCCGGGTCTGCTCTGCCGCCAGCCTGAACTCTGTGTTGCCCGCCTTGAGCTCCTCCAGGCATTTGATGTAGGCGGAGAGCTTGTCGGCGGCCTTCACCACCGCCCCCACCCCGGGAGCGGCCGTCTCCATCAGCAGGCCCTCATAGGCCGGGCGCAGCTCATCCGGCAGCATAGACAGCAGTTTTCGGGCGGAGACTTCCTCCACCTCTTTATAGGCGTCCCGAATCTCCGGGTTGTAATACTTCACCGGGGTCGGCAGGTCGCCGGTGAGAATCTCCGGCGCGTCATGGAACAGCGCGGCCGCCGCCGCCTGACCGGGGTCCACCGTCCCGCCGAAGCGCTCCCGCCCAATGACCGCCAGGGCATGGGCCAGCACCGCCACCATATGGGAATGCTCCTGAATGTTCTCCTGAAAGGTATTGCGCATAAGCCCCCAGCGGTTGATATACCGCATACGGGAGAGATACGCAAAAAACGCGTGCTGCTCCGGCATAGGTGATCCCTCCTGTTTCAAACACAGTATTTTACCATAGGAAGGCGGGCTTGTAAACCGCAAAAACAATTCTCTGGGGCCCGAGCGCGCCCGGCTCAGTTTTTCGCCGGCTCTGTTGTTTCATCCCCCGGCTCACGGAGCGCCAGAGGCCCCGCCTCCAGCGCGGACACCAGAATAGCCAGCATCTGCGCATTTCTGGGCTTCTGTGTCAGCTGCCGGTGCGCCAGTTTTTCCAGCAGAGGCCGGTTTTCCTGCCAGGCGATTTCGTTCATGGAACGGATATTCCGTTCGACCGCTTTCCAGTTCGTTCCGTAGTGTTTCGCCACCTCCGGATACAGCCATTTTGTCACCAGCAAAAGCCGCTTTGGCTGCTCCAGACACAGGGATACCGCGCAGGCCATATGGAAGAATCCCGTGTAATTTGCGGTCACACCCAGGCGGTACAGTAAATCATATATTGCAGTTTTGCAGCAATCCTGTTCCATCACATCACCTCTTGACCAACCTTTCCCGCTCCCATTTGAAGCGCTCTGTCCTTGGCATAGGCCGTCTCAATTTCAACCCAAAATTCAGCGGTTTCAACTTCCGTGAAATCCAGGGCCTTCATCAGCCGGAACATCGTGGAGGGCAGCGGCAAATGCTCATGGCACTCCATCTGCTGGACGCAATTTCGGGTTACGCCCGCCCGTTCCGCCAAAGCGGCCTGGGAGAGCTTCAGCTTTTTCCTCCTGCGGATAATTTTCCTTTCCAGGAATTTGCTTACGTTGGGGAATTTTCTGTAGACGCTTCTTGATTTCGACAAATTCAACACCTCCTAATAGGAAGGATAGCGCAATTAGCACATCCTGTCTGCCAATAGGAATTGGTATTGTGAAAAATGTCAAATAATTCTCCTATCGTCACAAAATCCGACTTGCAACGCCGCATATAACGGCTTTTAATATTCATTTTTCTTCTTTGCCGCATTAAAAAGAGTCATAATTCTGCACATAGGATTTTGCAAAAAGAGGCATTTCTGTGGAAAGCGCAAACAATAGACCTGCCAACCTCATACGGAAGCCCCCGGATGGGCTGTCATATGAGAAAACCCCTCCATTTTCAACGCGCAAAATACTGGAATTTTTCTCATTTTCTTTCAATTTTTAGGTACAATAATGCGGTGTCCATATTCTCTGGCGGGAATATGGACACCGCTCATCGGCGGACTTTCGCTTGTTCAGATAGGATTTATGCTACCATTACATGGCCCATGAAACCGGGAACATTCCCTGAAACTGGATGCTGGATACATCCTCCAGCGGCAGCTTGACGGGCTGACCAGTAAAGGAGGACTGGTAGACCGCCAGCACCAGCTCCAGCGCGTCCCGTCCCGCCGCGGCATCCACATAGGGGGCGCGGTCATGGCGAATCGCCTCTATCATGTCCCCGTACAGGGCGGTGTGTCCGTTGCCATAGACGTTGCTGGTTGCCTCCCGAAGACCCGCGTTTTTGGCGTCCGCCTCCCATGTATCCGCGAACTTCCATACGTCGATATGGTTCACCGACGTACCTCCCAGTTTGACAGTTCCCCGCTCTCCAAACAGGCATAGAGTTTCCTCCAGGTTTTGCGGGTAGACATTCGTGGTTCCCTCAATGGTCCCCACGGCTCCGTTTTTGAAGCTGACCACCGCCATTCCGATATCTTCACATTCCAGATAGCCATGGAACTGCCGCCGGGTGACACCGTAGACCTGGTCTATGGCTCCCCCCAGCATCCACCGCAGCAGGTCAATGCCGTGGATACACTGGTTCATCAGACAGCCGCCGTCCTGAGCCCAGGTTCCGCGCCAGGGGGCCTGGGTGTAGTATTCCCGGTTTCGATTCCAGCGGACGTGGATGGAGCCGTGGGACAGCCTTCCAAACCGCCCGCCCTCCAGGGCCTTGCGGGCCTCCTGAACCGCCGCGTTGAAGCGGTTTTGGTGGCAGGCGCACACCTTGACGCCCCGCGTCCTGCTGCGGCGGATGATTTCCTCCGCGTCCGCCATCGACATAGCCATGGGCTTTTCGATGATGACATGCACACCGGCGTCGATGCAGTCCAGGGCAATCTGGGCGTGGAGGCCACTCTCGGTGGCAATGGCCGCCAGCTCAATGCCTCCCTCCGCCAGCAGCTGACGGTAATCTGTGTACCGCTTGATGGAAGCATCCCCCGCAAGGCCGTGCTTGGCCAGCAATGCCTCCATGGCCTCCGGCTTGACATCGCACACGGCGGAGAGGTGCAGGCCGTTGCCGATGGCGGCTTTGATATGGTTCGCGGCAATGCGTCCGCAGCCAATCAGGGCGCAGTTCATAGCGTTCACCGTCCGTTCCAATAGACTCGAATTTGTTCCACAATCTTCTCTGCGGAATGCCCGTCCCCAAAAGGCTGATAGGCCGGGTCAAACCAGGCCTGTGCGCCCAGCTTGTTCAGAATATCAACCTTATCCGGCTTGGCCAGCTGATTGCAGCGGTTTACCATCGTCTCCGGCCAGCCCACCCAGTCGAACACGGTCACGCAGGGTTTTTGGGCAAAAAAGGCCTCCCGCTGCAAGCCGCCGGAGTCGGTGACGATTTTCTTGGCCCGGTGTACCATGGCAATGGAGGCTCGATAGCCTACGGGCTGAATCAGGTGGATGTTGTGATACCCGCCAGCCTGCCGCAGGCGGGCCGCCCGCTCCTGATTCCGGGGGTGGACGGGATAGATGGTTGGGGCGTCCAGGCAGTCCATGGCCTGAAAAATCTGCTCCAGCTTCTGGTCTGTGTCCGTGTTCTCCTGCCGGTGGCAGGTCATATAATAAAAGCTGTCCGGCAGGTGGGCCGGGGCTCCCGTGAGGTCTGTCAATTCCTCCAGTACACTGCCCTCCAGCCGCGCGCTGTAGTAGCAGAACGCGTCGTACATGGGGTCGCCCACCAGATGAACCGAGTCGGAAAAGCCCTCCCGCCGCAGGAAATCAACCCCAGAGGCCGTGCAAACCAGGTGGAGCACGGAGCTATGGTCGGTCAGGATGCGGTTGACTTCCTCCGGGTTGTCAAAGGTCCCGAGCCGGTTTCCGGCCTCCACGTGGCACACAGGAATATGGAGCTTCACCGCCGCCAGAGCGCCCGCCAGGGTCGAGTTGGTATCCCCAAACACCAACAGCATGTCCGGGCGCTCCTGAAGCAGGACTTCCTCTATTTTTATCAGCATTTGCCCCACCATCTGCCCGTGGGTGCCGCCGGAGATGCCCAGGTTATAGTCCGGTCTGGGTATGTCCATCTCTTCAAAAAACACCTCGGACATATTGTGGTCAAAGTGCTGCCCGGTATGAATCAGCACCTCCTGAAACTCCCTGCGCAGGACGCGGGAGACGACCGCCAGCTTGATAAACTGCGGCCGTGCGCCGACGACGGTACAAATTTTTATCATTTACAGCACCTCGATATATTCCCGGTTCAAAATGTCTTTCATGGCGTTTTTACAGTCAAACACCGGCACCCCCGCGCGGGCAATCATTCCATAGTCCACCTGGCTGTGGGCGGTGGTGACCACCGCCAGGTCATATTGCCGGAGGGCCTCCGGGTCCAGCGCCGGCAGGCTCTGATAGTGCCGCCCCTTGTACCGGCAGGCGGGAATGAAGGGGTCGTAGTAGTCCACCTGCGCGCCGCTGCGCTGAAATTCCTCCATGACCCGCAGGGCGGGGCTTTCCCGGTAATCGTCAATATCCTGCTTGTAGGCCACCCCCAGCAAAAGCACGCGGGAGCCGTTTAAGGCCCGTTTGGCCCGGTTCAGGATTTTTCCCGCCCGTTCCACCGTATACTCCGGCATACGGTCGTTAATCATCATCGAGCTCTCAATCATGGAGGTGTGGAAGCTGTACTCTCTGGCCTTCCAGCTCAGATAGAAGGGGTCCAGCGGAATGCAGTGTCCGCCCAGGCCGGGGCCGGGGTAGAAGGGCTGGAAGCCGTAGGGCTTGGTCTTGGCCGCGTCAATGACCTCCCAAATGTTAATGCCCATTTTGTGGCACAGCATCGCCAGCTCGTTCACAAGGCCAATATTTACGTTGCGGTATGTATTCTCCAAAATCTTTTCCATCTCCGCCACGGCAGGTGAGGACACCGTGTGTACCTCCCCGTCCAGAATGGCGGAATAGACCATAGCGATGACCTCAGCGGCATCCGCGCCGACCGCGCCCACCACCTTGGGCGTGTTGCTGGTCTTGTAAATGAGGTTGCCCGGGTCCACCCGCTCCGGGGAGAAGCCCAGATAAAAGTCCTCGCCGCATTTCAGGCTGGAGCCTTCCTCCAAAATGGGTTTGAGCAGTTCCTCCGTGGTGCCGGGGTAGGTGGTGGACTCCAGCACTACGATGCTCCCCCGATGGAGGTAGCGGGCTATGGTCTTGGCGGAATCCCGGACATAGCTGATATCCGGCTGCTGGTGGGCGTCCAGCGGCGTGGGAACACAGATGGCGATGAAATCCACGTCCTTGACAAAGGAGAAGTCGGAGGTGGCCCGCAGCATCCCGGAGGACACCAGCTCCCGCAGGTCGGCATCCACCACGTCGCCAATGTAGTTCGTCCCGGCGTTTACCAGGTCCACCTTTTTCTGCTGGATATCAAAGCCGATGGTACGAAACCCATGCTTGGCCTTGTCCACCGCAAGAGGCAGGCCCACGTAGCCCAGGCCGCAGACGCCCATTAACAGAGTTTTCGTTCGGATTTTTTCTAAAAGGACCTCTTTTATACCCATTTCAGCTCATTTCCTCAAGATTGTGATTGGGATTTAACCGATATTGCTTGCCGCAGGCCGCGCAGAGGACAGTCTTCTCTGACATTTCCAGCCGTTCACCGCATTGACACACATAGCCTCGAATTTCGGCGGGGACGCCATAGACCAGCGCATAATCCGGCACATCCCTGGTGACGACAGAGCCCGCCCCCACCATAGCGTACCGCCCAATGGTATGCCCACAGACAATCGTGGCGTTGGCTCCAATGCTTGCGCCCTTTTTTACAACTGTTTTGCGAAATTCCTGCTTGCGTTCGATGAATGCACGGGGATTGACCACATTTGTGAACACGCAGGAGGGACCAAGGAATACATCATCCTCACAAATCACTCCGGTATAGATGGATACATTATTTTGTACCTTTACACCGCTTCCTATTGTGACGCCAGGGGAAATAACAACATTTTGGCCGATATTGCACCGCTCCCCAAGGACACAGCCCGTCATGATATGGGAAAAATGCCAGATTTTCGTCCCCCGCCCAATGACACATCCCGCATCAACACAGCAGGTCTTGTGGGCAAAGTATGCTTCTGTCACAGCAGTGCCTCCAATACTGTATCAATGACCAGCTGCTGTTCCTGCTCTTTCAGATATGGGTGCATGGGCAGGGAAACTGTCCGGGCACAGTAGTCATTTGCGTTTTGATACAGCTCGCTATAATGCGGCTCGTGTCGAAACACCGGCAGGGCGTGCTGCGGGGTGGGATAGTACACCATATTGGGTATGCCTTTTCCGTCCAAACGGTCAATGATTCTCTCCCGTTGTGCCGCATCCCTTGCCAGCAAAACATACTGGGCGTAGGCCGAGATGCAGCCCTCCGCCACAAAGGGAGTCATCAGCTTTCCAGCAAAGGCGTCGTCATAGCGTTTGGCCACCGTCTGGCGGGCTTCCAATTCGTATTCCTCCAAGGCCTGGAGCTTCGGCAGAAGAACCGCCGCCTGCATGGCGTCCAGACGGGAGTTCATCCCCACCCTCACATTATCGTACTTGCCGCCCGGACCCTTGCCGTGAACACAGAGGGAACGGCACAGCTGCTCCAATTCATCCTCGTCCATAAAAATGGCCCCGCCGTCTCCATAGCAGCCCAGCGGCTTGGCCGGGAAAAAGGATGTGGTGGCGATTCGTCCAAAGGAGCCGCACCGCCGTCCGTGATAGGAGGCGCCAAAGCTCTGCGCCGCGTCCTCAATCAGACTCAAATTGTGGCGCTCACAAATGGGTAAAAGCGCGTCATAATCACAGGGATTTCCGAAAATATCGACCGCGACTACCACTTTGGGGGTCAGCTTTCCCTCCGCCTGGACGGCTTTGATTTGCCGCTCTAAGCTGTTGGGGCAGATATTATAGGTACGGGCGTCAATATCGCAAAACACAATGGATGCACCCAACATTTTTGCCGGTTCCACCGAGGCCACCATGGTGACATCCGTACAAAACACCGCGTCCCCTGGACCAACCCCCAGCGCCATATATGCCGCAAGAAGCGCGTCGGTGCCGTTGGCGCAGGTAAGGCAGTGCTTCCGCCCTGCAAAAGCCGCCAATTTTTCCTCCAGCTCCCCCACAAAGGGCCCGCCGATGAATTGCGCCGACTCCAGAACCGATTGGAGGTTGGCATTGATTTCTGCTTTTAATGCGTGATATTGCGCGTTTAAGTCGATGAAGTGCATAGTTTTTTCCTTCTTTATTAAAAGCTATCTACAAATCCTTCAAATATCAGTTCAATTCCGTTCGTAAAAATAAAAATCTGCCAGGCTTGTATTGTCGGGGTCTTGTGGATTAAATGGATAACGGTTTTTTATTAAAGCAAATTGTCTCCATTCTGGAAAATTAGCACTGACATATCGGGTGAAATTTCGATTCTTTTGGTGGGCTCCCAAGTCCAAATCGTAGTTATTGGAATAAATACAGACATACCTCGCACCACTCGCAAACAAATTATACATATAATCTTCAAATACTTTATCTTCAACTAAATGGTAGATGACATCCAACGACAGCGCCATATCTCTTTTCACAACATTTTGTATACTACCGTCATACCAAATAAATGTTTTGTCTTTGCCAGGGTACTTTTTCCTACATAGTTCAACGGCAGTTTTTGACACATCATAGCCCGTATAAGGAATAGGGAGGAAGAGTCCTAATTGGTTCCCGTCACCACATCCCCACTCAATCAGAGCAATGCCATTAAGTTAACCAGAAGTTACCAAAAAGAGAGTTGCGCGGCAGGC
>CAJUDT010000093.1 GCA_910585415.1 uncultured Flavonifractor sp.
TGACGGTGGTGCTGGAGTAGGAAACGGTGTAGTGTTCAGAATTTTTGCCGGTGATATTAGCATTGCTTATATCCACGGTTACGGTTTTATCCACACCGGCATTTTCATTGTCAAAGGTACCGGTCAGGCCCTCAATCGTGATAACATCCCCAGGCAGAACGCCCTGCTCCACAACCGCATGGACCTTGGCGGTATCATCGCCGTCATAGAATTTATCCTCCGCCGTCATGGTAGCGGTGACGGACTTCTTACTTGCGGTAAGCGTCCAGGTGGCGGTGGCGTCCTCATAGTTGACCACACCGGTGTCAGGGTCCTCACCGGATTTGGTCGCTTTCACCGTAGCCTTTCCATCGCCAACGATGGTGACCTGTCCGCTATCCCGGTCCACCGTCGCTACGTTCGCGCCGTCAACCGCTATAATCTCCCAGGTGACAAGGCCGTTGCCCGAACCGCCGGACGTACTCAGAGTAAACGTATCTCCATAAATGACGGTATTGGGCTTTTCGGTGATAGACAGGGTCTCCTGGGTCCGTAAGGTGATTTGGAAGGGGACCTCAACCTCCGCGAGGTCATAGTTCCCGCCCGCTTTATCGGTAACGACCACTTTTGCCGGCTTATCCGCAGTGCTCACGTTCCGGTTGTTCTCATACTTAACCTGATACTCGGCTTCCGGCAGGATGGTTTTCAGTTCATCGTCCCTGACCGTAACCTTGGGCTCCTTATACCCACCGTCATACAGGTATGTAGACTCGGACAAGGTGACAACAGGGGTGAGCTGCTTGCGTTGGATTTTCACGTCAGTAACCTCGGTAGGACCAACAGCGGTATAGTTGTCCGTCACCTCTACCATGTACCAGACACTGTAATCCCCCGCATTGGTGCCGGTGGGAATCGTGGTGGAGAAGGTACCGTTTTCACTCGTCGCAAATTTGATCTCCAGGCCGTCCGCCACCGCCGCAGGGTTCAGAGTACCCGCAGTAACCAGCTCTTGGGCGGCGCCGTTGTAGACCGGCTTTGCTGCCACAGGGGCTGTGGCAATCGGGCTGATTTTACGAATGGTCAATGTGATTGGCGTACTGACAGCGGCCTCAAAATTCTGCATTTCCGGAAGGCTGACAATCACGTCATAGGTCCCCGCGTTGGTGGGCAGGCCGTCGGTGTAATCGGCATCCCCCTGTTTTTTGTGGGAATACTGGAGATACTTCTGTAAATCATCTTCGGTGGACAGGATATTGATCCTCACAGGCGGGAGGTCGCCTGCCTGTGTTGGCGTACTTGCCTCCACTGGCTGACCATCATAGTCCACTTCTACTGGAACGGGCTTGACCTTGGTATCCCACTCAAGTACAGGCCGGTCCTGGCTCACAGTGTAGGTCTTGGTAAAGGTTCCGTTAAAGGTGATACCGGTGACCGTCACCACAATCTCCCCAGCATCCACGCGGGGATCATAGATTACCTTATAATCAGAATCCTTTACTAGCACCGTATTTGAGCCGTCCGTCAGGGTAACAGTAATCTTGACGTCTGCTGGCTTGAGCGTGCCGTCATAGATCAAGTCTCTTAAATCGTCCTCGTCAACAACGATTTCGACCCCATTGCCGCAAACACACGTTCCCGTCCCGTCCTGCTGAAACTCGAACGTACACGGCTCTGACTCTTCTTTCTTGCAAGCATTGCAGGTCCATTTATGTGTGGTGGTTCCTGCGTCATGTGTGTAGCTTTTATCGGAATGGTCTTCACACTGACCAACAGTGACCGTCTTGGCGTTTTCCGGCTGAATCCGATTGCCCTCGGCGTCAACCCAGGTATATCCCGGCTCCAACAGAGCGTCAAAATCGCCGTCCTCTGTCCGAATCGCGAAAATCTTGCCAGTATAGGTACCAGCGGAGAGGTGTACTTCTGCGCCGGAAGCAATATCCAGAGCATATGTGCTGCCTTCGACAGTCACGTCCTCCGCGATGCTCAGAAAACCGTCGGTCTGGACCTCTATACCGGCACCGTTCTTAGAGATAACCTTACCGCTGCCTTCCAGATACAGTTTTCCTGTCCCGGTAACCTGCATGGCACTTGTTTTCAGTGCAGACACGGTAAACGTATTTAAGTTGTAGTGCCGGGTGAAATCGGTTAAAATCGGGTCGTTTATGTTCTTATTTTCGTATATTGTCTGTATGTAGGGAGGTTCGGTTTCGTCGCTTTGAACCGCAGAAGCCATCCCGTCTATCTGGTCCAAGAGGGCGGCACAGGGCGATAGGTCCACCTGCTGCTGTTCGTCGCTGGCCAGCGCGTCATACAGGTCGTAAATCTCGCCAATCTGAGCCTGGACCTGCTCCGCATTGTGCGCCGAAATACTGCGGGGCAGCTTGTCAATCAAGTCCTCGATGGGGCAGATTGGACAGGCAAAGGTACACGGCGCGCCGGGATTTCCTTCGGCATATCCGCAGGCCTCGTCGTGCTCGTGCTGGCAGGACAGCATTTGTGTGACACAGCCGCTGTCCTGTGTACACACATGGGCGCACAAGCCCGGCTCATCCGCTCCGGCAGCATCGGCCGAATCCGGCCAGCATTCAGCCGTATGCTCATGAATGCAGTCCGTTTCTGCTGTATAGCAGCCATCGTCGTGGCTATGAGTACATTCCTGTTCCAATACCGGCAGAACATACCCGCACGCATCCGTATGCGCCGGATGATGTGGGCACAGCCCTTCGTCCGCTCCCACCCCGGCGGCAAAGGCCCCCACAGGGAACAGGTTCAGGCACAGCGCCAGAGCGATGATGAAACTTAGTACTCTGCGTTTCATGCGATAACCTCCCAAACTCACGAGGAAGCCGCGCCTGGGCGCACTCCCTCAGTTTATCGTCCTTAATTTTACCACTCCAGCGGCAAAATGTCCACTGCTCAAGCAACAATTTTAAGCACAGATTTCCTGTCCGGCCGCCCCCGCGGAGCCCTCGCCCGTGTCAAGTCACGGCTCCAGTTTCATCCTTGCGCCAAAAGACACCAGATTGCATCTTTTCTGCTCCAAAAATGAAAAATCCACCTTCCATCCGCCGGAAAACATTGGATATCCCCGGACAAATAAAAGGGAACCCGTCAGCACCTTAATGCCACGGGTTCCCTTGTATTCCATCAAATAATTTCTGATAGGCTCAGACGAACATGGGAATGAAGTACAGTCCCAGGCAAACGATCACCAGCCAGAACATGCAGATGAACGCCATAAAGCCCCATACATCCTTCAGCTTCATGCCCACCACCGACAGAGCGGGGATGACATACAGCGGCTGGAGCAGGTTGGTACACTCGTCGCCATAGACGAACGCGTTGAGGCAGTTGACCAGATTGGCGCCGTCGATCTGCCTGGCGGCCTCCACAATGAGGGGCCCCTGTACGGTGAACTGACCGCCCTGAGAGGGGACGAACAGATTTACCACGCAGGCGGACAGGAAGGAGAAGATCGGCAGTGTCTGGGCGTTGGCGATGGACACCATGCCGTTAACCAGCACCGCGCCCAGGCCGTTTTCCACGTACATCATGCCCATAATCGCGCCATAGAAGGGGAACTGGAGCATGACGTCGGTGGCCAGGTGCATACTGTTTTTGTGGGCCTCAATCCACTGGCGGGGCCGGGGGAACAGGAAGCAGTTAATGCCCACAAACATAAAAATAACCAGGTTCATGTTCAGCGCGCCCAGCAGACCCTTGGTGAACACAGAATAGGCGATATAGATGAAGATGAACGCGCCGGTAACCCACATAAAGGGCATGAAGGTGTTCATGTGCTCGGCGGCGGTGGAGGGCTTCTCGGTAATCTTGTAAGAGGCGGGCTCCACGTCGGCCTCGGTGGCGATGTCGCCCAGCTCCACCAGCTCGTCGGGGCCGGGGCGGGTAAACAGCACCAGCAAAATGAACACCACGGCCAGGATGGAGAAGAGGATGATATTCATGGGGTTATAGCAGGTGTCGGCCACGCTCATGGTCTGGCCGACAATCTGGGCGTAGGAGCTGCCTTCTGTGGCCAAATTGGAATACAGGGTAGCGGAGGGCCCCAGGCACTGGCCCAGAATCATACAGGAGTAGCCGCCGGCCACCATCATGGGGAAGTGCAGGCCCTTAATGCGCTTGGCCAGGTGCATGGCCAGAATGGGGGTGACGATGGTGCAGAAGGCCCAGTTGAGCATGGAGGTCACATAGCCGAACAGCATCAGCACCACCAGGGCGGCGGTACGGCTGTTGACCATCTTGGCCAGGGCGCTGAGGAGCTTGGCCACCTGGGGGCTGCGGGCGCAGGTGGCGCACACGATGACCATCAATCCCATCTGAAAGGCCAGGGTAAACTGGCTGCTCAGGCCGTCCCACCAGGCGATCAGGAGCTCCAGAGGGGTTTTCCCGCAGAACAGGGAGAGCACAAAGACCACCAGCATCAGGATGACACAGAACACGAAGGATTCCGGGATGATCTTCTCGGCCGCAAAGTTGAACTTCTTACTGACGCGCCATAGGAGGGTGCCTTGCGATTTGACTTCGGATTTGCTTGACATTACATTCGCTTCCTCTCTTGTTTATTTCAAATAACCCCATGGGGCCCCATGAGGCCGGGAGCCGGACCGGCTCCCGAGAGGACGCCAAAGGCGTCCTCTATTTGAGTTCCCTGCAAAACGCACTCATTTGCCGTACAGCATCCGAATCAGATACTCGTTCAGCGCGGCGTTGGAGGCGGCTGTCTGCTCCGGCGTCCAGGTCTGAAAGCCCTCGCCGCTCTTGAAGCCCAGCTTCCCCGCGTCCCGCAGCTGTTTGAGCAGGGGGGAGGGCGCGTGGGAGTCCTCCAAATCCTTGAGGATGTAGTCATGAATGTTGTAGGTCAAATCGGTCCCCACCATGTCGGCGTTCTCCAGGGGGCCCAGCTGGGGCAGGCGCAGTCCGAAGGCGTAGCGCACCGCCTTGTCCACCGTGGCCGCGTCGGCAATGCCCCGCTCCACAATGGAGATGGCCTCCCGCCAGAGGGCGTGCTGCATCCGGTTTGCGATGAAGCCGGGCACATCCTTCTTGCAGAGCACCGGCTCCTTGCCCACACTGGCCAGCACGTCCATGACCGTCTGGGCCACGGCGTCGCTGGTGGCGTCGGACTTGACCACCTCCACCAGGGGAATCAGGTGGCCGGGGTTCCAAAAGTGGGTCCCCACGAAGCGCTCCCGGTGCTTGAGCTCCCGGCTGATTTCCGAGGGACTCATGACGGAGGAATTGGTACAGAAAATGGCGTCAGGACGGCAGCGGGCCTCCAGCTTGGCAAAGGTTTCCCGCTTGATGCCCATGTCCTCGAACACGGCCTCAATGACCAGATCCGCCCCGGACACCAGCGGACTGTCCAGGTTGGTGGTAAAGGTGATGCGGCTCAGGCGGTCCTCCACATCGGCGTCCGTCAAAACACCGTGGTCTACCAGCTGCTTTGTATTGGTGCGGATGCCGCCATATATATCGGTCTGATACAGGTCGTACACCCCAATGCGGTACTCCGGGTTGGAGGCAAACACGAAGGCGATATTTTTGCCCATCATGCCGCCGCCGCAAATGAGAATCTGTTTGATTTCCATATGGAAACGCGCTCCTTTCAATCGGCGGTATCTTCATAGTCCATGGCGTCCGGCGGGCAGACACCGCCGCTTTCGCCCACCAGCTTCCCCTCCGCCCCGCAGGCGGGACAGCGGCCAAAGGCGGCCTCCGTAATGGTGTCCGCCCCGGATTTGAATTTCTTCCCGCAGTCGGGACAGCGGTAGAACATCCAATAGACGCCCCAGCTCATTTCTTCAAGCCCAGAATGTCGCGGGCCTCGCTGGGGGTGGCGATTTCCCGGCCAAACTCCTGGCTGACCCGGACGGCCCGTTCCACAAACTGGGCGTTGCTGCTGGCCAGCTGGCCCTTGGCGTACATCACATTGTCCTCCATGCCCACCCGGACGTGACCGCCCAGGGCAATGGCCCCATAGAGCATCTCCATGGCGGAGTGGCCCACACCGAAGCAGCTCCAGGTGGAGCCGGGGCAGAGTTGCTCCATCGTCTCCTTCATGAACACCAGGTTCTTCATGCTTCCGGGGATGCCGTTGGCGCAGCCCATGCAGAATTGGAAGTGCAGGGGAGCCTTGAGCACGCCCTTTTTCAGATAATAGGCGGCGTTGGCAATCATGCCGGGGTCAAAGGCCTCGATCTCAGGCTTCACGCCCCACGCCTGCATATTGGCCCCCAGCTCCTCCAGGAACTTGGGGTGGTTGAGGAACAGGCTGGAGTGGAGCCAGTTCATGGAGCCGCAGTCGTAGGAGCCCATCTCAGGACGGAGCTCCTTGAGGTGGATTTGACGGGTCTCGTCGGTAGCATTCAGGTCGCCGGAGGTGGTCATGTTAAGAATGATGTCACAGTCGGGATGGTTTTGATGCAGCAGCTCCACGGTCTGGCGGAATTTATCGGCGCTCATGGTTCCGTTTCCGTCGTCGTCCCGCATGTGCAGATGGGCCACCGCCGCCCCCGCCTTCCAGCAGGCGTAGACATCCTCGGAGATTTCAGCGGGGGTCATGGGGACATTGGGATTGTTTTCCTTTTTGGGCCACGCGCCGGTGGTGGCCACAGTGATAATCGTTTTGGTCATGATAAAGCACCCTATCCTTTCTTGAACGATGCGCGCAGGGCCGTCAGAGGGGATGCACTCCCATTCCGCGTCGGTATGCCAGCGCCTTACTTTGGGCAAATGCCCTTGCATCTCTTTTATCTTGCATAGGGTGTGCCAACTTGGCCGGAAACAGAAAAAAAGCGGAAATCCATTGGACTGCAAGGGATACAGCGGCAGCCTGTTTGTGTGCCCTTCCAAAGAAAACAGCCGGCCGGTGAAATAATTCACCAGCCGGCTGTTTTCATCATGGAGCCCTGCCTTGTAGAAAAGAGATGAAAATCCTTCATAAAATGCCGCAGCTTTTGAGGAAATCGTCCGCAGACACTGCCATTCAAAGGATGGTGAATTTTATCACCGAGTCGGTGAAATTATTCACCATTCTGCGCCGCCTGCTCACCGCGCCGCAGCTTTTTTACCAACGTGGAGTGGTCCACCCCCAGCACCTGAGCCGCCCGGCGGATGGAGCCCTCTCGCTCCACGGTCTGTACGATAATTTCCTGTTCATAGGCGGACACCCGCTGCTTGAGCGTGCCGGTAGCCGGGGCCGCTCCCGAAGTCTGACCGCTGGCGTTGAGCGCGGCCAGCACGCCCCCGCGGGTGATCGCACTGCCGGAGGTGGTGGTGACTATGATGCGTTCAATGAGGTTTTCCAGCTCCCGGATATTTCCCGGCCAGGGGTAGCGGGTGAGGACCTCCAGTCCGTCGGGGGTAATGGTCATGTCCCGGCCGTACTTTTTGCAAAAGCTCTGGCAGAAGCGCTCGGCCAGCAGGGGGATATCTGCCCCCCGCTCCCGCAGGGGCTTGAGCTCGATGGGCACCACGTTCAGCCGGTAGTATAAATCCTCCCGGAACCGGCCCTGGCGGGCCTCCTCCCGGAGGTTCCGGTTGGTGGCGGCGATTACCTGGAGGTCCAGCTTCACCGGCCGGGTGCCGCCCACCCGGAGCAGCTCCCGCTGCTGCAAGACCCGAAGCAGCTTCGTCTGAAGGGACAGCGGCATATCGCCGATTTCATCCAGGAGGATAACCCCGGTGTTTGCCAGCTCAAACATGCCCGCCCGTCCAGAGCGCCGCGCCCCGGTGAAGGCCCCCTCCTCGTAGCCGAAGAGCTCCGATTCCAGCAGCTCCGCCGGAATGGCGGCACAGTTCACCTTGATAAAGGGCTTGCCCCGGCGCTGACTGTTCTGATAGAGCTCGTTGGCAATGAGCTCCTTGCCCGTACCGGATTCGCCGGTGATAAGCACCGTTACGTCCGTCTGTGCCACCGTGCGCACCAGCTGCATCACCGATTCCATGGCTTTGCTGCGGTAGATGAGCTCCTTGCCCTCCGCCTGCCGCCGGCGGAGGAAGGCCAGCTCTTCGTTGGCCCGGCGCTGCTCCTCGGTGAGGGCGTGCAGCTGCTGCTCCAGCCGCTTCAGCTCCGGGAAATCGCGGGTGTTGGTGACCACCAGCTTCACATTTCCGCTGCTGTCAAACACAGGTGTGCCCGTAACCAGCACCTCCTTGTTGAGCCCTAAGATGGTGGCCACCGAGTTCACCCGCTTTTTGGTTTTCAGCACCTGCCCCGTTACCGAGCCCTGATAGAGCAGGCCCTCGATTTCGGACACCTGACGGCCCAGAATCTGCTCCGGCTGGATGCCTGTTGTGCGGGTGTAGGCATTATTGATGAAGAGAATCCGGCCCTCGCCGTCGGTGATGTGAATGCCGTCGTAGAGATGCTGGCACACCTCCTGAAAATCAAGCTCCTGGTATATCCTGCTGTCCACACAATTCCCTCCCCATCGTTTTCCGCTTCCGTCGCGCAGCTGCTTTGTACGGTCATTATAGCATGATGGCTGTCCACATTGCAATCCTCGCGGCTGATGCGGCTTTGCCTCAGAAGGAGCTGCCTTGCTGCTGGTTCATTGTGAGTAGGGTGTTTACATATAAAAATTGACAGGCCACTCCATCGGTGACCTGTCAATGTATCATACCCCGGCATGATAAAAACACGGTTCAGACAACCCCCTAATAGGATCCGGCGTGTTACTTTGAATAAAACAAAAAAGTTGCTGTAACCTCACGATTACAACAACTTTTCACCCTTTCGGGTTGTTGGTGGAGATAAGCGGGATCGAACCGCTGACCTCTTG
>CAJUDT010000094.1:0-4762 GCA_910585415.1 uncultured Flavonifractor sp.
TTATGCAAGGTGCTATTCTTTCTTGTCTTTTGCAAATTTCTCTTGACTTTTAGGAGCTGGAGGTCAATGAATCCGTCACAGTGCCGGAGCGTCCCCGGATTGGTTGGTCAGCACCCGCTCCAGCCGCTCCCCCAGCCGGGACAGGAGCTCGTTGGTGATGGTGTCCGCCGCCTGGGCCGCCTCCCCGGCGGTGAGGCAGGCGTCTCCGTCCCGGCCGATGAGGGTGACGGTGTCCCCCGGCGAAACGCCGGCAATGCCGGTTACGTCGGCTAACAGCTGGTCCATGCAGATGAGTCCCGCGATGGGGGCGGATTGGCCCCGTACCAGCACCCGGCCCCGGCCTCTGGAGAGGGAGCGGGGCCAGCCGTCGGCATAGCCGATGGTGACAAGGGCCAGCCTGGAGGGCCGCTGGGCGGTAAAGGCTCCGTCGTACCCCGCCGGTTCCCCGGCCTGAAGGGTGTGGACCTGGGCCACCCTGGCCCGGAGGGAGAGGACCGGGCGCAGGTCTGCGGAAAACCGGGTGGTATCTTGGGGGGAGCTCAGAAGGCCATACAGGGCAATACCGGCCCGCACCCAGCCGCACCCCGGAATACCGCCGTAATTCAACAGGCCATAGCTGCCCTGGAGATGGAGGATACCGGGTTCATATCCCGCTGAACGCAGGTACTGTACCATTTGAAAAAAGCGGTCTATCTGGGTCTGTGTGCGGCTCCGGCTCTCCGGGTCCGGCGCTTCTGCGTCCGAGAGATGGGTGAACAGACCGCAGACCTGTAAGTGCTGACAGGCAAAAGCACTTGCCAGCACCTCCGGCCGGTCCCAGGCGAAGCCAAGCCGGTGCATCCCGGTATCCACCTTCCAATGAACGCGCAGGGGGAGGCCGCAGGCGTTCAGCAGCCGTGCGTGGTCCAGACTCACCACCGCCTGAGACAGGCAGTACCGGGACAGCAGAGGGACGGCCTCCGCTCCGGAGTAGCCCAGCACTAAAATCTCTCCCGCAATGCCGCGTTCCCGCAGCGCGGCCCCTTCGGCGGCGGTGGCCACGGCAAAGGCGCGCACACCGGCCTGCTGACAGACGGCGGCGCACTCCGCCGCCCCGTGGCCGTAGGCGTTGGCCTTGACCACGGCCAGCAGGCCGCACCCCTCCGGCAGCAGCCTGCGGAGCTGGATGAGGTTGTGCCGCAGGGCTCCGGTGTCCACCTCAATCCAGGCCCGGCGGTTGGCGCAGGTCATGGGCACACCTCCTTGGAAGCACGCGGGCGGGCGGAGCCACGACGGTACAGCCGTCGGGCACGTCGGAGCACACCACCGCCCCCGCGCCGATTTTGACAGAATCTCCGATTTTGATGTCCCCCACAAGGACCGCTCCCGCGCCGATGAGGCAGTTCCTGCCAATCCGTGGGGCCTTGCGCTGGACCTCCCCAATGGTGACATTTTGATAAATCCAGCAATCCGCCCCCAAAACGGCATACCGGGAGATATAAATACCGTGGAGGCCGTGGGGCAGGGTGGGAATCCCTTCGATAACCGCTCCGTTGCCGATATACCCCCCGTGCCGGTGGGCCATGCGGTTGAGGCAGAAGGTCAGCACATGCCGCGTCCAACTGTGTTTGGCCTGCGCCCGGCGGAAAAACAGCCGCCAGTAAAGTCCTAAATTGTCCCCCTTGGAGCAGTCGGTCAGCCAACCCCGCACGCTCAAGGCAAATCCCCCCACAATGTCAAAATAAAACCGCCCTGATTGTCGCCAGAAATCTGGCAGCAGCCCTCGGGAACCTGGACCTCCACCCGCTCTCCAGGGCAGGGGAGACGGGAGACACGTACATTTCGCCCGTTGGGGAGGGTACACAGCTTGGGTCCCTCTGCCAGAAAGGCGGCGTATTCCTCCAGACACAGGCCATGTTCCTCCATCAGCTGGGCGTGGGGAGCGCCCACATAGCGGAAATGCCAGGGCTCCGCCCCGATGCCGGTGAGGGCCTCCTGTTCGCTTCGGTACCGCTGAAGAAAACCATACCGGGCCGCCAGCCGCCGGAATACGCCGCAGGGACCCCGGTCGGGAAAATCTGGCCGGATAAAGTCGATGTGCTCCGCCCGCTCCGCCAGGTCGATGGCAAGGCCCGTCTCGTGCTCGCTGCACCCCGGCGGGGCCACGTAGCGGCGGGTAAATGCCTCTCCCTCGGCCTTCCAGGTGCCGTCCCAAATGGCCTGCTGTTCCTCCCGGCTCCGCCAGCCGGAGACGGGGACAATGGCCCCCTGTCCGCCCGCCGCCTGGACGCAGGCGGTCAGAAGGTGGGCCGCCTGCCGCTCCAGTTGGATGCCGGGGAAGCGGCAGTCTGCCGCCGTCAGCTCGGGGAGATACCCTGGGGCCAGCGGATGGGCGGCGTTGACCAGAATCAGCGGCCCCTGGGCGGTTTCCTCCCGATGAAGCACCAGAGTTCTCATGTTTCCACCGCCAGGGCAATCAGCCGGTCCAGCAGGGGGGCAAATTCCAGCCCAATGCCCTGCATCATGCTGGGATAGCGGCTGTGGCTGGTGAATCCGGGGATGGTGTTGACCTCGTTGAACACCACCCGCCCGTCGGGGGTGAGGAACATATCCACCCGGGCAAAGCCGGAGCACTCCAGCGCCCAATAGACCTTGCGCGCCGCCCGCTTGATTTCCTCGGCCTTGCCTGGGGAGATGCGGGCGGGCATATGGATACGGGAGGTAATGAGCTGGTATTTTTCCGTGTAGTCGAAAAAGCCCTCTTTGAGCTCAATCTCGTCCACCTGTCCCACGGTGAGTCCCTGGGTGCCCAAAATGGCGCACCCCACCTCAAAGCCGGGGATGGCCTCTTCCACCAAAACCTTGCTGTCGTGCGCCAGGGCGGCGCGGACGGCGGATTCCAGTCCGGCGGGGGTCTCCACCCGGCTGACACCGAAGGAGGAACCCGCCCGAGCGGGCTTGACGAAGAGGGGATAGCGCAGGGAACCGGTCCGGCGGGGGAGGGCTTCCCAGCTGTCCCCGGACCGGAAGAGGGCGGAAGGGGGGACCTCCACCCCCGCCAAAGCGGCCAGCCGGTGGGCCAAGTCCTTATCCATACACAGAGCGGAGGAGCACAGGCCGCACCCCACCAGAGGGATTCCGGCCAGCTCCAGCAGGCCCTGAACGGTGCCGTCCTCGCCGTTTTTTCCGTGGAGCACCGGAAAGGCTGCGTCCAGGGGGAGCGTGCGCACTCCGGCGGGGTCCAGAACCAGGAGGCCGCAGGTGCTCCGGTCCGGGGAGAGAACTGCCGGGCAGGTGTGCCGGGCGTCCTGATACCAGGTATCCGCAGGCAGAGCCTCCAGAGGGCCGGTGTACAGCAGCCACTGTCCCTGGCGGGTGATGCCCAGGGGATAGACCTCATATTTCTCCGGGTCCAGATGGGTGAGGACCGCATGGGCGGATTGAAGTGAGACGGGGTATTCGGTGGAGCAGCCGCCGAAGAGGACGGCCAGACGGAGCTTTTGGCACATAAAACATCCCTCCTTTTGATGGTTTTTATCATATCAGAAAGCCTTTGGGCAGTTTTGAATAAGGTTTGTCCAAAGCCTTACAAAAATCAGACGGGCTTCTTACGAATTTCAAATGGGCAAAAAAAGCCGGACGCGGCCCCGAGGGGCGTGCGTCCGGCGGATGCCGCTGGTTTACCGTACCGCGTTTCTTACGCCGTTTCCGATGTCGCGGGCGGCATCTCCTACGCCGTCAACCACATCACGGGCGGCATCTCCCACACCGCGGGCCACGTCGCGGGCGGCCTCACCGGCGCGGGTGCCGGCAGTGGTCCCGGCAGAGTTTTCGGTGATTCCACGGGTGCCGCGTGTGGAGCCGCTGGCTCCGGGCCGTACGGCAGAGCCCGCCGCGCCTGCTGAACCGGCCACGCCGGGGGTGCCGGTGGGATTCAGGGTGCCCTCCGGGATGGGGGTGGGACTGGGACGGTAGGTTTCGTCCGGGCGTACGGTCCCATCCGGGCGCATGGGCTCACCGCTGGGTGTGCTCACAGGGCTCCCGCCTGCGGGCGTGGGGGTCACATTGGGCATTTTATCCCGGGTACAGCCCGCCAGGGCGAAGGTCAGCGCCAGCCCCAGACAGAACAGTGTCAAGGTCCGTTTCATTCCGCATCCTCCTATATGATCAGTTGCTGTAAAACAGATGTTATCCATCCGGCCCTTAGTATGCGCGGTACAGAGCGGGCTACCACTGAAAAAATTTGACACATCAAAAAAGGGGTTGCAGGCGCAGAGAGAACATGGTATATTTAATAACAGGAATGATTATCATTTATAGAAAGGAATAGGAATGACCCATGAATGGTACACGTTACTCCCGCCAGCGGGAAATGATTTATGAGGCCATTAAGAAAAGCGACCAGCACCCCACGGCGGAGATGGTTTACCGCTGGCTCAAGCCGGACAATCCCAGCCTGAGCCTGGGAACAGTCTACCGCAACCTGAACCTGCTGACCGAGGAGGGGAGGCTTGTCCGAATGCCCTTCCCGGTGGAGCGGTACGATGCCGATACCAGCCTGCACGCCCATTTTCGCTGTGAGCACTGCGGCGGGGTGTTTGATATGAGCGTCCCCTACGACCGGGGCCTGGATGAACAGGCCCTCCAGCTCAGTGAGCACCAGATTACTGGTCATGAGGTGATGTTCCATGGCCTGTGCGTCCACTGTAAGCAGGTGCATTGATAGAATACCCCAAAATTCTTAAGATTGTACCCGCCGGTTCCGATAGAATAAAAAAGCAGT
>CAJUDT010000094.1:4772-8600 GCA_910585415.1 uncultured Flavonifractor sp.
GACAAGACAGCTTGAGCAGGTCAAGGAGCTCATCAACCGGATTGCGGATTACTATGATTTGCCAGACGACGAAGAAGTGGAGGAAATGCGGCGGCTGACCGGCGTTGCCTGGGATGCGGAGGATTTGCAGATGTTGTGCTGTGAATACTGGAGCCACCACTCTTTGGAAGAGACGGCCTTTATGATGCTTCATGAGCACTATCCGCCTGTGCATGAGGTTGACTTGGTCTTTTGGAGATGCAAGCCGGGCGCGGTTTTGGATGACCAGGCAGTGTATGAAAAATACCGCCTGGGAAAGGGGAGCTTAAAGGCCCTGGAGGCGCTGCCCCTGGAGGAAATCCTGCAAAAAATCAGGGAGGAATGCTCCGGGTGGGAGGAAGATACCGAAGTGGGGCGGGACGGGCGCAGCTGGCGGTTCGACTGCCTGGAGCAGGCGGACGATTGGACCGATACACACTTTTGGCTGTTTGCGTATGGCCGGGAGACGGAGATACAGAGAGAACACCAGATGCTGCAATTCAGCTGTCATAATATGAGCGAGGAACAGATTCAAGTCCTGTTAAGGTGTATGGAGCATGTTTCATGTCCGCTGCATATTCGGACAGAAAAAGACATCGTGGATGAGGATTAACTGCCGTCAGATACAGGGAGTGGAGGTGTGTTATGCAGGTCGGACCGGTTTTTGGGATGAATGGAACAGGGCAGGCCGCGCCAATGGGGCGGCTGGTCTCCATGCTGGAGGAGAAGAACCAAACGCCCTTGGAGCGTGCGCGGCGGGCGCTTTTGAACGCAAAGGAGAAATTCGAGCAGCAGCGGGATGAGCGTATGGAAGAGGCGCTGCCAGGGTATAAGGCTCTGTGTTCCCGCAGAAACTCCTTTGAGGAGGGACTTGCTGTACAGCGGGAGCAGCTGGAGGACTTCCAGGTCCTCAGCAGCCGCCGAGAGCGTCTGGCCGGTGAGCTGTCCTCAGCCAAGGCCAGTGCGGAGGCTGGAGGAACGGAGGCGGCTGGGCTTCCGTCTCTGGAGTCGTCTCGACACACCGCCGCGCTGGAGGATGCGCTTGCGGCTGTGGAGCGGGATATATCCGCCCTGGTGGAAGGGGCAAACCGCTATGCCGGAGCGCAGAGGCAGTATGCGGACTACCTGGAGAGAACTGAGCAGAACGGGTATGCCGCCTTTGCATACCGGGATTGCCCGGAGCTGACCGAAGAGAGCTTTTTGTCCGGGACGTCTGAAATGGCGGAGCGCTTTGCGGCAGGGGCCGCTCAGTGGCGGGAGCGGATATCGGATTATTGTGAGTCGTACGGCCTGACGGCCAGCGATTTTGAGCGTTATTTGCAGGAGCGGAACAGCCTGGGCGCAGTTTATGCCGCAGCCCGCCAGCGGTATTTGGAATTGCTGAACGCCGCTGAGGGTGCCGTCTCTGACGGCTCCGGCGGGCCGGTGGAGTCCGCTCAGGGTGCCTCCACGCCCAAGGAGCGCGCCTTTGACAGGGTGGAACTCAGCGGCGCTGTCCGCGGGTATGTCCAAGAGACAGTACCCCGCGCCGGGACTGACGAGGAGACACAAATGCCCCGCTGAAGCACAGAATAAAACACGGCCCTCCGGTTGATGCCGGAGGGCCGTTTCGATTACACTTCCATGATAACAGGCAGGATCATGGGATTGCGTTTGGTTTTTTTGTAGAGGAAGTTGGACAGGGCGCTCTTCATCTCGGATTTGATGGAGGCCCAGTCGGTGCGGTAGTCCATCTGGCAGTTGTCCAGGGCGTTGACCGCCACCCGGCGCAGTTCCTCCATGAGCCCCTCAGACTCTTTCACATAGACAAAGCCGCGGGTGATGATATCGGGCCCGGAAACCACGGAACCGTCCTGTCCGGACATGGAGACGACCACGACAATCATGCCGTCCTCGGCCAGATGCTTGCGGTCCCGGAGTACCACACTGCCCACATCGCCCACACCGTAGCCGTCCACAAACACCCGTCCGGCGGGGACGGTGCCGTTGAGCTTGGCAGAATTGGGGGTGAGCTCAATGACCCGGCCGATTTCGCTGATGAGGATGCGCCGGGGGTCCATGCCCATGTCGCGGGCAAGCTTGGCATGAGTCTTAAGGTGCCGCTGCTCTCCGTGGACGGGAATGAAGAACTTGGGCTGGACCAGGGCGTGAATGATTTTCAGCTCTTCCTGGCAGGCGTGGCCGGAGACGTGCAGGGGGAGTTCTCGCTCATTGACCACCTCGGCGTCCTTGCGGTAGAGCTCGTTGATGACGTTGCCGATGGCGTTTTCATTGCCGGGAATGGCGGAGGCGGAGAGGATGACCCGATCACCCGCCTGAATGTCCACCTGCCGGTGGGTGTTGAAGGCCATCCGGGTCAGGGCGGACATGGTTTCCCCCTGGCTGCCGGTGGTGATGATGCAGATTTTCTGCTTGGGCAGGCTCTTGATGTGGTCAATGGGCACCAGTACACCGTCGGGTATTTTCATATATCCCAGCTCGGTGGACACCTTCATAGCGTTCTCCATGCTCCGCCCAGTGACGGCCACTTTTCGGCCATACCGCACGGCCACGTCGATAATCTGCTGAATGCGGTCCACATTGGAGGCGAAGGTGGTGACAATGATGCGCTGCTCACAGCCCCGGAAGAGGGCGTCGAAGGAGGCGCCTACACTACGCTCGCTCTTGGTGTAGCCGGGGCGCTCCACGTTGGTGGAGTCGGCCAGCAGGGCCAATACGCCCTCTTTGCCCAGCTGTCCCAGACGGCCCAGGTCCATCATGCCCCCCTGAATGGGGGTGGGGTCAATTTTGAAGTCCCCGGTGTGGACCACAGTGCCCACGGGCGTCTTGATGGCGAAGCATACCGCGTCGGCAATGGAGTGGTTGGCATGGATAAATTCCACACTAAACTTGCCCAGCCGGACCACCTCGCCCGCCTCGCAGGTGATGAGCTTGGTCTTGTCCAAGAGGCGGTGTTCCTCCAGCTTGAGCTTGACCAGACCGGCGGTCATGCGGGTGGCGTAAATGGGGACGTTCACGTCCCGGAGCAGATAGGGGATGGAGCCGATGTGGTCCTCATGTCCGTGGGTGAGGAAGATACCCCGAATACGGTCGCGGTTTTTGATGAGGTAGGTAAAATCGGGGATAACCACGTCAACGCCATACATATCGTCGTCGGGGAAGCCCATGCCTACGTCCACGATAATCATATCTCCGCCGTACTCGTAGACGGTCAGGTTCTTGCCAATCTCGTTCAGGCCGCCAAGGGAAATAATTTTCAGTTTTTCAGCCATAAAAGTCTTGAAACACTCCTTTTCATTACCTAAAAAGTGGTAGGTATGTAGCCCCGAAGCCTTACAGAAAAACGGCTCGGGGAGAGGGACGCAGAGCTTGGACGCACAAAAATACAGCGGCTTAGACAACCGTCCTTCCCGGCCCTGCCTCGCCGGGAAAGGGGAAGCCAATATACCGCCACAGGCGTCGGTTTTTTGTTCTCTGGGTCCTGCCTTATATCAAGGGGTATATGCTATGTTGGGTCGTTCTTCCGTGGACCATGGAGCATATCCCCTAAAAGCGCGGCTGGCCGCGCATAAAGCCTTGTTAATTTTATTAGTATACCATGAAGGTTGGGAAAAGTATACTTATATTTTGCATAGTTTGGCGGGGGTGTGGAGGGAAACTATGGTTAAATACAGAGAAATTGGGGGCTTTCAGGGGTGGTGTTTGTTTCCCTTCTGTTTCTTCCTCGGTACTCTGGTGGTGTTCGTTTTCTGGTTCTGCCTCCGGCGGGTTACTTTCCAGCGATGGAAAGTAACCAAAGATCGCCGGGCC